>JAIRSC010000117.1 GCA_031255645.1 Treponema sp. | reverse complement strand
CCGCGAAACTCCACGTAATTGCCGCCGCCCTGCGGGCGCAATCCGCCTTCCCTGCCCCTATTGTCAGTAAATACCATGGAGCGCAAGGGCTCTTTTTACGACCGCGTACAACTTTTACGCGGAAAGGCCCAATTGTTCCGTTGCCGACATCGCCTTGATACCGAGAAAGGCCCACCGTACCCCACAGCGCCCGTAACCATCGACCGGCGGACGCCTTTGTATCATGGACTGCGAAATAGCACAGCGCCCGGCGAATATAACGGGCGCACCCAGAGAAAAAGCGGAGGTGGGTGTCCATGGGAACGACACGAACCCTTCGCGCCGTTCCCATGGACAGGCCCCGCCGGTTTCGTCTTCGTGCGCCCGTTCAGAGTACGGGCGCTGTGTTAACCTGCCGCCTTGTTATACTACAAAGATGCCCACCAGCCCCGGACACGGGCGCTGTGGGCTTTAATATGCCCCAAATGCCCTTATCTCCGTGATCTTTACCAAAAACCGCCCCGATGCCGCCCACTGGCCCTTGTCCAGCCAGAAGCGGGGGAACGCGGCGAGGCTGATAAAGCCGGACGCTTCTTTGGGCCGGTTCCGTTCAGCGGCCCGGAGCATTGCCCGAATCGCCGCCCGCGCCGCGTCTTCCAGCGCCGTCTTTTTTACCGCGAGCCAGGCCGGTTCGGCGGAATCTTCGGTGTCCGGGGAAGCGTCCGGCGGGGGAGCGTAGCCGAGCGGGCTGTGGCCCAGGCCCTGGGCGCCGCGGATAAGCCCCGTTTTCCACATGGCAAGGCGGCGTTTTTGTTCTTCGCCGGGCCGGTAATCCGCCCACAGGTAGAGCCGCGTTTCCTTAAGCCGGGTATCGGTTATTTCAAAGCGCGGATCGTCCTCGGCGACGCTTCCCAGGGGGCTCAGTTCAAGCTTTTCCTCGATACCCCTGGCCCGTTCGCCGATGTCGTAGTGGAACGACCAGCCGTAGATCATCCCGCCGAAAAAGACCGCCGCTTCCCGGGCGGCCCGCCGTCTGGCTTCGTTGTAGTCCAGGGGCGCTTCCATCGCGCCGGAACGAACCATCCCTTCGGGAAGCTCGTCGACCAAAAAGCCGTACACCGGTTCAAGCTCAAGCTGTACTTCGCCCCGAAGCGCGTCCTGGGCGCCCGCGCCGGCGGCGAGGAAAACGAGAAAAACCGGAACTGTCCGCCTGAAAAAATCCGTCATCTTCTATTGGTAATTATCGGCGAAAACGGGGAAAGCTCCGCCAAAAACTCCCTTGCCAGAGGGCCGGAGAATGTTTATGTTTGTAGATATGAATATTTTGCGTAAGCCTTTCCGCTATAGTTTTTCGTCGGTGGTTTTTTATCTTATCGGGATCAACGTTCTGATTTTTATTGTTTCCCAAAGAAGGATTTTTCCCCAGCTTACCTATATTTTGGCCCTGTTCCCGCCCTTTGTGCGCGCCGGCTGGGTCTGGCAGTTTGTTACCTATATGTTCGCCCACGCCGGCTGGCAGCATCTTCTTTTCAACATGCTGGGCCTTTTTATGTTCGGCTATCAGCTTGAGCGCCGGCTGGGCAGTTCCGAGTTTCTCCTCTATTACCTTCTTACCGGAACCCTGGCGGGGGTAATTTCTTTCGGGTTTTACTGCCTTACCGGCCTTAACATCATGCTTCTCGGCGCTTCCGGGGCGCTTTTCGCCGTGGAACTGGCCTACGCGACCTTTTTCCCGGATTCGATTATCTATATATGGGGGATACTTCCGCTCCGCGCCCCGGTGATGGTTGTGGGCTATACGGCCCTGCAGTTTTTCTTTTTCTTTACCGGTTCCCAGCCGGGCGTCGCCCATCTTACCCATCTTTCGGGTTTCGCCATGGGCTGGCTCTATATCGTGGCGCGTTTCGGAATCAATCCCTGGAAGGCGTTCAAAAGAAGATGAACCTTGAGGCTTTCCCAAAACTTCAGTTTGCAGCGCACAGTCAATTGGTTTTGGGACAGGCTCCCTTTGCAGGGCTTTATTTTTTATTCTGTTCCGTATTAAATAGTTCTATATGGAGATTACGAAAACTATGCTAAAACAGCCGTGGAAAATTATTTTTTTCGTGGGTTTGCTGTTTCCCCCCGCGCTGCTTCAGGCCCAATCCAGAACCGCCGAACCTCCGGTAAGCGCCGAACCAATCTGGGAACAGGATCTTATGGGGGACGTTATCGGCCTTCCCTTTCTCCAGGCCGAATCGGCTGTTGTCGTGCTGAAACAGGGGTATATTAAATCCTACAGCAGGCTGGGAAGCTGGCTTTGGACTTACCAGGCCGGTGAAGAGCTGACCCCCTATGTAACCAGGGCGCGGGAAGGGACCAGCTATGTGTGTACCGTCAGCGGAACGGTTATCGCGATTAACAGGGTGGGCCGGGAATTGTGGAAGCTCGATCTTGGGTCTCCGATAACGGCGCCTATTGTTGTCGGCTGGGACGGCCGCCTTTTGATTCCGGTGGGAAGTAAGATATACTGCCGTACCGCCTCGGGTTATTCCCTGTGGATGAGGGATCTGGGAAGTCCGGTCTTTGTTTCTCCCGTGCTGGATCGCCGGGGCGGGCTGGCGATGGTTTTGGACAGCAATGAATTTGTCCTGGTAAGCCACTTGAGCCATATCGAACGCCTTCAACTGCAGGAAAAACCGCTCCATATTGTTCCCCTGGAAGGCGCCGGCAGAAAAGATTCCTTTTATCTGTTTTACGCTTCCGGGGCCATTGATCACGTATACCGGGATGGAAATTCCGCCCTGACAAGCGAATCCCTTCCTTCGCTGTCGCAGACTCCCGTCGCCGCGATAAGCTGGAAAGAACACGCCGCCGTGACGCTTCGGGACGGCAGGGTACAGTTGTTGTCCGTGCCCGGCGCCGATGTGCTTTGGACCGGCGACAGCCACGAGACCAGGGCCGAACGGGGAGACGGCAATCTTGGCCCGTACTGGGCGGCGATGCAGTTTGACGAGCGGGGCGTCTACGTGCTTTCCGCCAAGGGGGTTTCCGGTTTCCGGGCTTCCGACGGGAGCCGGCTCTGGATACTCCGCATTACCGGGGCCGCGGCGATTCCCTCGTTCAGCGACGAAGGCTACCTTTATTCGGGAGGAACCGACCGGATTCTTCACGCCTACCGCATTGAGGAGCGAAAGCGGAACATACGCCGTTCCATCTACGGCCCGATACCGGAAGGTTCCTACGGCCTGGGGAATCCGCCGCCCTCGTCGTGGGCCAGGATCGGCGGCGGCCGCTTCGATCCGGTGGTGATAAAAACCATGCACGACGCGATAGAAGCGTCGATTAAGCAGGGGCAGATAGGGGAAGACGAGTCTGAATATGTCGCCTATCTTATGGAAATGGCGGGAATTTCCCTTAGTCCGACCTATTCGCCGGTCAGACCCCTGCTCCAGATCGGGGAGCGGGCGGAGTTTATCCGGCTGTTGGGCTATCTTGGCTCGCGGGAAACGGTGCCCTTTCTGGCTTCGCTGTTTTCCAAAGACCCCGAACCCATTATAAAATCCGCCTGCTGTGAGGCTTTGGGCCGGATCGGCGTTGATCCCGGCGGAGACGCGATACGGGCCTTTACGTTTCTTCTTGCGCCGGACAACGCCACGCAGGATCCCTCCGCGCTGATGGCCGCGGCGACGGCAACGAAGAACCTGTGCCGTTTTTCCGGGCCTCCCCTAAGCGACGCGGGGATACGGCTTCTGCGGGCTTTCGGGGCTACGGATTTTCCCGCGCGGGTCAAACGGCACGCCGCGGCGGAACTGCAAAGCCTGTTTAAGTAGCGGTTTCCCGCTGGCATCGCGCCGGGAAAGCGCCGGAAAACGTTTTTTATCGCGCCGCCAAAGCCCGCAGTTTTGTCTCGGTATCCGGGGGCAGGGCGACGGTTTTTAGCCGTGATTTTTCCCCCGACACAATCGCCACGCCGCGCCTGGGACAGCCGAGCTCTTTCGCGAGAAACGCGGCAAGGGCGCCGTTGGCTTTGCCGTCTTCCGGCGCGGCGGCGATACGGATACGGAGCCTGCCGTCCTTGACGCCCGCCGCTTCGGTTTTTGACGCGCCGGGAACGGCCTTGATGTTGACAAGAAGCCTGCCGTCCGAAATACGAAAAACGTCGTCCATGTTCCGCCTCCTTAGCTGTCCGGGGCGATCTTCGCCGGATTGGGCAGCCAGTAAAGCCGGCCCATCTCCCATGTGTATGAATAATCCGCTTCTCCGTTCCCGGCGGGATATACGCCGAGGTTCGCGAGGGCGGCGGCCCTGAACGACAGTTCCGGCGGGGAAGGCAGCTCGGCCGCCGGGCAGGGCCGTTCCGCGCCGCCGCGCCCCAGAACGGCCGGGGCAAGGACGGGCTTTTCCCGCCGGGCAAGGACGGCGGATGCCGGAAGCGCCGGAAAAGGCATGTCAAGGCGGGGGCCGAAAAACGACGGCCCCTCCGGAGAGAAGGAATCGGCAGCAAGGGCCGGGGATTCTTTCGGCGCGGCGGCAAGGGTGATTTTTCCGCTTCCAAGAAGCTTTCGCAGGTCCGCCGCGGCCGCTTTAAGTTCCGCGCCCGCAAGGGGCCGGGAAAGCAGGGCCAGGGGGGCGGCGGCGGGAAACGAAAAAGCGCCGTCAAAACCGGCGGCGAAAAGCTTTTGGCGGAATTGTTCAATAACAAAGACGGCGTTTCTGTGGGGGACAAGGACGGCAAACAAAAAAAATCCGGCGCGGTCTGTTTTCACAGGCTTCCTTCCATGATAGAATAGTAGCATGAAACACAAAGCCAGGGTACTGGCGTCCCGGTTTAGCGGACTTCTTTCACAGTGGCCGGTCGTGGAATGTATCTCCCTTAACGAAGCCGCCGGCGCGTCCCTGCTGGATCCGTATTTTGCCCTGATTCTGGACGTGTACTATACGGGAACGATTCCTTCCCCGGAAGAGCGGGCCCGGCTCTATGGCCCGGACACGACGGCTTTTGAAACCTCCATAAACGGCGGCAAAGACCGGTTTTTGATTGGGGATATTCCGCTTCGTTTTGAATTCAAGCCTCTTGAAAATATCGAAGAACTCGTCTCGATAGCGGACACAAAGCGGGAACTTCTTTGGCTTATCAAGGATTCGGGAACCTACGCCTATTACCGCCTTGCCAACGGCGAAATACTTTTTTCGCGGAGCGGCTGGATCGACGGAATACGAAAGCGGCTGGCTTCCCTGGGCGACGATTTCTGGAACCGGATAAGGGAATTGAACCAGTCGAAGATGGAGCATCTGTTAAGCGATCTGGGGGCGGCCCTTATGAATAACGACAATTTTCACTATTTTGTATCGTCCGCCCTGTTCATCAAAACCGCCTGCCTTGTTCTGTTCTGCGTTAACCGCTGTTTCGAGCCCTCCCACCGGGGCTATTCGAAAAAGGTACTCGAACTTCCGGTTCTTCCGGAATCCTACAGGGCCCAGTTTGAAACCTTTATCCGCGAAGACGCGGATATGACGATGGAACGGAAATACAGTCTTGCCCAGCTTATCGCAAAGGGGATTATCGGTCTTTAGGAGCGCTCATTACCCGTCAAGGCCGAGAGCGTCGCTTTCTTCGTCGCTTATCTCTGGTTCGGGGGCTGGTTCGGGTTTCTGCCTTCTTTTTTTCGCGCCGGACGGGAAGGCTCTGGGCCTGTGGTACAGCCGGGCTACGTGAAAAACAAGCATAAAATAGAGAACAAGGACTATCGTAACCGCTATAACCTGCCAGGAACTGATTACCCCAACAAGCAGTTTTAGCAATTCCAGTTTGGACATCGTTTTATTATCGGATTTCCGTCAGGGATTGTAAATCCCGAATCACAAAGGACGGGACAGCCCGCTCACCGGCGTTTGTTTTTGTCCGCGGCGTCATGTCCCGCAGACGCAGGGAACGGCTGTCCCCCGCGAACAGGGCGGTCCTGAAGCCCGCCGCCGCCGCCGGGACCATGTCGTTTTTCATGTCGTTTCCCACATAAACGGTTTCGTCCGGCTTTATGCCCCGGCCGGCAAGCCGGGCCGCGGCTTTTTCAAAAAGCCGGGCGGAGGGCTTTGCCTCTCCTTCCTCAAAGGACCAGACAAGCAGTTCCGGATCAAAGCCCATATCCCGGGGGCTTTTCCCGAAAAAAGCGCCGAAAAGGAGCGGGGAAAAAAACTGGGCGTTGGAAATTATTCCAAGAACACAGGCGCGTTCCACAAGCCCGCCGATGGTTTCCCCGGCGCCGGGCATGGGGTAGACGGGGTTAAGGGCAAGTTCGTACAGCAGGGCAAGTTCCCGGACGGACGAAACCGGCCCCCAGCCCGCCGGGACCGGGCCTTTATAGCCGGTCCAGATTTCCTCCACCCGGATTTCCGGAAACATAGTGCCCGCGGCCTTCGCTTTTTCGTGAAAGGCCGTTACCGCGCCCTGAAAATAACGCTTCATCGAAACAAGGGCCGTATCTTCGGCCCGCTTCTCCCGCTCGTCCCACTCGTCCGGGGCGAGCGGGTCCCGGCCGGGCGCTTCGTTGGCCGCGCCTATTTCTCCCGCGCCGGAAACAAACAGGGTTCCGTAAAGGTCGAAGATAAAGGCCCTGACGCCGGGCGTCTCCGGCGCGGCCCGGCCCCCGCCTTTTTTCGGGACCAGAGCCTCCCACCCGGAAGGCAGCTCCGCCCTGATCGGGAGAAGCGGGGACGATTTTTGGCGGATAAGGCTCTCAAGGCGTTTTGTTTCCTTCACCGGGCAATACCGACAAGTGAAATACGGGAGGGATCGAGAAAGAGTTCCAGAAGCCTGGAACGCGATATCGACTGGACAACGGGAACCGTCGCGGCCCGGCAGCTTTCGCGGAGTATTTTTGTGATTCGTTCCCGCGAATAATATGAAAGGACAACCTCGCGGTTCGCTTCGACAAGTGAAGGATCGGGCGTCCATTCGGAAAATTCCTTGAGGAACGGATTGATTTCGGCGAGGGCGGAACGAAGCCCGCCGTCCGCGGCGGCGCGCCTGATAAAGTCTTCCTGCATGGGCTCGTCCATCGCGCCGAAGTCCGGCAGCAAGGAGGCGAAATTTTGTATCGCCGCTTCAATCGCGCCGGGCGTTTCCCTGCCGAAAGCGGCGTACAGGGCGTTGACGGCCTGTTCCAGCCTGGTTCTGAACTGTTCGGGATAATCCCTGGTGGTTTCACATTTTGGAAGGCCGATGGAATCGTAAAAAGCGTCGAAGCGCAGCCCCGCTTCCTCAAAGTCGGCGCATACATAGCCGATGCGCCGCCCGGCTACGGCAAGGCCCGCCGTCCAGGGTTCAAGGAATGAAAAGCCGAAACCCTCTTTTACCGATGTCGTAACGGCCGCGGCGGCGCTTCCCAACAGCCGGGAAAAACCGGTTTTGGTTCCGGCTTCAAATTCTACGGGAAGTCCCAGTTCCCCGGCGAGCTCTTTCCAGCGCAGGTAAATGCCCGTGTCCCGTTCGGTCGTGGGGGGCTGGGTTACCGCGACGGTTCTGCCTTCGGGGATAAAAAGCGAAAGCAGAAGGGCCTCGCCGAGGTTTTTCCGCCTGATCCCCCGTACCGGATACAGGTAGCGTCTGCGTTCGACGCCGGGATCGGCGGCGATGGAGCGCACTTCGTTGGGAATCAGATGAAGCCCTTCGCGTTTCAGGCCGGACTGGAGCAGGAAGCTATAGTCCCGGCTGTTGATAACCGCGTAATGGCAGTTTTCGGGGTATTCCTCATTCGCGTACACGTCCGGCCGAAAGTCTTCGGCGAGGTCGTGGTTTTGAAGGAGCAGGCGTTCCGTCCGGCCGAGCTTTTTCAGCGCGCCAAGGAGGGCGCTGTTTTTCCGTATCAGGGGGTTGTGAACGACAAAAACATCGGCCCCGTTCCAGACCGATTTGACCGCTTCCAGCAGGGCTCCGGCGATATCCCGTCCCGGCGCGGGACGCCACTGGTCGTAGTGGAGTTCGGGAACCACTTTTACCGTTAGGGCCGTTTGATCCGGCGCGCCGGGTTCGACGGGCAGCGGAACCCGGGGTTCCTCGCCGCTTATAATCAGAACCTCGTCGCCCGCCTCGATCAGGGCCCGGGCCTGGTGCAGTACAACCGTGGTGACCCCGCCGGGCTTAAGGTGATAATGGACAAGAACGATTTTCAATCCGGGCCCTATTCGCTTTTTTCGGGGAGGGCCTTCATTTTTTCTTTTAGATCCGCGAGAAGCAGATCCGCGGAAGAGTCTGATTTTTCCAGCTCCGCGAAGCGTTTTTCCAGGTTGTTGCTGGACGAAAAATCCTCCAGCTCCTTTGCCGCCTCGGCTTCGGCTTCCAGTTGATCGACCTTTTGGGCCATGCGGTCAAAGGTGTCAAACGCGGAACGGTTTCCCGATACGCTTGACATGGTGGTTTGTATCTTTTTCTGGGCTTCGGCCCGTTTTGCCCTGGCGACAAGAAGGTTTTTCTTCCGCTGGGCTTCCTCGATTTTGTTTTGAAGCTCCCTCAGGGCTTCCTTGAGCTGATCCGTGGAAGCTTTTTGGGCGTCCCACTGCTTTTTGTATTCCGCGTGATGATTTTCATGTTCCTGTTTGCGGAGCAGCGCCTCTTTCGCGAGGTCGTCCTTGCCGGCCTTGACGGCAAGCATGGCTTTTCGTTCCCATTCATGGGTCTGGCTTTCCTGGTTCCGCGTTTCCCGCTCAAGCTTTTTTTCGTCCGCTATGGCCAGGGCGACGGCCTTTTTCGACTCAATAAGCTGCTCGTTCATGTCTATAAGCAGCTGGTTAAGCATCTTTTCGGGATTTTCCGCCTTGCTTATCATGTCGTTGACATTGGATGAGATAAGAGTTTTTAGCCTGGAAAATATACCCATTGTTGACTCCCCTAAAAACGGCGGAACCGCCGCCGTAAATTGAACGTTAACACAACGTGTTAACGACAGCTCCTGTATTTGGACAAAACAGGATAATGCTGGGTCAGGGCAAGGCTGAAAGAATCCAGGGTTGCCCGGAATTCATTTACATCCATGCCGTCATATTCCAGAGTATCTATAAGGACGATTTTCTCATTTTCGAGACCGTAAGCCCCGTGAAGCAGGTCGGACGCGTTAAGCTCCAAAAGCTTCTCGAAAAGCTCAAGTTTGTTTTCCGAGGGAACATCCATAACGATGGAACGAAAAACAACCAGGGGCTCGTTTAGCATAATCGCGATTCCCTCAAAGCCCTGTTCGGAATCGTCGAGAAGCCATATATTTTTACCGATTTCCTGATAATTGAACTTAAAGTCTATAAGGTATTGCTCTATTCTGTTTTCCGCCATTGCCTAACCGAGAAAAACCTGACCGGCGTCGTCGATGGCAAGAATCGTCTTACATTCGGAGCAGCGGAAACGGCCGGCTTTGAGCGCCTTGAGTTTTTTCGAGCAAATGGGGCAGGAAAACACCTTCGGAAAAACGGACACCGCTTCGGAGGCCGCGCCGCTTCTGAAAAAGTTGATGGAATCGTCCAGATTATCCTTGATGTTAAAAAACTGGGAAAACCCCAAAAGCTGGAACACCTCGTACACCTTGGGCTGGATTTCCAGAAGAACCAAATCCCCGCCGCGGGGTTTAACCGATTTAAGGAAGGCGGTGAAAGACCCGATGCCGGTTGACGATACATAGTTGAGTCCACCGCACTGAACTACCAGCCGGATAAACCCGCCTTCAATGGCTTTTTGGACACGCTTCTGAAAATAGTTGGAATTATACGTGTCAATATACCCGGTCAAAGAAAGAACCAGGCAGCCTTCAATCGCGTCCACCTTTTGGAGCTTGATTTTGAGGCTTTCGTCTTTTTCGTCGTCAAACCCGTTGACTATATCGTTGTTTGTCATCTCGCTATCCTTCACAAGTAAAGCCGCCACTATACAATATCGGCAGATTTTAGCTAATTATATACTAGCGCTTTCGGGCGGTTTTGTCAAATCCCCTGCCTTGTCCGGCTTTTGAAGTTCCCGGCGGCTTTCAGGCTCCGGGAGATTTTCAAAAACCTGTATTCAGGGCCGTTTTCTCAAAACCAAAATCGACAGAGAAATCATGCTATAATGAAACTCCCCTGTCAATGGGTACAACGGCGCCGTTTATTCCGGGGTTTTTAAGTATTTCCAGAGCCAGTTCGGCGATATCCTCCGGTACAAGGACCTTTCCCCCAGGGCTGTGTTCCCTGTTGTAGTTTTTGTCTTCTTCGCCGCAGTATTCCGTATCCGTAAGCCCCGGACAAATCATGTTGCAGGTTACGTTGGCATCCTTAACGGCCCTGGCGGCGGATTTAACCGCCACGCCGAGGGCGGTTTTTACCGCCGAATACGCGGCGGTGGTGGTATAAGCCCGAATTTGATCCGTTCCGGTACCCCCGAAAAGCAAAATTCGTCCCCAGCCTTTTATAAGCATATCACCCAGCAGCGAAGAAATCAGGAGTGCGGGAAAAATCAGGTTACATTCCGTCAAAAACCGCCATGTTTCGGCGTCCGTTTCCCGCAGCGGAGCCTTTTTAAAGGGCCCCCAGGCGCAGACAAGGATATCCGGGGCTTTTTCCACGACAAGCCGGACCGCCTGTTCGACCGGGATTCCGTCCGGGCCGCCGATACGGCAAAGAAAACCCGAAGCCGTTCCGCCGGCCCGCAGCCCGGCCAGCGCGGCGTCCAGCCGTTCCCTGGAACCGCCCCCGGTTATCGTAACCGCCGCGCCCTGTTTTACCAGGCCCAAGGCGACGGCCCGGCCTATGCCGCCGCTCCCGCCCAGCACCAGGGCCCGGCGGCCCCGAAAGGGAAGATCTGCCATACCCGGAGTTTAGTCAAAAAAGGCAATCTATGGAACAGTCCTAAAACACTAGAGTTCTGTCCAAATCAAATAACGTAATGCCGGCAAAATCCACGTCGCTTATTATTGAGGCAGGCAAACGAAAAAGTCTGGGGGCCTGTCCGCAAAAACCCGTCCCGGAACAAGTTCGGGCCGGTTTTTGCGGCCACCCCGCGCTGCTTTTTTCGTGGGTATGCCTGCCAGAATCCCGGCGACGTGGATTTTGACAATATACACTCTCTGATTCGGTCAAAACTATCAGAGTGGGCTTTTACTTACAGAAGAGGGCCTTGTTGAATCTGTATTGGATAGAACACTAGAGTGTTAGAAAAATTCGGTCAGGTATTTCCGGTAGCGTCCGGGGATAAACTGTCTCTGTAAGGCCGGGTTGTTCCGGTCTTCGTTGTTGACCGCGCGGTGAAAGGTCCGCCAGAGCGCTTCCCACGAATCAAGCGCGGGCGCGGGCGTTCCCCCAGTGGATTCGCTGTCCACGGCGGCAATCTCCGTCCCGCCTTTCCCGCCGCGCAGAACCAGGCGGCGCTTTTCGTCGATTACGGCCCAGGGGACATCAGCAAAACGGGCGCTGAAATGATCGGCCAGCAGGGGCAGGACAAAATGATCCGGGGCGCAGCGGGCGGTATAGCGGCCTTCGGCTTCCGGCTTAAACCGGAGCAGGCCCCGCAGACGGTCAAATTCCCGAAGGGTTTTGTAGGCGGCGGCCTGAATTTTTCCGGTGTCGGAATCGAGCCTGTCGGTTCGGGCCTTTTCGGCGGCGCGGCGGCCGTTTTCCGTTTCGGCCCCCGCCGTTTCCGCCGCGTTCAGTACCTTTGCCGCGAAACGCCGGACTACGGCCTCCGGAAGCTGTTCGCTAAGCAGGGCGTTGACCGCGTCGTCGCGCGCGTCGGGAGAAATATCCCCCAGACGTTCCAGTATCCGTTCCAAATCTCCGGCGCGGCGGTCTTCCGTTTCTTCCGCGCGAAAAAGCTCTTCCTGGATCATGCGCGCTCCCTCCATGCCCCGTATATCCGCCTGTGTCCGCCTGTGTCCGAAATTTAAGCGCCGCCTGAAATTCAACGCTAAAATTCGAATAACGGAAGTTGCAGCGCGTCTTCCTCATCGGCGAGTATCCGCCGCAGGCGGCGGGGATTGTCGGGCCTGTCGAGAAAATTTCCACCCAGCGTGATAAAATACCGGGCCCGTTTCAACACGACCCCAAG
>JAIRSC010000004.1 GCA_031255645.1 Treponema sp. | reverse complement strand
GCGGATCGTTTATCTGTTCCAGATAGTCCGCGACCCGCGCCAGATCGCGCACGTTTATGCTTTTCATCTTTCCCTCTCAAGAAATTATGACGGCTTATTATACCATACCTAACCTCCCTACGGAAAAGTAAATGTCGATGCCCTGGGGTCTAGCCCTTAACTTGTTGCCAGTGGGATATATTCCCCGCCGGACAGCGCAAAGGAATTCTTTTTCGCTTGCCGATTTGGATACATAGCCCGAAGCGCCCATCCGCAGGGCCGTCCTTACGCGGAACGGTCTTCAAAAACGGAACATACAAGGATCGCTGGCGCGGCAAGTCCGGCGGTTTTACAGAAGCGCTCAAGAAACGCGATAAACTCAAGACCGTACTGCGTAAGGGGATGATCTTCGACAAGAAGAACCGCCGTTTTTTCCGGTTTCAGGGAATCATTCATCAGAGCCTCCTTTCAGCGGCGCTTCCAGGCATATTATGGTTCCCTCGCCCTGTTCGCTTTCAACGGTAAGGGAACCTTTAAGAATCGCGTAGCGTTCGTACATACTCCGCAGGCCCAGACAGTCCGGCACGCCCGCCGGGGAAGCGTCGAATTTGATCCGCACCGGTTGCGCCGGGAATCCCGAATCCCTAAGATCGGGAAATCCGCGGCCGTCGTCGGAAACGCTGACAAAAAGGCTTCGGGCCTTGCCTTCGGCGGAACCGGCGTTCCCGTCCGAGTTCCGAAGCGTCACCACCGCTTCCGATGCCCAGGCTTATTTTTCCACGTTGTTCCGGGCTTCCTGTACAATCCTGAAAATCTGTAACTGCATCTCTTCGCTCATCGGCACAAGGCAAAAATGTTCCGCCACGTCTATACGGCAGTCTATTCCCGTCCTGTCGCCAAAGTCGTAACAGAGCCGCCTTAGAGCGTCGGGCAGCCCCAGAAAACGGAAGTCCGGCGGCACAAGGCCGTTACAGATATCCCGTACCCAGCCCATCAATTTTTCCTGCACCGTGGCGACTTCCCGGCACAGGCTTTCCCGTTCCGCGTCGTTTTCTGTCCGGCCGATCTTGCCGACCCGCAATGCCAGGTATCACAGATCCTGGGCCACCGTGTCATAGAACTCCCCGACGATACGGAAACGTTCCTCTTCCTGGGCCAGAACCAGGGCGCGGGAAAAAACGGAATCGGTTCCAGACCAAGGCGCTGCCAGTAAATCAGCGATTCGTGTATATCCATAAGCAGGGCGAGGGCCGCCATCCTGTCGCCGCGCTCCAGCGCCTCTTTGAACGAAACAACCAGAACTTTGACGGATTGGGCTTCTTCCCATTCGTTGGGCGGCGGGTGGCCGAAAAAGGCCGTGATCCCTTTGCTTCGGGGAAGGGGGACGTAGCGGTACATATGGTAGATTCGTGAATTGAGAAAGGCGTCTACCGAGGCGGAAAACCCGTCGATTTCCTCCGCGAGAAACGGCGGCGGAGTGTCGCCCACCAAAAAGCTCCGCTCAATGGCCGCCCAGTGCGCCGCTATTTCATGGATCGCCGACCCGCCGGAACCGTCCCGCGAGGCGCAGCCGCCCGCAAAAAAAAGAAAACCACACCCGTAAAGAACAGCAGCTTCCGCTTCAAGAACATCGCTCTTTATAATATACTTTCCCGGTATGATTGCGAAGATCCTTACCTGGGGAATAAAACTTGTTGTCATCTGTGCCCTGGCCATAGGGGGAAATTACCTTCTTAATACCCTAAGCGTGTTTATCTTTAAACTGCCCTGTTTCTCGATACGGTTTTTACCTGCGCCGTCGCCTTTGCCGCCAGGCCCGTTTCCGGAATAGCCGTGGCGACGTTGAGCACCGTCGCCCTTTTTTCAGGGACAACAGCACCCGGCTCTTTGTGTTTAACGGAAGTTCTTTTGATATGGCTGATGAAGCCGGACAAAGCACTGGGCGATTCGGCCGGGCCGGGAACCGGCTCACTTCCCGGACGCGGAATGTCCCGTTTTCCGCCGGAAACGTTTATCAGCGCCTTCGCGTCGCTCCTTCTCCTCTACCTGACCGCCTGTATAGCGGTCAGCGTTCTTGGGGGGATTATCGACTTTATCCTTTACGACGTCCTCCTGGAAACAAACTGAATTACAGCCCGGAAGACACGTTCAAAATAGGTTTTCTTCGCAGCGGACCGCCCACTCTTATAACGAATATTCTTTCCCGAATCCCCATAAATATCGTAGACCGCTTTGTTATAATCTTCGGCGACTTTTCACTTTCGTTAGTTATCAAGAGGAGCATTAATTGATAAGTGAGCCTGTTCCAAAAACTGAAGCCTTGGAACAGCCCCAAATAAAAGCACTATACCTCCCCCCATACTCCCTATCTTATATTCAGTACTATTCCGTACTCTATACTGGTGATAGTCGCAAAGAGGGTTGATGTCAACGCCTGTTAGCCTTCGTCCGCTATATGTAGGGGCTATGGCTACAAGGACACACTATAATATAGCATCGATAATTCATATCAACCCTATTTCAGACTATCACCTCTATGCTATACACTACTCATTATTCCCTCAATACTACGTACTTTAGGTTTCATACTCGGTACTCCAAGTTCGAGACTGAATACTCCGTACTCTATACTATACACCCCCTACTACCCATTCAGTACTACGTACTATGGGACAGGTAACCGGAAACAAGAATTTAACCACCAAGCCGCCAAGGGCGGCAGCGCACAAAGGAACACGAAGAAATGAATAAGCGGACCCATCCCCACGTACGCAGGACAATCAGAATTTTTGCGTTGCTGATGGTGCAAAAATCCACAAGCGCAACAGACTGCCCGGCGAGAGCGTCTCTCACCGTATAGTTTTTCGTAATTTCCGGACCGGTGGTCTCTCCGGCTTTGCGGCCTTCCGCCATCGCCCGCGCCGGTATGACGGCAAAAGGGGTCCATTTGTTCCAGGCAGCTTAACATGCCGTTCCCGGCTCCCCCGGAGAGGCCGCCGGCAGGATTTGCTTCCCCGAAAAGCGCGCCTGACTGTCCGAATTCGCAGCTCCGCAGCCGGTCAAGAAAGCCTTTGATTCATAGCGA
>JAIRSC010000196.1 GCA_031255645.1 Treponema sp. | reverse complement strand
TATGGCTATTGTCAATAGAGGCGAAGTTTGCGGGGAGGCGGGAAGCGCGAAAGGCTGTCTCGTATTGTCAGTATCAAGCGCCGGCAAAGAATTCATACGAACGCCAGTATAGTACGGTAAGGGGGGAAAAACAAGGCGTAATTTGCTTCGCAAATTACAGCGGAGTTTCGCGGCATGGGCATATTGTTCGAGAACGGCGCGGTGTCCGAAACCGCGAAACTCCACGCGCAACCGGTGTTTTCCGCTGCCGTTATATACGGTCGCAGAATCATCGGCGCGCTCCATGACAATACAGACATCATCGCCCGCTGTCGCCTGTAACTGCCATGAAGCGTAGCGGTAATTTGATAACCGCGACCTTTACGGGGGAAAGCCCCGGCTGTTCCGTTGCCGACGTCGCCTTGATACCGAGAAAGGCCCACCCAACAGCACAGCGCCCGGAGAACATAACGGGCGCACACAGAGAAAAAGCGGAGGCGGCCCCCGCCGGTTTCGTCTTCGTGCGCCCGTTCAAGACACGGGCGCTGTGCGTTAGCCGTATGCCTGCCTCGATAATAAGCGACATCGGCAACTATACAACTGCGGGCTTTACCACCGTAGGAGTACGCGGTCATTAACATAAATAGCCACACTCCATGGCAATTACAGCCACTAGTGTTTCCTTCCCCCTGGACGCTATACTGGAAACCGCGAGACAAAGTGAGGACCTATGGGAAATACCGATACCGTTTTTTCCCTGCTTGAGCTTTTCAAACTCGGCGGGATTTTTATGTGGCCGCTGCTGGTTTTTTCCGTGGCGGCGACGGCCATTATCATCGACAGGGCAGCCTTCCTGTTTTACCACAGACTCCGTATCGACAGACTCGCCCCGGACGTAGCGGATTACGCGCGGAAAGGAAACATCGGCGGCGCGGCCGCGATGCTTGAAGGGCTCGCCGAACGGGACATGGGCGCGCGGGTACTCCTTTCCCTCGTGCGCCACGCCGCGCTTCCCGAAGCCCGGCTCGAAAAAGCGACGGAAAACGAAGCGCAGAGCTGCGTCAATTCCCTTGAGGCGGGCTTTAACTTTCTTACCGCGATAGGATCCCTCGCGCCCCTGACAGGCTTTCTCGGCACCGTTTCGGGAATGATAAGCGCGTTCCGCTCCATAGCCGAAGCGACCGAGGTGAACGCCCAGATAGTCGCGAACGGCATTTACGAAGCCCTTATCACCACCGTATTCGGCCTTATCATCGCAATCGCCGCGATGAGCGCCCATTACCTGTTAACCAGCGTCGTCGACCGCTTCGCGACGCGGACGGAAAAAGCCTGCTCCGATATTATCACCGTCCTCGCGCTGCGCGAAAACCGGGACAACCAAAACCGGGACAACCAAAACCGGGACAACCAAAACCCGGACGAACAGAGCCCCTCATGAACATACGGCGGCCGAGGCGGGCGGCTATCGAAAGTTCGGCTCTTTCCGACATGGCCTTCCTCCTTATCATCTATTTCATCGTTATCGCGGGCTTTAACCTTAACCGGGGTTTTCTGCTTGCCCTTCCCCAAAAAGATTCCGTCAGGATGGTCAGGAAAGACGAACTGCTCCGCTTCCGTCTTGACGGGGAAGGGACGATAGTTTTTGAGGACGCGGCGACGGATCAAAGCCGGGCGGAACGCCGGATACAGGCGGCCGTGGCGGCGAACCCGAACCTCGCCGTCGCGCTTGTCGTCGCCCCGGGGACGCCCTGGCAAAGCGTCGTTACGTTTGTCAGCCTTGTCCAGAAAGCCGGGGTAAGCTCCTTTTCCTTTTCGATGGAGCGGGCGGGGGAGGGCGAATGATGAGGCTGCGGCGGGAACGAAAAACGCCCCTTGTCCCGATGAACGCGATGAGCGACGTGGCCTTTCTGCTGCTTATCTTTATCATGCTCGTGGCCCTTATCAACTACCGCCGCGAAGTAAAAATAGAATACCCGGAAGCGGAAAGCGCGAAGCGTACCAACGCCGAAAAAAACCTGGAGATATGGATCGACGCGGCGGGCGGGCTCTACCTTGACGGCGTTCCCGCGGACCTCGGCGCGATCGCGGACGCTGTCGGCGAGGTGTACCGGGACGCGCCGGACACCAGGGTTCACCTTATCGCCGATAAAACCACCCCGTTCAGGAACGTCAATTCCGTGCTGGAAACGCTGCAAATCCTCGAATACAGGGTTGTAAGCTTTGTGGTGAAAGATGATTCATAGACCCCGCTTTATTTCCCGGCGCGCGGTTTCATTTGCCGCCGCCGCCGCGATTCATCTGGCGCTGCTTTTTCTCGCGGCCTTTACCGTTAAAACCGTGGCGGAAAAGGCCGCGGAACGCACGGAAGTGATGAAGCTTGCCGACATCAGGGAACAGCCCGAAACGCCCAGGGCGCCCGTTCCGCCCAGGCGGGAAGAGCTTCCCGCCGTTTCCGAAGCCGAGGCCGAGCGCCTGGTGGAAACCGGCGAAATCCCCCCCCGGGCCGGCGGTTCGGAAACCGGGGACGGAACCGGGGGAGCAATCGAGTTTCTTCCCATGCATTTGGTTTCCAGGCGGCCGGAATTTCCCGACGACGAAATAATACGAAGAACCGTCTACCCCCCAATGGCCCGGCGGGCGGGCATTGAGGGAACGGTAATCCTGGAGCTTTTTGTAGACAAACTGGGCGATATACGCGGAATCAGCATATTGCGGGAAGACCCGCCCGGCCGCGGCTTTGGGGACGCGGCGGCGAAGGCCTTCCAGGGTCTTAGGGGAAGCCCGGCCCTCGCCAACGGCGAGGCCGTGGCCTCCCGCTACCGTTACCGTTACCGGTTCCGGCTGCGCTGACGCCTACTTTTTCCGGTTGGCGATTACGGCCTGCGCGCCGGCGAGCCGGGCCAAAGGCACCCGGAACGGCGAGCAGGACACGTAACTCAGGCCGGAGCGGTAACAAAAATCTATGGTCTGCGGATCTCCGCCGTGCTCGCCGCAAATGCCGACTTTCAGGTCCTTGTTTACCTTCCGCCCTTCGGACGTGGCGTGCTGAATCAGGAAGCCCACTCCTTCCTCGTCGATGGATTTAAACGGATCCACGTCGAGTACGGTTTTTTCAAGATACACGGGAAGGAAAGACGCCACGTCGTCCCGGCTGAACGCGAAGGTCATCTGGGTTAAATCGTTGGTACCGAAGCTGAAGAAGTCGGCGTAGCGGGCTACGTGCCCGGCCCGTATCGCGGCACGGGGCACCTCGATCATCGTGCCGATCTTGACGTCAAGCTTGACGCCGGCCCTGTCGAACACCCGCTTTAGGATCGCTTCCGCGTTGGGCCGCAGAAGTTTGAGTTCCCGGGCCGTTACCACGATGGGGATCATGATTTCGGGATTGACGGGAATCTTCCGCTTGACGCAGTCCGCCGCGGCCAGGGCTATGGCCTCGACCTGCATGTCGTAAATTTCCGGGTAGGTGACGGCAAGCCGGCAGCCCCGGTGGCCGAGCATGGGGTTGGCCTCGTGGAGCCTGTCGAGTTTCGGCTGGAGCGTCGAGGGCTTTACCTTGAGGTACGCGGCAAGCTCGGCGGTTTCTTCTTTGGTATGGGGGATAAATTCATGCAGCGGCGGATCGAGAAGCCGTATCGTTACCGGACGGCCTTCCATTGCCCTGAAGATTCCGAAAAAATCCTTTTTCTGGAGCGGAAGGATTTTTTTAAGCGCGGTCTTCCGTTCCTCGACGGTGTCGGCGACGATCATCGCCCTAAAGTGGATAAGCTTTTCCCGGTCAAAGAACATGTGCTCGGTACGGCAAAGCCCCACCCCCTGCGCGCCGAATTCAAAGGCCCGCTTCGCGTCGTCCGGCTGGTCGGCGTTGGTACGCACGTCAAAGCCCTTTAGGCCGCCCCGAACCGAAGCGGCGCGGATATCGTCGCACCAGGCAAGGAACACGCTCATGTCGCGGGAAATTTTCGGGACGACCAGGGGCAGGCGGCCTTCGTATACGTCGCCGGTAGAACCGTCGATGGAAAGCCAGTCCCCTTCCCTGAAGGTTTTCGCGCCCACGACGACTTTTTTGCCCTGGACGGAAACGCCTTTCGCGCCGGCGACGCAGGGGGTTCCCATGCCCCTGGCCACAACCGCGGCGTGGCTTGTCATGCCGCCGGTGGAGGTAAGAATTCCCTGGGACACTACCATGCCGCCGATGTCTTCGGGGCTGGTGTCCTTGCGGACAAGGAGCACTTTCTCGCCCCTGCCGTGCCATTCCTCCGCTTCCTGGGCGGAAAACACGATACGGCCCGCGGCCGCGCCCGGCGACGCGTTAAGGCCCCTGGTCAGGGATTTCGCGCCCTTGAGGGCCTTTGTGTCGATCATCGGATGAAGCAGCTGATCGAGGTGGGCGGGGCTTACCCGCGTAACGGCTTCTTCCTTCGTGATAAGTTTTTCCGCCACCATGTCCACGGCGCATTTTACCGCGGCCGCGCCGGCGCGTTTGCCGTTCCGGGTCTGGAGCAGGAACAGTTCTCCCTGCTGAACGGTAAATTCAAGATCCTGCATATCCTTGAAATGATTTTCAAGCTTGTTTTTGATACCCACAAGCTGGTCGTATACTTTTTTGTTCCGCTTTGCCAGCGTGGCGATTTTTTCCGGGGTTCTGATGCCGGCCACGACGTCTTCGCCCTGGGCGTTCATCAGGTATTCGCCGTAAAATTCGTTCTTGCCCGTAGACGGGTCCCGGCTGAAGCAGACGCCCGTGCCCGAATCGTCCCCGAAATTGCCGAAAACCATCGACTGAACGTTGACCGCGGTTCCCTTGAGGCCCCGGATTTCGTTAAGCTGCCGGTATTTAATCGCCCGTTCGTTCATCCACGAGCCGAAGACGGCGTTGATAGCCCCCCAAAGCTGATCCAGCGGTTTTTGGGGGAAATCCTTTTTGGCGTGTTTCCGAACGATTGCCTTGTATTCCCCGACAAGTTTTTCAAGATCCGTTTCGCCAAGATCCGTGTCAAGTTCCACCTTCTTTGCCTTTTTAACGCCGCTCAGGGCCGCCTCAAACGCGTCGTGGGGAACTTCCATTACCACGTCCCCGTACATCTGGATAAAACGGCGGTACGCGTCCCAGGCGAAACGGGGATTCCCGGTTTTCTTCGCCAGGCCGTACACGGATTTATCGTTCATTCCCAGGTTAAGAATCGTATCCATCATGCCGGGCATCGAAACCGGCGCCCCGGAACGAACCGACACCAAAAGCGGATCGTCCGCGTCGCCGAGCTTTTTGCCCATGACTTTTTCAAGCCGGGCCAAAACCGAAAGAACTTCGTCCTCAAGCCCCGCGGGATATTTTCTGTTGTTTTCGTAAAAGGCGGCGCATACCTCTGTCGAAACGGTAAAACCCGGCGGAACGGGAATTTCAAGATTGGTCATTTCCGCAAGATTGGCGCCCTTGCCGCCAAGAATGTCCTTCATTTTGGCGTCTCCTTCGGCTTTTCCCTCGCCGAAGAAATATACGTATTTTTGTTTAGCCATTAATAGCCTCCGTTTATAAGTGGTGTAAGTATAACGTTTTCGCGAAAAAAAGTAAGACGTGTAATGACCCTTTCCCCGCGATACCGCGGAGGGGCGCTTTACCGGAGACTGTTTTTGGTTTATAGTTGGCTGTATGAGCGGCGCGGCGCAAAAGTTATCCCATGAAGATCGGCGTTTTTCCTACGCCGATTACAAGGCCTGGGAATTAGACGAAGGCGAGCGGTTTGAACTTATCGGCGGAACGGCCTACGCGATGTCGGCCCCCAACGATCTCCACCAGGCGATCTGCGGGGAAATGTTCCGGCAGATAGCAAACTATCTGCTTGATAAGCCCTGCAAAGCCCGGCCGGCGCCCTACGACGTGCGTCTTTTCTACGCGGAGGACGAAAGCGACGATACCGTGGTTCAGCCGGACATTTCCGTTATCTGCGACGAAAAAAAGCGGGGGCCGGAAGGCTGCCGGGGAGCGCCGGATCTTGTGGTGGAGATACTTTCCCCCTCAAACACCGCCGACGAATATATCCGCAAATTCAACCTTTATATGAAGGCCGGGGTACGGGAATACTGGATTGTGGCGCCGGAATCAAAAACCGTCCAGGCCTTTGTTTTGCGGAACGGCGCCTATACGGGAACCGTCTACGATTCCGGCGCGGCGCTCCCCTCGGCGGTTCTTGAGGGGCTTTCAATCGCCCTGACCGGCGTTTTCGCGCTCTAGTGTTCCATTTTGGCGTTTTGATTCGGACAGAACATTAGGAATTCGCCTTACTCCCCACGCTCCGTTCTTTTTGCTATGATGGCCTTATGGACAAACTTATCATCAAAGGCGCCAGGGAACATAATCTGAAAAACATCGACCTCGAACTCCCCCGGGACAGGCTTATTGTCATTTCGGGCCTTTCCGGTTCGGGAAAAAGTTCCCTGGCCTTCGACACGATCTTTGCCGAAGGCCAGCGGCGCTATGTGGAAAGCCTTTCCGCCTATGCCAGACAGTTCCTGGGCCGCATGGACAAGCCCGATCTCGACTATATTGAAGGCCTTTCGCCGGCCATTTCCATAGAACAGAAAACCACCCACAAAAACCCCCGTTCCACAGTCGGAACGGTTACCGAAATCTACGATTATTACCGGCTGCTGTTCGCGCGGATCGGGACGCCGCATTGTCCGCGGTGCGGCAGGGAAATACGGGAACAGCCGGTGGATTCGATCATCGAAACCATACTTCAGATGGGGGATGGCGACAGGGTACAGCTGCTCGCCCCGGTTATCCGGGGCAAAAAAGGGGAACACAAAAACATTATCCAGGACGCCCGCAAGGCGGGTTTCGCCAGGGCGCGGATAGACGGGGTTCCGGTAAGCCTTGACGAGGAGATAAAGCTCGACAAACAGAAAAAGCACAATATCGAGATCATCGTCGACCGCCTTGTGGTAGGCGAGGGGATACGGAGCCGGCTCGCCGAATCGGTGGAAGCCTGCCTTGCCGCTTCCGCCGGGATTATGCTGATCCTCGCCCAGAAAGCCGGAGAAGCCAAAACGTCCGAATATTTCGTTTCCCAGAAAAACGCCTGCCCCGACTGCGGCATTTCGATACCGGAAATGCAGCCTCGGCTTTTTTCGTTCAACAACCCCTACGGCGCCTGCCCCGCCTGTACGGGCCTGGGAATCAAAATGGAATTCGACCCGGACCTGGTTATCCCCGACAGGTCGCTTTCGTTTAACGAGGGCGGCTGCGTTCCGTATAACCCGGACAGCGCCTGGCACCGGAGCCGTTTTGAAAGCCTCGCCAAGCACTACAGGTTCAGCCTCGGCGTTCCGTTTAACGAACTTCCCAAAAAGGTGATGGACGCGATACTCTACGGATCCAGGGACGAGATTAAGGTACGTTACGAAAACCGCGACAAGACCGGCCACTTTGAATACAACTCCCGTTTTCCCGGCGTACTGGAAGATCTCCGCCGCCGCTACTTTGAAAGCCAGTCGCCGGGGATCAAGGAATGGCTGGAAAAGTTTATGAGCCAGAAACCCTGCGAGGCCTGCGGCGGCAGGCGTCTGCGGCCCGAGGCCCTTGGGGTAACCGTGGGCGGGCGGAACATTTGGGAACTGTCGGGCCTTTCGGTTGCCGATTCGATCAAATTTTTTGAATCGGTCAAATTCAGCAGCAATGAAAAAAAAATAGCCGGCCAAATCCTTAAAGAGATAAACGCCCGGCTCGGTTTTATGCAGAACGTCGGACTTGACTACCTGAGCCTGGAACGGAAATCCGCGACGCTGTCCGGCGGCGAAGCCCAGCGGATACGTCTTGCCACGCAGATTGGTTCCAGCCTTGTGGGGGTGCTGTACATACTGGACGAGCCTTCAATCGGTCTTCACCAGCGGGACAACCAGCGGCTTATCGATACGCTGATCTACCTTCGTAATCTGGGGAATACCCTGATTGTCGTCGAGCACGACGAACAGACCCTTCGTACCGCGGATCATATCGTAGACCTTGGTCCCGGCGCCGGGGTTCACGGCGGCAGGATCGTCGCCCAGGGCGCGCCCAAAGAGGTAATGAGGGTAAAAGAAAGCCTTACCGGACGTTTTCTTTCCGGCAGCCTAAAAATGACGATCCCCGAAAAGCGCCGGACCGGGAACGGCTGTTTTCTTGTCCTTAAAGGGGTACGCGAACACAACCTTAAAGACATAAGCGTCAAAATTCCCCTTGGGGTTTTTACCTGCATTACCGGGGTATCCGGTTCGGGGAAATCCACGCTGCTTTCCGACGTACTGTACCCGGCGCTGGCGAACCGCATTTACGGTTCGTATCACCAGGAAGGGGACTACAAAAGCATCGAGGGCGTGGAGAACATCGACAAGGTAATCGACATCGATCAAAGCCCCATCGGTAGAACGCCGCGCTCCAATCCGGCTACCTATGTTCAGGTGTTTTCCGGGATCAGGGATCTTTACGCCGGCCTTCCCGACTCGAAAATACGCGGTTACAAGCCGGGGCGTTTTTCGTTTAACGTCCGGGGGGGCCGCTGCGAAAACTGCTCCGGCGACGGCACAATCAAAATCGAGATGAATTTTCTCCCGGATGTGTACATTACCTGCGACGTCTGCCGGGGCAGGCGTTTTAACAGGGAAACCCTGGAGATACGCTACAAGGGAAAGAACATCGCCGACGTTCTTGACATGACCATCGAAGAGGCGGCGGCTTTTTTCGCCCATATCCCCCAGGTTGCCCGGAAACTCGATACGCTGCTTTCCGTGGGCCTTGGCTACGTCAAGCTGGGTCAGTCCGCCCTGACCCTGTCCGGCGGGGAAGCCCAGCGGGTCAAGCTTGCCCTTGAGCTTTCCAAGCGTTCCACCGGCAAAACCCTGTACATTCTCGACGAACCCACGACGGGGCTGCATTTTGCCGATGTTAAACAGCTTATGGAGGTGATACAGCGGCTGACCGACCAGGGGAATACCGTGGTGATGATAGAACACAACCTCGACGTGCTGCTCCAGGCGGATCATATTATCGATCTGGGGCCCGAAGGCGGAGAAAAAGGCGGAGAAGTGATTGTTACCGGTACGCCGGAAAAAGTCGCCGAATATCCGAAATCGTATACCGGTATCTATCTAAAAGAGCTGTTTGGACGCCGAAAATATAAAGGGAAAGCCTGAATTTTCCGGCAAATAATGAAGAAGTTTCGCGTTGTTTTTTTTCTGTGCGCCTCGTTTGCGGCCGCCCAAACCGCCGGCCCGCCCGCCGAAGCCTCGGCTGAAAGCCCCGTGACCGAAAACGCGGCTGCCGGCGAGAGCGGCGCCGGAACCTCCGGGGAAGTTTCACAGGGAAACGGCCGCCGGGGTATGACCGAGGCGGAAATTTTTGAGCGCGACATAGCCACCTCGTCCCTGACCGAACTCGCGGACTGGTGCCGGAGCCTGGGCCTGAGCGAGGGCGGAACAAAGGAAGAACTCGCCGCCCGCCTGCGTTCCCATTACCGGGTCGATAATGCCGCCTCCGGCGAAGAGCCCGGCGGCGAATCGTCCGAAGAAGAAAGCGCCGGAGGAGTCGCCGCTTCCGGCGGGGAACAAAACCTTACCATCACGATTAACTCGGCGAGAACCTCGGAATACAATAGTCTTGAGACGGTTCACGAAGAATACGTGCGTCTCAGGGGCGGCGTTTCGGTCAGCCTGCGGGACGGTGACGCGGTTCATACGCTTGGCGCGGACGAGATCCTTTACAACAGAACCCGTAAT
>JAIRSC010000130.1 GCA_031255645.1 Treponema sp. | reverse complement strand
GTCAGGGTGATCGAAAGCCCCTCAAGAACGGCGGAGGGAAGCGCCGCGTCCATGGTGTAGACCTTCCCCTCATAAGCGCCGTTCCGCAAGATATAGGACTGCACGGTCTTTGATTCAGGCGCCACGACCCAGTATTCCCGTACCCCCGCTTCAAGGTAAAGGTTGAATTTGCGGACCAATTCCTCGCCGGTGTTTGAGGGGGAAAGAATTTCAACCACCAGATCCGGGGCGCCCCGGCATCCTTCGGTTCCCCGCTTGCTTTCATCGCAAATAACGGAAATATCCGGCTGCACAACCGTGTCGTCGCTTTCGTCTTCCGCGTAGAAAAGCCGTACATCGTAGGGGGCCGGACGTACCTTGCAGGGTTTGCCGCGTAAATAGCTCGCTATCTGCAAGACCAGTTCGACAAGGATCGCCTGGTGGAAATCGTTGGGGGCGGCCATAGCGTAGGCTTTCCCCCCGATAAGCTCGAAACGTTCGCCCTCGTCCAGTTCCCACTCTTTGTAGTCGGCGTAGGTAAAACGCCTTTCCTCATGAGACAATTTTCTTGCCGCATCACTCATGGAAACAAGTATAGATCAGCGGATGCGGCAAGTAAAGGGGGCTTTTGGTATATTAGACTTGTTCAAGAACTCGGTTGGTTCCCGAACAAGTCCTGCAAAACGCTCTGCATTTTGCTGTTTTTAAGCGGTTACTATTTAAAAACTGAAGTTTTTAAACAACTCTATTTTCCCGTGACCTCTATCCCTTAACGGAACCCAGGGTTATTCCGGTTACGAAATACCGCTGTAAAAAAGGGTAAACCAGCAAGATGGGTACTATGGATACGAAAATAGTGGCGTTTTGAATGGACTGAGGCGCGATGTTTCCGTACACCAGGGGATCGATGGAGTTTTGAAACATAAGATCATTAGTACTAACAAGGAGATTACGCAGGTAGAGCTGTAAAGTGAATTTTCTTTCAGATGTGAGGAAAATAAGGGCCCTAAAAAAGTCGTTCCAGTAATCCACGGCGAAAAAAAGGCACATTGAAGCCAGTACGGGTTTTGACACGGGCAATATGATCGTAAAAAAGATGGTAAAATGCCCGGCACCGTCTATCTTCGCGGCTTCCTCCACGCTTTCGGGTATATTGTTGATAAAACTCCTTATAATCAGGAGGTTAAAGGGATTTACCAAGGCCGGCAGGATCAAGGCCCAGAGCGAGTTGTAAAGCCCGAGGCTTCTTACCAGAAGATAGCCCGGGATCAATCCCGCGCTGAATATCATAGTAAAAATGTGGAGCTTTAAAATAATGCCCTGCTCAAGAAAACGCTTTCTCGAAAGGCAATAGGCCATCATGCTGTTAATGAGAATCGCCAGAAATGTTCCGATAACAACCACAAACAGGGTGTTGCCAAAGGTTTGATAAATAATTTTTTGGCTTAAAACATAGCGGTAGGCGTTCCAGTTGACATTTTTAGGCCAGTATTTAATTTCCCCGGCAAGCACACTGGCCTCGTCGCTTATGGATTTAAAGAACACATTGAGAAAAGGAAACACGCAGACAACACAGAATGAAAAGAGAAAGATGTAGATGACGGCTGCCCCGGTTTTTTCGCTGAACGTCATGGAAATTCCACCTCGCTTTTTCCGGTTTACCATAATCCTTCTCCCCTTTTCTTCTTGAGTATATAATTAGTGGAAAGAACGAATACAACCGACACTGCCGATTTAAATAAGCCCACGGCAGTTGAGTAGTCGTACTTGGCGCCGGTAATACCCTGGCGGTAAACGTAGGTATCTATTACGTCTATACGGTTACGTACCGCCGCGTTTGTAAGCATCAGGATCTGGTCAAAATCCACGCTGAGGACCGATGAAAGCCTGAGGACCAGCATTATGATTATCACCGGCACAAGGCCCGGAAGGGTAATGTACCAAAGCTGGGCAAATTTCCCAGCGCCGTCTATTTTCGCCGCGTCGTAAAGTTCAGGATCGATGGAAGTTAAAGCCGCAAGGTAAATAATGGAACCGTAGCCCGCGCCTTTCCAAATATCCGTAACGATCAGGACGGTCCGTATCCATTTCGGATCCATGAGGAAAGAAACGCCCTCAAAACCCAGCGCTTTGAGAACGGTATTAACTATCCCGTTGAGGTTTAAAACATCGTAGCAGAGGCCGGCGATGACCACCCACGACAAAAAATGCGGCAGGTAATAGATGTTTTGGGAAACCCGCTTAAAAACCAAATTCCGCGCCTCGTTGAGAAGCAGGGCAAGTATAATAGGCATGGGAAAACCAAAAATTATCTTGTACAGGCTGATGATAATGGTATTTAATAAGACGTTCAGGAATTCTGTGCCGCCTGAAAAAAGATCCTGAAAATGTTTAAAGCCGATCCAGGGGCTATCAGCTATTCCCCGAAATATGCTGTACTGTTTAAAGGCGACGGTTATGCTCAAAAGAGGAATATAACGGAAAATAACTAAAAGAGCGAATCCTGGCAGCATCATAAGAAGCAATTCGGGACTTTTAAAAACAGTTTTACTGTTGCCTATACAAGCCTTTTTCTTTATCATACCATCCTCTTAAAGAAAAAAATCAAAGAAGATATTTAAAGAACTCTTCCTGTTCTTTTCCCCTTATTCCGTTGTAATTGTAATCTATGTACTTATATTTTTTTCTGATTTCCTTTATTGTTTTTTCAATTTCCAGGGCCTTTCCGAGATATTCCGTTTCTATTTGATCAGGTTCGCGGTTTTCTTTTACGCAAAGAGCCGCCGCAATCCCCGCGGCTTCGCCAAGGGCTATCATGGTCCGGGTTAACCGGCACGAAGACTGGGCAATATGGGAGAACCCGCTTCCTTTGCAGCTTACTATGAGGTTATCAACTTCTTTGGGCAAAAGACAGGAATAAGGAATGCCGTATGGAAAGAGGAGCCGCTTTCTTAACCCATTGATCCCGCCGCCGCCGTGAAGGTCCAAACCATGATCGGCAAAGGCGATAATTTCTTCGGCCCGGGTCTGTTTCCCAAAGGGCTGGCGTATGTCCCTTTCAGAAAGGACGTATTTCGCGTCCAGCCTGTAGGATTCCCTGACGCCAACTTTGGGGAAAAATAAGCCTATAGAATAATTCGCAAGGTCTTTATATGTTTGAAGCCATTGAAAATAACGGTAGGCTCTGGCCTTGCAAATCTTATAGGCCGTATCCTCAGACAGATTATAATATTCGGCGCCGTCCATAGTGGGGAGCATATTTATATTTAAATCCCCATTCGGGCAGCGGTTTATATAACTAACTACGCGGCCGTTCATCAACTTTTCGTCGATCCAATCCGAAACATCTATTGAATTATACGGTTCCGGGACAGGATCGATGCCGGGTTTTTCTTTTCGGCGCGCGTTAAAGATAAGGGAAACGCCGTTCAGCAGAAATTCGGTTTTTTTATCCGCCGAAGGTTCGCCGAACACATCCCTTCCCTCTGTACCCAGCATGAAGGAACATCCCGCATTTCTGGCGAGGGCAATGTTACCGGAACAATCGATAAACACACGGCCTTCGACAACAATCTCCCGGTCATGATCGTTCAGTTTTACGTTTTGAATGATTTTTTTGCCGTTTTTAGATTCTGTTGTTCCGGCGCCGGTGAACGCACAGTTTTTCTTTACCGTAACATTCGGATGTTCCGCCAACAATTGATCCATGGTTCCGGCCATGGCGCGGGCATCAAAAACAAAACGGCTCCAGTCTTTATTCGGCAATTCCGCCTCCTTCAGCGTCGCTTCATACGGTTCGCCTGAAGGTTCAGCATACCCATAAGGGGATTTTTCCGAGGGCCGGTGGACTTCTCTTACCACATATCCCCCGCCCGAGGCAAGGAGGCGTTCGGCGATTTCACGGTGAAGTTTTCCCGAGGCGATCCCTATTTCCCAGCAGACTACACCGGACAGAACGGATGTACCGCCGAGCAGCCCTTCCTTTTCGGCGAGGAGAATAGAAGCGCCGGGCTTAGTACGCGCCGCGCTCAGGGCGGCGGCGGTTCCCCCGGCGCCGCCGCCGATTATGACAATATCATAATGGGACATTGATTCCTTCACCCGATCAGAGCGGTTCACAGGCCTGATCAATACCCCAAACCGTCATCCGTTCAACGACCACATGAGGCGGCAGATTGAAAACATCCACTACGGCCCGCGCGAAATTGTCAGGCTCCAGGAGCGTTTTCGCCTTGATTGATTCGGCGGGCATCTTCGCGGCGGCCCTGAAGTTTGTACCCGAACAGGCGGCAGGTATCAGGCAGCTTACCCTGATGTTAAAGGGGCGAAGTTCTGTGTAGAGCGACCTTGTAAACCCGTGTACGCCGAACTTTGCCGCGGTATACGGCGCCATATCAGGCCAGCCGTGTTCGGAACACACCGAACCGATATTGAAGATGGTACCCGACTGCTGTTTCTTGAAAACATCAATGAAGGCCCTGCAGCCGTAGATGACGCTGGTCAAATTGAGGGCAAGACATTCGTCGATTTGTTCCACCGTCTGCTCCCACATGGGTACGATGGAAACACCGCCTCCGGCGTTATTGCAGAGCAGATCCAGTTTCCCGTACTTACCCATAACGAAGTCGCGCAACTTCTCCCAGTCGCCGTATTTTGTAACATCCGCCGCGAAATAGGCATCGGCGTGAATTTCTTCCGCTGTTTTCTTAAGAGCGTTCTCAGTACGCCCTGTAATGACAACCTTTTCTCCCTGGGCCGCCAAAATCCGGGCGGTTTCTTTCCCGAAACCGCTTGATCCGCCGGTAATTATGCAGATTTTTCCCGACACTTTTATAACCCCCTCTTTATCTTTTATCGTACCATGCCTGGTATATGGCCAGAGCCTTTTCCAGTCCCGCGTTTACCTGATCCTGTTTCATCTTGTTAAACGCCGCATCGCTGTAACCGTTGACAATCATGTTTAACACCGCGTCGATAGTTATTCTGCTGAGTTCCGGCGCGGCAGAGCCCGCCTCGGCCGCAACGTCTACAGGGGCGTAGTAAATATCGTTGTCTTTGGCGGTCTGCAGCATAAATTCAATGGGTTTGTCAAAACCTTCAAGGATATTGTTGATTCTGGTAAAATGGCCTACAATATCCAGGATTGAGTAATACCCTTTGGTTCCGGAAATTTTCGCGAAGTTGTCGGTTTTGGTGAAGGTACCGTCGGGGTTCTTGATGACATCCCTTCCCACGATACCGCAGGCAAAGAGATCCAGTATATCCTCCCTACTGTTGACAATCTCGAGAAATTCAAGCGCCAAATCTACCTTGTTTTGATGTATCGCGGGGATTACAAACCGCGACTGTAACGCCCTTATAACGAGGATTCCCGACTCTCCGTGAGGACCCTTGGGCGGATCAAAATATTCCAGGATACCGCTGGGGTTTTTTTCCTTGAAAACCCCCATCTGCCTGACATAGTTTACATAATTCACATCCATGACAAAACCGTTTCCCGCCAGGAGTTTCTGAAAAGCTTCCTTGTCGATCATGAATTCCTTGTCCACCAGGCCTTCGGCGTAGAGCCGGTGCATGTACTGGATAAATTCGACGATACGGTTATCCCTGTAAGGAAATGAGGCTTTGCCGTCTTCAATAACAATGAAAGCGTCCCGTTCATTGGGAATTCCGAAAGAACCCAGCAGGCTTGATAAATGTTCAAAAGAACCGCTGATCACCAGGGGTATTACATTGGGTTTGGCGGCCTTTACCGCTTTTAACACTGCGTAAAGTTCTTCGGTCGTTTTTGGTTCCGCCAGGTTCAGTTCCCTGAGCCAATCTTTCCGTACCGCCAGAGTAGTACTTGTCTGGGGGAGGTATGCGGGTATTACGTACATCTTCCCGTTTACTGTAGCGTAACTCCTAAAGTTGGGAGTCATAAATTTTGAGAGGAAGGGGTACTTTGGAAGATCGTCGTCAATATAGGCGAGTCCGCCCTCTTTTGCGGCCCGTCCCGCCCAAGCAGGAGTTGGCCTATCTATTAGATTCGGAGGTTTACCCGATGCCATGAGCAGGTTTATCTGTTCATCGCTAGATGTTTGTCCGGATACTGTTTTAAACAGTTCCCATTCCAGGGTAAATCCCGTTTTTTGCTGGATCAGATCAAAAAACTCGCTGTTCATAATGGAAACACCGTCGGGAAACGGCGCCGAAGCGGGCCGCGTGATCAGACTCAGCTTTTTTCCGGAATTTTCGCTGCTCGTACCTGCCGCACGGTTGCCTCCGGCAAAAATTGCAGCGCATCCTAAAACAAAAATCGATAGATACAAAAATAGCTTTTTCATATGAGCCTCCTAAAAATTATATGGCCGAGGAACCCCGGCCTTATACACCGTAATGAGAAAAAAGAAATGTTGATAAAGTTAAGATTTGAAGGCGATGCTGATATTAGATAGATCAGTAACGGGGGGGGGGGGGGTACATGCCGCCGGCTCTCAGGGCTGAATTCTGAATGTTTAACGAGCCGGATAAATAAAACTTTCCCTCAG
>JAIRSC010000179.1 GCA_031255645.1 Treponema sp. | reverse complement strand
GGGCCCGGTCATTATTGGAAAGGATGTTATCCACAATATAGGCGATATACAAAAGGCGGCGCTTGCCCGGGACACCGCTCCCAATTTTGAACAGTACAAGAAGACGATGGACAGTACCGATAACGCGGTTTTCCGGGGGCTGGAAGGGGAAAATCGTGAAAAGACTATGCGGGAAGTTTACAGCGCGGGACAGGTACAACGGGAGAATGAAGAACGGGCCCTTGCGGAGCGCCACCGGAAAGAACGCCTTTACGGCAGCATAGAAAGGGCGGACGGAACCATCGCCGATGTTGAGGATACTTCGGGGGTTATTTACCGCACCAAAACCGGCGAGTTATGGTCCCGGAACAATACCCGCACGGGCAGCGACGGCGTTACCGAGGGAACCTACGCCATCGGCAATCCGGACAAAGCGGAAGCGGGCACTTATATGCAGGTGGATTATGAGATTGCCGGGGACGGAAAGATAGAAATAGAAAACGTCCGCACGGCGGAGAACGCCGAGGGCGTCTACGCCGAGGGCATGCAGAAATTCGCCGACGATATCGGGCGGGAAATATCCTGGAAAGGGGAAACGTTCAAGCCGGCGGAAACCGTCAATGCCGGTACGGAACTCCGGCCCGAAACAAACACGGAGGAATTAACGCCTCTTACCGGGGCCGAACGAAACTACATCGACGGCTTGAAACGCGTCATGCCCAAAATGTCCGAGGCGGAAAGCCGCCTTGCGCTGGAGGTAAAAAAGCTGCAGGCGGGCGTTCTTGACATGTCATTTGACGATTACATTACCACATATCACCAGGAGGGTGTATTTTCTGATACGGACGCCAATATATTGGCCGCCGCCCGCGGGGTACTGGGTTTAAAAAAAGGGGCTACAAGGTTTGATCCCGAAACGGGAAAGGCGGCTATCAGCGGGTCGGCCCGGGCGGATTTTTCGACGGCCCTGCATGAAGACGCCCATGTGTTCAGAAAAGCGCTCCCCGCGGAACTGCTTAGGGAAGCCGAGGGAGTATTCGGCGTGGAAAACGGTAACTGGGAAGGAAAGGAAGAGGATTTTGCCGACGCCCTGGTGAAATATTTCGAGACCGGGGAAGCGCCGACTCCCCGGCTAGGGGGTCTGTTTCAAAAAATAAAAGATTTTCTGGGGAAAGTATACAAGGTTTTCAAAAACAATTATGACTTGACGCCGGAGCAAAAGAACTTTTTTGACAGGATGTTCTCCGGAGAGAAAACCTCCCCGTATGAGGCTGAATTCGAACGGAAAGTCGAACAGCTTAACGAAGATTCCCGGAACCGTGCCAGAGAAATACTGAAGGAAGAGGCCGCCGGAAGAACGGCGGAGACGGAAGCCCTGAATGAGATTATTGCCGATGACGGCGCGGCCATGGAGGAACGGGCGGACGCGGCGGCGGAAAAGGCCGGGCTTGCGTATGAAGAGGCGCTCTGGCAGAATGCGCTGGATGCTCTTCCCCCGGGAGACCGTAAACATGAACCGACCGCGGTACTGATTTATCGCGCCATGGAGATGATAAAAGATCCCCAGGAGCGGAATCGGATTATCGGTGAGATTCGGGAGTTACGAGACCGGTACGGCGGTACGCCACAAGAGTACAAGGCTCCTAACGGTAAGCCCTCTTTGCTGCTTGACAAACTGGGAGAAGAAGCGGGGAAACAAACATGGTATTCGGTAAGGACAAGCGGTTTTAAGGAATGGTTTGGAGATTGGGAACGGACGGCACACAACCCTTCCGAAGTGTCCAAGGTTATAGACGCCAACGGGGAACCAAAACCGGTATTCCACGGGACTCATGCCCAATTTGACATATTTGACCGGAGCAAAGGAGATCTCAACGATGCCGGATGGTCCGGCGAAGGACATTATTTTTATGAGGACTGGTCTGAGGCTACCCAGTATGCCAAAGGAGACGGTCATGTCATGGCCGAATTTATCAATGTCCGGGAACCGTATTATTTAAGCGATGAAGAACGGACTGAACTGGTAGATCGGGATGACCGTGACTATTCCATTGAATTTACCGATCAGTTAAGAGGCGATGGATACGATGGTGTTTATTACAACGGTGATTTGCGGAAAGAATGGACGGTTTTTGACAGCACCCAGATAAAATCCGCCACAGATAACGCCATAACTTATAGCAGTGATAATCCTTCAATCCTCTTTCAGGACGAGGCCTTTACCGCGTTTATTAAAAATAACCCTTCCCTGGTTTCCTACGCCGCCCAGTTCTCATCCAAAGAGGATTTCATGTTTTCGGCGCTTAACGGATTCCTGGCGCGGGACGATGAAGCCCGGGCCCTTATTCCCGTCGAAGCCGACAAAGCCTGGTTTGACAGTTTCTGGGAAAGCGCCGTGGAAATAGCCGGGGAACGGCGGGGGGAAACCTCCACGGACGGCGGCGCCGGAACGGGCGGTAAAACCGCGCCCGAACATTTTATTGACTTTATAAACACCGACGAAGGCCTTGACGAGCTTTTTACCTACATCGACGCGGCGAACGATCCCCGGTATTCGCCCATGGATGAAGAAGACGCGCGGATACACGAGGCGGAAAAAGCCGTGGTTGACAACGTGTTCAAGAATTCGTTTTGGTCGGACAAAAACATTCGGAAGGCGGAAGAATTCAGGGCCGCCATGAGGGGCATGATCCGGAAGAAACCGGTTCCATACATGAACGCCTACGCGGTTCTTTCCGGGAACGAAGTATATTTGACCGAAGACGACGAACTTAAAACGCTGATAAACCTGGCTCCGGAACGGGAGGCGGAAATCCGCAACGCGGATCCGGAGCAGCGCCGGCGCATTTCCCGGCAGATCGCCTACAAAGGCGTTGAGGAGGAAATTGAGAAAGGCACTCTTAAGAGAAGCGATCCCCGGATACCTGAATTTGAAGAAGAAAACAAGATCCGGCAGAAAAACGTCAAAGATAGGATCGCGAGAAAAATAGAAAGGATAGAAGATTACGAGGACTGGATTAGGCGGATTGAAAACGCCATAGAAGTCAGAGAAAAGCTGGCATCTTACGAAAGCACCCAAAAGGGCCTTGAACAGACCGCTAAAAGCCTGCGGAAGCTCCGGGAGCTCCGGCGCGTCGAAGAGAAAGCCCGGCGGGAATACAGCCGGTTTCTGGGTACGCTTAACCAGGCGATGAAGCAGCAGTTCCTTGGTTTACGGGATCTTTACGAACGGAAAAAAGTTACCGAAAAAAATCTTGCCGCGGTCGGTATGGTCCGGGAAATACGGAAAAAGCAGACAAAGCGAGTGGTAAGAAAGCCTGATTACAAAACGATAAATATTGATCAGGCGCGGCTTATCGAGGGGATACAATATTATTTTAACGACTGGTACGCGACGATTCCTAAGTGGATAGGGCCCAAGGCCAAGAATCTGCGTCAGCTTTACAATGATTTCGCCAACAGCGAGGACTACCGGGAAAAGCTGAAAAGAAAACTGGGGCCGGATAAGTACCGGACGCTTGAGCGCGTCATTTACGCGGATCGGGAAAAGAAGACCATCAAAGATTACGGCAAGCTTACCAGGGAAAACCGCAACCGGCTTTATTCGCTGCTCATAGAAAACGAAGAAATTTTCAAGGATCTGGGGCTTTACCGGATAGACGTGGTTACTCCGAAGCCGGAAGAAGCGGTGCTGAAAAAACTTGAGGATCTGCTGCCGGCCGATATTCTTTACAAACTGCGAAATGTTTCCCTGGCGGAATGGAGTATAAACGATATGGAAACCCTGGGTTCCATAATCAGCAATCTGCGGGACGAAGGACGGGCCGAACTCAAGGCGAAACGGGACGCCCGGCGGGAAATTATAAACCGCTACCGCGGGCTTTTCCTTGATGAGATTGGAGGGTCAAAACAGCAGCGGATGAAGGGTATCCAGTCCACGGCCAGCAAGGAGGCCAAGGAAGCGAAAAGAAAGGGCTTCTTGTACAACCTAATGAATCCCCGGCGTTTTTTCCGGATGCTTGACGGCGGCCAAGACAGGGCTTTTCACGAGATTATCTACCGGGGGGAAGATCAGGCGTATAACAACATGATGAGGTATACAATTGAACGGAGGGTAGCGGTCGACTGGGCCCTGAAAAAAAAGGGCGTTGATATAAAGGATTTGTGGCGCGTTACTTTTGACGTGCAATTCGGGAACAGGGTAGAGAAGGTGACCTTGGATGAAATGCTTTATTTTCACCGGGCCGGCCTTAACGATCGGGCGTGGCAGGCCGTAGTGTTTGGCAATTTCGCCACGTCGGAAGAAAAATCCGCCCTGAACGATAACGGCGATATCGCCGAGCTAATGGTTTTTAAACAGCGGGCGGAAGCCCGGTACGACGCGGCCATGAAACAACTTGAGGAATTCTTAAGCAAAGAGGAAAATAAAAAATTCGGAAAGGTCGAAGAGATTATCGGCGCGGACTACGACGGGAACTACGGCCGGCTTAAAGAATTTGTGGCCGCTGAATTTAACGAGGATTTAGGCAGCGAGGCGTATTATGTGCCGATTAAGCGTCTGGAAATGACCGGCGCGGTAAACGAGGAAGAAAACATTAAGGACGTGCTGTCGTCCGCGGGTTTCGGCAAAGTAGCCAAGGTAGCCGACGGCTTTAAAATTAGCAGGCAGGATATCGCGCCGGCGCACCAGAAGCCGGTAAAGGCGGGGCTTTACAAATCCTGGGATGAAATGGTCGAAAAGCAGGAACGGCTTATGGCCTACTCCCCTTATGTACGCATGATCCGCAATATTTTTTCCGGCTATAATTCGGACCGGCTACGGTCGGCCATTGATCAAAAGTATTCAAAGGCGGCCAACGATTACATTGACAAGTATATCGCCTATGTGGCGAACCCTCAGCCCCAGAAAGAATATAACGCCATGGACGCCGTGACCAGGCTGCTTCGGGGCAATTACCCGACTGCCGTGCTTGGGTGGAGGATGAGTAGCGTCATAAAGCAGGCCGTTACCAGCCCGCCGCCGTTTTTCCAGTATGTGTCTATCCCGGAGTATGTAAGCGCATCGGCGCAGATTATGGGGGATTACAAAAACGTTATGGGCATGATCCGTGAAAAATCGGTTTTTATGAAAACGCGCGTTTATGACCCCTCGATACAGATGGTAAACATGATCGAAAAAGCGGCGCTGGAAGGAGGTCTTGGCAAAGCGGAAGCGGTGTTGAACAAGATCAATAAAGCCGGCATGACCGGCCTTGAAATGATAGATCTCGCATGTGTCGCGCCGGGCTGGCTTGCCGCCTATAACCAGAAACTGGCCCAGCTGGCGAAAGAAAACGGCGGTATGACCGAAGCCCTTCAGGACGCGGAAGCGGTACGTTACGCGGATCAGGTGGTACGTGACACCCAGCCTTCCAGCCGGGGCGTGGATATGGCTCCTCTCTTCCGGGATCAGAAAGGAATAGCGAAAGCCTTCCTGCAATTTCAGGTACCCATGTCGGTTATTTTTCAGAACATTGTTTTTGATATGCCGACCGCCCTTAAAAACGGCCAGGTACATCAGCTTTTTACCACCCTCGGGATTTACGCGCTTACCGCGGTTGTAGTCGGCGCCATGGAAGACGATGACGACGACCGTTTTAACGGCCGGGATATCGGCGCAAGCGCCCTTGGCGGCCTCCTTGAAAGCATTCCGGTATTCGGGAACGCGGCGGCCCGCATGACGGAGAGCGCCGTCAGGGGGGAAAAAATCCGGTCCACGATGTGGAACATTTTCCCCATTATGCAGACCGGGGAAAAGGCCGTTAACGCCATGCTGAATAAAAACTGGGGCAAAGCGGCGGACGCCGCCGCAGACGCGATTTTCTACAGCGCCGGCCTTCCCGCCGGATTGAAAAGCGAAATAGAAAAGGCCGTAGAGAGCGAGGACTGGAAAATATTTTTCGGAGTAAAATGATGCTTAACACAAAAAGAAGACAGGGCAGGAGGGAATACGTATGAAAGCTTTTACGCAACCGTTTATCGGTACAACGGCCGAATGGAGTGCGGCCAATCCCATGCTTTACGACGGGGTACTGGGAATCGAGGTTACCCATGACGGGAAGAGGCTTATTAAACTTGGAGCTCCCGATCCGGACAATCCCGGCCTTACGCTCCGGTGGAACAACCTCCCCTATGTGGACAAGAGCTATATCAAAGGTTTGACGGAAGAACTGGACGCTATTGAAAACGGCGCCGTCGATTTGCAGCAGAACATCGACAACGAGGCCGGAGCCAGGCAGCAGGCGGATAACGGCCTGCAGCAGAACATCGACAACGAGGCCGATGCCAGAAACGCCGCCATCGAAGAAGCCGTGGATGCGGAAACTT
>JAIRSC010000172.1 GCA_031255645.1 Treponema sp. | reverse complement strand
CGCTACTGCTATGCGTTGGATACATCCGGCAGCGTGGTTTTGCCCGTATTGTTTCCCCGAAAAGCCCTTCCCCAGGAGGCTCGATTCAGGTATAAATATCCGTGCAGCCTTTTGAAGTAACAATCCTGGGTAAGCCCGAACCCTGGCTTATAAAAGCCGCCGCTTCCGTCGGCCTTGACTACTTCGGCCTTACTCATGTGATAACGGATCATTTTAGAAATCATGTTATAAACCGACACGGAGATCCGGCAAAACATGGAGCCGCAACGGTTACACATGAGGACTTTAACAAGATACCTGCCATAGTAAAAGCGCCGGATATGGCGATTATCGGGGCGATTCGCCGGGGGAACCTTTGTAACATCTATACAAAGATTGAGACGGCTATAACGTATCTCTATTTTGACGAAGTTTTGGACAGCAAACGGAATAAAGCCTTACGAAGCAGTACTTTTTACAAAGTTACCAGACCGTTATCGCTTGACGAAGTTTTGAAGAATGTTTCCCGAAATGACAGGACGGATGTATCGAAAGCAAAGATTTTGGCCGGACTGTAAAAAATGTCCAAACAGCCGGAGGCCATCCCGGCGGTGAAGCATGGAAACCACGCCCGACGGAAGCCGCTTCCGCCCCTTTGATGGACACTATAAATGTCGTACAAGAACCCCGTTTTGTCAAGGCTTCGCAGTATTATTGAAACAACGTGTATGACAAATTTGGATTTATGGTGTATACTGCTATGAATGAGCAAGGAAACAGGGCGGGAAACAGCCGGTATGGACGAGCGCGTACTTTTCATTAACGACGATCTTATTGTTGTCAACAAACGCGCGGGCGAGGCGATGGAAGGCGCGGGCAGGGGAATGGTTGATCTGCCGAAGCTTTTGGCTGAATGTTGCGGGGTGACAAAGATCAAAGGCAAAGAATTTGCCCCGACGGCGGTACACCGTCTTGACGTTCCCGTTTCCGGCTGCGCGCTTTTTGCCAGGACGCCCAAAGCCCTTGCCTTTCTCAATGACGTTTTTTCCCGGAATGTGTACCAGGAAGGCAGGGCGGAAAAATATTACTGGGCCGTCGTGGAAAAAACGCGAAAAACCGGTAAACTTGCCGAGACCGGCAAACTTGCTGAGACCGGCGAGCTGGTTCACTGGATACAGACCAACGTAAAGAAAAACAAAAGCAGCGCTTACGATAAAAAAACGGCAATACGCAAGGAAGGCATACTCAGGTACAGAATAAAGGGAACCGGGGAACGCTATTTCTTTGTCGAGATTGAACTGGTTACCGGACGGCATCATCAAATACGCGCCCAGTTTGCCGCCCTGGGGCTGCATATCAAGGGCGATCTAAAATACGGCGCCGCGCGGAGCGAAAAAAACGGCGGTATCAGGCTCCACGCCCGTTCCCTCTATTTCCCCGATCCGTCCGTTCCGGGAAATTTTATCCACGTTACCGCCGATCCGCCCGTCATGGATCGGCTCTGGAACAGTTTCGCCTCGTCCTGACGGGCGTTATACATTCGGCCTAAACCGGCAGCTTTCTTACCGCCGTTCCCAGAGCCGCCGCCGCCTTTTCCGCGGTTCCGGTTCCCGCGATAATCACCTTCCTGCCGGGAAAACTCTCCAGCCCCACGGCGGCCGCGCCGGCAAGCCGGCCGGCAACGGCGGCGGTATCGTTCGCGGCCAGGGCGACGATTTTCTTGAGCCGGGTAAACCTGAATTCGGCGGTAATGCCGTAAAGGTAACGGAGAAAATCGACAAAACCGTTGTCCGACGGAGTATGGGGAACGGTTTCACGGGCGAAGGTTCCTATGATTGATTTTTCGAGATTGTCTTCGCCGCCGTCCGACCGGCTGCGTTTCAGGAGGATTTCGGGGAAGGTTTTCAGGGAACGGAGCGGATCCGGGTCGCGGTAGGTAGCCAGCGAGAAAACGCCTTCCAGACTGTCGGAGCGGGCAAAGGCCCCGTAAGCGCCGCCCTTCATTCTGATCGATTCCCAGAGAGCGCCGGTGGAAAGTTCGTGGGCAAAAACCATTTCCGCGGCCTGTTCCCGCGAGCCGTAGAGCGCCGCCGGCAAAGACATCGCGGCAAAGCCGATTTGAATGGACGGCGAGGCCCACACTTCCGCCCGCCCGTCGTCCGCGGAAAGGGCGAGGAACGAGGAAATTTCCCTGCAACGGTGATTGGCGGGCCGCGGCGGGCCAAAACGGCCGAGCGGGGCGGCCGCCCTCAGGGGCGGGGCGGCCGCCCCGGCGGTCAGGTTTACGACAAGCCCGGCCCGCGAGGCCAGGGCGTCCCGTATGGAAAAAAGCCGTCGGCTTACTTCGGTAATATCCATGGCGGCAAGTTCGTGGGAAAACGGCAGTTGGCTAAGACCGTTCCAGATTTCGCCTACAGCCCTGGAACGGGAACAGGAAGCGCCGGAACGGCCCCCCGCGTAACTGTGCCCGGCCGGGGCAAGGCTTGAATCGCAGTCGTTTTTCATTTCCGCCACAAGATCCTTCAGCCTGCGCAGATCGGAAAAATCGGCTTCGGTTATAAGCCGCAGGGCTATATCCAGGGAAATCTTGAATTTTTCGTCAAGGGCCTTGAGCCGGTATATAATCCAGTCCCGGCCAAGCAGCCCTTCTTCCGCTGTCGCGTCTTTCAGCGCCGCGTCTCCCACCGGAAATTTCGCCGCGTCTTCCGCCGGAATTTCCGGCGCCGCGTCGTTTGCCGCCGCCTCGCGCGGTTTTTCGCGGGGCGCGGGAGAGCCGGTTTCCAGTATCGCGTAAAAGCCCCCGGCGGTGCGGGCAAGCAGGCTCGACACTTCGGCGTAATCCATCCCCGGAAGCCCCACGGAAACCACCGCCCTGGCGAAAAACGGCAGCCAGGGGTAATCTTCTATCTCGAGCACATCGACGGGAAAGGCCAGTTCCGCGTAGCTTATCCCGTTGGTAAAAAGCGGATGAACCAGACAGGGAACGTCTCCGCCGTTTCCCGGTATGGAACGGAACTCCCTTGGAATTATTTCGGGCAGGGGGACAAGATCCGCCCGCGAAAGATGGGGAATGGCCGCCAGGGCTTCCGGGCTTTCACCGGCGCTTTGAATCTGTTCAAGGGTTTCGGCTTTTTTTTCAAGGGCCTTTTTTTCGGCGGGCGTCATTGTTTTTTCTTTTTCCGCCAGGGCCGCGTTCAGTTCCGCTTCTTTTTTCGCGAGGTACGTGTCTTCCGGCTCGACGGCGACAAGGGCGCGATGGGGGTTGTTGACAAGGTATTTTTCGATAAGCCCCTCAAAATAACGGCTGTTTTCGGCAAGCTTCTGTTTTACCAGGCCGAAGTTCTGAACAAAAAGCAGGGTTTCCCAGGGTTTCGCGCCGTTAAGCCAGCCCCGCAAGGCCCTGCGGAGCCAGACGAGCGAGTAGGGGCCGTGGGAACGGCGGATTTCCCTGTGGGAAAATTCCATCGAAAACATCGCCGCGTCTATTTCTTCTTTTGGAATACCTTCGCTTGCCAGGCGTTTAAGCTCTTCAAGGATAAGTTTTTCGATCTTTTCGTATATTAACGCGTCCCGGCCGCCGTTCCGCCGTTCCGGGGCGACCCCCCGAAGCCCCGCGCAGAAGAACGTTTCCCCAAGTTCCGCCTCAAAGCCCGACGAGGGCGACATATCTTCTCCCAGACCCGACTCGATAAGGACGCGGGTCAGCGGCGAGCCGTCGTGCCCGAGCAGGATTTCGGCAAGACAGGACAGGGCGGTTGTTTCCGGGATGTCCGCCGTGTCGGAACAGAGCCACGAGACAAAGGCCTGGGGTTTTGTTTCCCCGCCGCTTCCCGGACAGCCTACCCGGACAAAGCGGCTTTCGTTCCAGGGAACGGTCCGCGCCGGCCGGGGAAGGGGTTTTCCGGCGGGAAGGCCGGCAAGACAGACCCGGTCAAGAAATTCCATCTGTTTTTCCGTTGGAATGTTTCCCGCGAGGAAGATTTTGCAGTTGCCCGGAGCATAGCGGCTGCGGTGGAATTCCCTGAGGGCTTCCCAGCTTAGATCGGGAATATGATCCGGATCGCCGCCCGACTCGAAGGCGTAGGGGGTGCCGGGCATGATCGCCTTGACCGACCAGAGCCCGGCATAGGCGTCCATCGACGAATAAGCCCCCTTCATCTCGTTGTACACAACGCCGGAATACGCGAGCCCGCCCTTTTCCGCCGGCTCCAGCCGCCATCCTTCCTGCATAAACGCCCATTCGGTTAAAAGCGGCCGGAATACCGCGTCGCCGTACACGGACATAAGGTTAAAGTAGTCTTTTTCGTTTACCGAGCTTGCCGGATACACGGTTTTGTCGGGAAAGGTCCAGGCGTTGAGGAAGGTTTGAAGGCTGCCCTGGGCAAGGACGATAAACGCGTCTTTAAGGGGATAGCGCTCCGATCCGCAGAGTACGGAATGTTCCAGAATATGGGCCGCGCCGGAAGAGTCTTCCGGGGGGGTGGCGAACGCGAACGCGAAAAGGTTTTCGCCGGAATCGTTGTGAACGTGGAACAGTTCCGCGCCGCTTGTGTGCCGCGCCCAAACCCCTTTCGCGTCAAGTTCGGGTAAATCGACCGTGTCGAGAATCTCAAAATTGTGTACAATCGCGCTTTTTCGCATAGGGTTCTCCTTTAACGCCGGTTTTTTGTTTGTCTGCCGAAACCTTAGCGTATGATATCGTCGTCGTTGAGCATCAAAATCGTTCCTTCTTCACGACTTTTTCTGAACCAGGCGAGGAAAGAACCCGCCGTTTCTTCCACGTCGCGCCTGGGAACCGGGCCGGTAATTTCCTCTTCTTCCAGTATGTCGTTTCGCCGCGCCTGGGAAAGGTTAAACAGGATTTTTTCCCGGAACGCCGTCCGCGCCCCGGCCGCCCGCCGGGCCTCTTCGCCGCTTTGCCGGGAATCTTCTCCCGTCTGAACGGCTTTGTGCTTCAGTAACAGAACGATTTCCCTGTTTTCCATCGAGGAAAGTTTTTTCTGGAGGGGAAGATCGGCGGCGTAGACAACGTCGTCCAGCGTATAAATGCGGTCTTTGATGGTTTTCCCCAGATCGGGATCGCGGCTTTCAAGTTCCCTGAGAATCTCGTCGCCGAAACTGAGGTCCGCGGACTTGAGGATCGCCGTAAGGGCGCTTACGCCGTCAAAGCCGCCGTTTTCGTCCCGCCCCCCGATATGCCGGGCCTTTTCCTTGAGGGCCGCGGCGACCTGTTCCAGCACTTCCGGGGCGACGGGAGACTGCCGGGCGATACGCCGCACAATCTCAAGCTTTTTCGCGCCGGAAACGCCGGCAAGCGCCGCCGCGGACAGTTTCGGGGGAAGCCGGGAAAAAACGAGCGCCGCCGCGGCCGGGGACTCTTCCCGAAACAGCAGGGCAAGCTGTTCCCCGGAAAAATCCGCGAGAAAGTCAAAGGGATCGTCCTTTGCTTCGGGTACGGCCTGGCGGAGAAGCGCTTCGCCCTTTTCGGGGCCGTAGGCGGCATAGAGGAGCCGTCTTGCCTCTTCCACGCCGCCCGTTACCCCGCCCGAATAGCCGTAGGGTATCGACAACAGCGAACGGAATTCTTCGAGAACGGCTTTGCCTTCTTCGTTTCCAATCGATCTGATGGAGGCGATTTCTTTCGATATGGCTTCAACCTGGCCGCCGTCGAGCCGGGAGAGAATCTCCGCCGCCCGCCCGCTCCCGATCAAAATAAGGAATTTGGCGACCCTGCGGTACTTTGAATCCTCGCCGGATTCTCCTGGAATCCGCGTTTCTCCTGGAATCCGCGTTTCCCCCGGAATCCGCGATTCTCCTGGAATCCACGATTCCCCCGGAATCCGCGTTTCCCGGGTTTTGATAAACCCCGCTTTTTCGCGGTCTTTTCCCGCTCCCATAAAATTATCATAGGGGAAACGGGGGCTCCTGTAAATGCCCATGGAGCGTAACGGCTCTTTTATGACTGCGTACTACCTACAGTGGTAAAGCCCATATTTGCATTGTTGCCGGCGAGGCGGATACCTCATACGCTTCCCCCGCCCCTTTATTTGGGCGCCCGTCCGATCCATTCGGACGTCCGCCTGACTCATTCGGATGTCCGACTGATCCATTCGGATGTCCGACTGATCCATTCGGATGTCCGACTGATCCATTCGGATGTCCGACTGATCCATTCGGATGTCCGACTGACCCATTCGGGC
>JAIRSC010000236.1 GCA_031255645.1 Treponema sp. | reverse complement strand
GAATCGGGAAACCGGGAGAAAAAGGGCTTTACCTTGCTGGTGCTTACCGAATCACTCACCAAATAGATGATGTTTACCCCTTCGGTTTTAAGACGGATAAGGGTGTCGATTTGTTTTTCACGAAGGTCCGTTTTGTTCATACCACAAGCTCCCGCAGGGCTTTTTTACATTCTTCTTCCGTAGGGATGCGGTGATGCCATTCAGGTATATGCTCCATAAAAGACACCCCCTTCCCCTTGACGGTTTTTGCGATCACCGCGTGGGGAACATTACCTTCGTAGTCCAGCGTGTCAAGGAGGGCCGCGACTTTTTCGGCGTTGTTGCCGTCAACATGGCGGGTGTCAAAACCAAAGGCCCGCAGTTTGTCTTCCAGCGGTTCAATAACCATGGTATCCTCTATCGGCGCCGCAAGCTGGAGGCCGTTATTATCAATAATCCAGGTGAGGTTCCCCAGTTTGAAGTGAGCGGCGGCCATGGCGGCTTCCCAGTTGCTCCCCTCCTGAAGTTCCCCGTCCCCGGTAAGGACAAAGACCCGGCAGGGCCGCCGCGCTTTTTTTGCGCCCAGGGCCATGCCCACGGCAATCGAAAAACCGTGCCCCAGGGCCCCGGTATTGGCCTCCACACCGGGCACATGGTTGGTTGGATGGGTGGTGAGGGGACAATCCTCGCTTAGATAATTGTCCAGCAGGGCGGGATCAAAAAAACCCGCCGCCGCCAAAGTACAATAAAGCCCCTCGGAGGCGTGGCCTTTACTCAACACAAAACGGTCCCGGTCAGGATCGTTCGTTTTTTTTGGGGAAAGCCGCAGGGTGTGAAAGAACAGGGCGGTGAGAATATCCGTTTCGGAAAGGGACGCCCCCAAATGGCCGCCTTTCGCGTCGGTTACCATTTGCAAAACTCTGCATCTGATTCTGTTTGCCAGCGTGTTTAGATTATTTGTTTCCAACATCTATCTCCCCTTAAGACCCGGGCCGCGATTTTGTAATTGGTCGAGAATAACGGCCAGGATGATGACAATGCCTTTAATAACCGTCTGCCAGAACGATGAAACGCCCATCATGACCATACCGTCGTTGAGGATCCCGATAACGAAAGCGCCCAGTACCGCGCCGCCTATGGAACCGCGCCCCCCGGCCAGGGACGTGCCGCCGAGTACCGTAGCGGCAATGGCGTTCATTTCGTAACTTTCGCCGGTGGCCGGATGGGCCGCCACCAGTTCCGAACTGATGATAAGACCCACAATGGCGGCGCAGCCTCCGCTTATCATATAGACAATAGTTTTTACTTTTGCCACCTGAATACCGGAAAGGCGGGCGGCGTTTTCGTTTCCCCCGATGGCGTAGACCCGGCGGCCAAAGGGTGTTTTTTTCGCGATATAGACCATAATGATCACGAGAAAAATCATCACCAAAATACTGTAAGGAATTCCCAGAAAGGAGCCGGAACCGAGCAGGGGAAAGCCGGTGTTGCGGAGTTCCGCCCGGCCCTGCAGATTGGGAAAGGTTTTACCCTGAGAACGGAGCAGGGCAAAACCCCGGAATATATACATCGTTCCCATGGTGGCGATAAAAGCCGCGACGTTGAATTTTGAAATTAAAATTCCGTTTAAAAAACCGATAAAAACGCCAATCAGTACGGTAATAATCAAAATGGCGGGAACCCAAAAATAAATCGTAATCCCGAGAAACGAGAGGTTGATTCCCTCATAAATAAAGCCGCCGGCGATCATGCCGCAGAAACCGATAACCGATCCTATGGAAAGGTCAATGCCGCCGGTAAGAATCACAAAGGTCGCGCCGATGGCGATAATGGCGTTCAGGGTAATATGCCGCACCATGGTGATAAGGCTCGTGGCGGTAAGGAAATTGGGACTGGTAAAACTAAAAAAGATAACCAGGATAAAGAGGGCGATGTATGCCCGTAGTTTCATTGCCGCTTCAGCGATGTTAAACCGCTTCAGGTTGTTTTTCACTGTTCCCCTCCGTTTTTGCGATGTTGATTGCCGAAGCCGCCACCAGCTTTTCTTCGGTTATTTCTTCGTGTGTAAATTCACCTTTGAGTTTTCCCTGGGAAAGCACCAGTACCCGGTCCGGTATGGAAAGGATCTCCTGCATTTCCGATGAAACAAATATAAGCCCCATGCCTTCGGCGGCGAGTTTTTTGCAAATTTCATAGACATCGTATTTACTGCCCACATCGATTCCCCGGGTGGGATCGTCCATGAGCAGGACTTTTGGATTGGTCAGGAGGCTCCGGCCTATGATGACCTTTTGCTGGTTACCGCCGGAGAGCGAATTGATCGAATCAAGAATCGCCGACATTTTAATATTCAGGTTTCCGGCCACCCCCCGGGCCGCCTCCTGTTCCATTTTTTCATTCAGGAAAAGCCCCTTCCAAAACCGCGCCAACGAAGACAAAACCATATTTTCCAGAATGATCATATTCGTGAAAATCCCCAGGGTTTTCCGGTCTTCCGGTATCAGAGCAAAACCGTCTTTAATGCGGCCATTAACGTCTTTTGATCGCAGGGTCCTGTTGTTCAGGGAGATAAGGCCGGTATAGTCTTTCCGGGCGCCGATAAGACATTCCAGTAATTCTGTCCTCCCCGCCCCCAGGAGGCCGTAGAGGCCCAGAATTTCACCGGATTTTAAGGAAAATGACACATCCTGGACGATATATCCCGTTCCGGCTTTCTTTTTAAGCGAAAGATTTTGAACGGAAAGAATCTCGTTCCCCATCTTCCGGCGTGTATACAGGTTTTCTATTTTATGGCCGCCGGTCATCCGGTCGATAATCCAGGGAATATCAATTTCATTTACTTTTTTTTCATCGATGAATTTTCCGTCCCGGAGTATCGTAACGTAATCACCGATGTGCATTATCTCCTCAAGACGGTGGGAAATATAGATGACCGTAACGCCGTTTTTTTTCAGTTCCGCGATTACCGTAAACAGGGTAGCGACTTCCGCCTCGGTAAGGGCCGAAGTGGGTTCGTCCATAATGATGATCGCCGCGTTTTGCGAAAGGACTTTGGCAATTTCAACAAGCTGCTGCTGACCAACCCGGAGCGTGCCGACCAATGTCTCAGGTGAAACGTCCAGTTTCAGTTTTTCAAGGAATACCGCCGCTTGTTCATTTTGCTTTTTATGATCCACCGAAAAGCGGTTCTTTTTAATTTCGCGGGTCAAAAACATATTTTCCGAAATTGAAAGATTGGGAAACAGATTCAGCTCCTGATAGATAATGCCAACGCCATGGCGAATCGCCTCGGCGGGGGTTTTATAATCCGCTTCTTTCCCATCAATAAAAATGCCCCCCGACGTTTTTGTTTCAACCCCGGCCACGATTTTCATCATGGTGGATTTCCCCGCGCCGTTTTCACCGATAAGGACATTAACCTGCCCCTTCCGTACCCTGAAATCGGCTTGATCCAGCGCCACTGTGCCGGGGTATATTTTGGTAATTTTTTTTGCCTCAAGGATGATATCTTCGCCCATAATTATTCCCGAAAACTGAGATGTACCGGCATAATGGTAACCACACTGCCCCGGCCTTCGTAGGTAAAGACCCCGGTAATATCCGCTTCCCTCCCTAAGACTTGGCTAAAATCAATATGTTCCAAAACGGTTTCTTTAACTTTATTGTTGAGTTCCGCCGCCAGCCGGGCAAATTCAACCTGGTTCCCGAAATCGTTGAGGGATAAGGTATTTTGAATATCCCGCAGCGTGGAACCCCGTAAAACCGGGCCTATGCTCATCAGGCAGTCTTCCGCTCCGTCAAAGGGGGCGAAATCCAGGGCCGCCGTCCCGTTGCGGGAACTGGTATCTATTGACAATACTTTGACGGTTCCTTTTACCGCGAAATTATATTGATTTCCTTCTTCCATAAGGCGGTAGCCGTATGTTTTAGACGCCGCCTCTTCGTCCGCCTCAAGACTGGTGATGAGGGTGTTATAATCCTCGCTCATGACTTCGACCCGGGGGATGACCACCGTCTCCCAGATTTCAGCAGCGTACTCCTTTGTGTCAAACCGGGCGTTGGCGCCGGTAAAACTAAACCGGTTCTGGGATGACCCGCCCCGGGCGTTCTGATCATTTCTTACGATAGTGCAGGAGGCAATAAGCGCCATCAGAAAGAGCGGTAACATTTTTTCTAAAAAGCGGAACATGATGAAACCCCTGATGAAAAAGTAAGTTCGGGAGGATAAAAACTTATTTTTATCCTCCCTGAACTATTAATACAACATCTAAGACACGGTGTTTTTATTCTATGGTAACAACTACCCGCTGCCAGGATGTAAGGGGAAGCGTCGCGTTATCGGTCGCTTCAGCGATGACGTGGATGGTCTCTCCCGAAGCGCCGGTGGCGGTAAAGGTAATTGATGATCCCGCGGCTGGGATACCTACATTCCCTGCGGTGCCCGCTTCTTCATATTGCCACCAACTAAGGGAAACCGAGTCCCCGTCCCGGTCGCTGGTAGCGGCGGTAAGGGTTATAGAAGTGCCGCTGGCGACGGTAATATCAAGGGTGGCGTTATTGGTGATATTATTGGTAACGACAACTGTGGGTTCGTGGTTGCAGGCCCCAGGCCCTTTGATGGTCCACTGCATCCGGGTAGCAAAGTCGTGCATGATGGATTTCCACCAGCGGGTCATAGTGGTACTTCTGGTAATACCGGGTGTATAGCTTATGGTATCCCTCGAGGCTTGACTCT
>JAIRSC010000142.1 GCA_031255645.1 Treponema sp. | reverse complement strand
GCAGTTTCATGGCTTCCTCCTAAAACCGGTATGCGGCGGCACAAGCCGCGCGGACAATTCCCTTCTTTGAGGCTTTCCCAAAACTTCAGTTTTTGGGGAAGCCTCCAGGCGATTGGAAGGAGTCTCCAAATCGTTTGAAGGAGTCTTCAAACCGTTAGAAGGAGTCCCCAAATCATTTGAAGAAGTCCCCAAAACATTTGAAGAAGTCCCCAAAACATTTGGAGAAGTCCCCAAAACATTTGAAGAAGTCTTCAAAACATTTGGAGAAGTCCCCAAAACATTTGAAGACGTCCCCAAATCATTTGAAGACGTCCCCAAACCGTCCGGGGCGTTCCCAAAACGTCCCGGGGCGGGGGTTTTACCGTCAAGGGACGGCATTGTACCGCAAGAGGTGTGCGTATATGGTACAGATTTCATACAGACGCCAGTATAGCACGGTACGGGGGGAAACACAAGGCGCAATGCGCTTTCGCAATTACGCTGGGGCCTTTATCACGGCGCCTTTATCCCCTTCCGCGCGCCGCCCTTCCGGGCCGCCCTATTCCTCTTCCACGGGGCCGGCGTAGAACTGCAAAAGCTGGACAAAATAGTAGATCTGTTTGTAATCCCCGGCAATGCGGGCCGCGACAGGGTTTTCCGAAACGGACTCAAGCTCTTTCCAGTTCATGACCAGTTCGGCGGGCTTTTTCTGGTAGTCGTCGAGAAGGGTTTTAAGGTTCCGGCCTATCGTAATAAGGTTCTGCGCCGCCGTGTTAATCATCCGCTGGGCCTCGTTGTTTACGGTTTTAAGGATAATGCGGATATACTTGCCCTGGCCCCTGTCCCGGTCTACCTTGGCAAGGGACTGTTTGAGCCGCGCGCCGTGTTCGCCCTTTTCGCCGAGCGCGGCGTCAAAGGCCAGGATTTTTTCCGAAAGGCCCATGATTTCATGAAAGCTGTTCGACATCTGCTGGGACAGCGCGGCGCTGGTCCACTGGCCCCGGATAAGGAGCAGATCGCAGAGCTCCCGCATTTCTTTTTTGAAAAAATCCAGAAGAAAGGCCTTAAGGTAGTTGATTCCGGCGATTTTGCTAAAGCCCTCGAAGTCCTTTTTCAAAAGCGGCTCGTTGTTTTTCGCGGTGTAGTGCTCCATCCGTTCCACGTCGGCGGCGCCGAAAATCGTTTTGGCAAGCTGCTCAATCTGGGCGCCGCGCTTGTCGTTTTGAATCTTGTTGAGCGCGCCCTCGACTTCCGCCCGCTTCGCGTCAAGGAAGCGGTCGGCAAGCCGTTCGTCGGGAGGAATGGAAACCGACTGGAAAAGGGGATCCCGGCTTATATGCTGGACGATAAGTTCGAGTATACGGGAGCGGCCGATGTCCCTGAGAAAACGGACGGCCTTTCCCCATTGCTCGGGGTTTACCACGTCCATGCCTTCCTTGTACAGCTTGAGAACCGCCAGCGGGGCTTTCCAGTCCTGTTCCGCCTCCACGGACGCGGAAAGCTCCATAAAATCCTTGAGTTCCTCCGTAAGCTCCGCGCCCCGTACCGGCTGGAATACGGGCCGGTAGTTGAAATTCCGCTCGTTGACGTTGGCGTCGAATTTTTTCAGCAGGAAAAAATAGTCGAAGCCCACAAAGCGCAGGAAAGAGACAATCGTCGTGTAGCAGGCGTCAATGCCGGCGATCCGGTTGTTGTCGAAACCGGCCCGGAACGCGGACAGCTCTTTTTTTACCGTTCCCGCCAGTTCCTTTACCTGGCCGGTCTTTGCCCGTTCTTCTATGGAGGCGGCCGTAAGCCGCTCGTTCAGCGCCTTTAGATCCTTGTCCAGAAAGTAGTCCACGCAGATCGTCTTGAGCTGATCGGACTTTGCGGCGTTCTGGAGAAACACCTGGGCGGGGGAAAGTATCCGGTAAACGTCGTAAAAAAACTTTGCCAGGGCCGCGTCAAGTTCTTCGTTTTTTATCCGGTAAAACCGGGAATACTTGTTCTGGGCAAGCGCCCGGGCAAGCTGCCGTATTCGTTTCTTTTTGTTCGCCTCCGGATCGTTTGTTCCGGAAAAGAGCGCGACGATGGTATCCAGAAAACCCATACAACAAGTATGGTACTACGGGGAAATTCCTTCAATCCCCCTGAAATGCCGCAGCGTACCGACTGTAAGTTCTTCGACAGCTTCCCCGTCGCAGACGATAATCCCCTTCGGGTGGGTCTGAAGAAACGAGATCGGCCACATCTGGCAGATTCCGCCTTCGACCGCCGCCTTGAGGGCCCTGGCTTTGTTGTAACCGGTAATGATAATCAGTACCTCTTTCGCGTCCAGCACCGTTCCCATGCCGACGCTCAGGGCCTTTTCCGGCACCTTGTCCGCGTCGCCTTCGAAAAACCGGGCGTTCACGGTACGGGTATCGGCGGTAAGGGTTATTACCCTGGTTCGTGAACGGGGCGAGGATCCGGGCTCGTTAAACGCGAGGTGCCCGTTCTGTCCGACCCCGCCCAGAAAGAGATCGAAGCCCCCCTCCGAAGCTTCCCGGTCGTAGGCTTCACATTCCGCCTCCGGGTCGCGGGCCATGCCGTCAAGTATATGGACGTTTTCTTTTCGTATGTCCACATGGGAAAAAAAGTTGTCCCACATAAAGCGGTGATAACTTTGGGGATGATCCGCCGGCAGGCCCAGGTACTCGTCCATGTTGAATGTGACCACGTCCGCGAACGAGACCTTTTTTGCCCGGTGCATCGCGACAAGTTCCCGGTACACCCCAAGGGGGCTGGAACCTGTCGGGAGCCCCAGCCGGAACGGGCCGGGGCCTGTGTGTTTGTTGATTTTTTCAACGATATAATCCGCCGTCCAGCGGGCCGCTTCGTTGTAATCCTTTTTTACCACAAGACGCATAGTAACCTCCTAAAATACGCTGAATCGCAATTCTCCGCCGACCATAGTGGCCAGGATGCTATAGTTTTTGTCGAACACCGTAATATCCGCGTCCATGCCCGGCACGATGGAACCTTTCCGGGTATAGCGCATTATCGAAGCGGGATTGGAGGACGCCGTTTTTACCGCGTCTTCCAGGCTAAAGCCGAAATTCACGAGGTTTTGCACGCCGCGTATCATTGTAAGGCCGGAACCCGCGATGATGTCGTCCGCCCCGCGGTGAAAAAGCCCGTCGTGGAAGACCACTTCCTCGCCGTTCGCGAAGAAGGGGCCCGTTTCCTGGGCCGTGGGTCTTAGCCCGTCGGTTATCAGCACTATTTTGTCTATCGGCTTTGTCCGCTGCAGCAGCTTGAACAGGTCGGGATGAACGTGCGCCCCGTCGGCGATAATTTCGCAGGACATTTCCGGGTGGGTCAGAACCGCCCCGACGGCGTTGGGATTCCGGTGATCCAGCCTGCTCATCGCGTTAAAAAGATGCGTCGTGTGGAGTATGCCCGCCTGCATGCCTTCCACCATGTTTTCGTATTCGGCGTCCGTATGACCGGCCTGGAGGACGATCCCCATCCGCACGCAGAACAGGGCAAGATCCCGCATGTGTTTGATTTCCGGGGCGACGGTCATGTTGACAATATGCCCGCCGGCGGCGTTCATGAGCCGCTCCATATACTGAAGATCGACCGGGCTTACCGATTCGGGCCGCTGTACGCCGAGTTTTTTCGGCGAAATAAACGGCCCCTCAAGGTGCAGGCCCATGATCTTCGCGCCGGGTTCCCTGCCGATGGCGGCGGCCGCTTTCGACACGGCGCCGGGCAGCAGCTGTTCCGGCGCGGGATACAGGGTCGGGTTAAACGCGGTGACCCCGTACTTGACCAAAAGCCGCGACATCTCGATAATCGCCTCGGTTCCGTCGATCCCCCCCCCGACCTGGTACAGCGAATCGTCCGTCCCGAAACCGCCGAACCCGTGTATGTGGGTGTCGATAAGGCCCGGAGAGATAAAAGCGCCGCCTACGTCGATAATCCTGACGCCGCCGTTTCCGAAATGTTTCTGGGAAAACCGGCGCTCGGAAAAAACGTCGGTTATGCGGCCGTCTTCCACCAGTACGGAACAGGATTCCATCGTGGCAAAACCGGTAAACACCGTACCGTTATGCAGGCAAATCGAATGGGACATGCTTCCAGTATAACCCGGCGCGGGGAAATTTGAAACAGTTTTTCGCGCGAAATCGGCAGCGGCCGCGGGCGCGGCGGCCGCCGCCGCCGCCGGAAACGGACTTGTTCCGCCGCGCCCGCGCCGCGTATAATGGTGAAGCCGTTCCGAAATTTCGGGTTTTGGAGCGGCGCCCTTGAGCGCGGGATGTATAACAACAAAGGTCCGGCAGGATACATGCTGGCCCCGATGGCGGAACTCAGCCACCGGGCTTTGCGGGAACTGATAGAAGGTTTCTTTAATGAGGGGGGCCCCCCTGCCGCCCCCCTCCGCGGGGGCAGCCCTGGCGCCGCCCTCCGCAGGGACACCCCGCGGCGCCCCGAATACTACACCGAGATGATAAGCGCCGCCGCCCTTCTCGCGGGCGGCCCGTTTGAAAAGTGGTACCTTGACGCGGAGCCCTGTCCGCGGCGGCTTGTGTACCAGCTTCTCGGCGCGGACGAGGACAAGCTTGCCGCCGCCGCGGCTTTGCTGGACAGGCGGGACTGTCTGGGCATAGACCTGAACATGGGCTGCGCGGCCCCGGCTATTACAAGAACCGGCGCGGGGGTTAGGCTTATGGAAGATATCGACAG
>JAIRSC010000092.1 GCA_031255645.1 Treponema sp. | reverse complement strand
TGCAGCGCGTCTTCCTCATCGGCGAGTATCCGCCGCAGGCGGCGGGGATTGTCGGGCCTGTCGAGAAAATTTCCACCCAGCGTGATAAAATACCGGGCCCGTTTCAACACGACCCCAAGCCGCATAAGGCCCTCGAAACTCAGGGGCCTTGAACGGCGTACTTCTATGATACGCCGGGCGCCTTTCGCCCCAATCCCCGGTACCCGGAGAAGTTCCTCATAATCGGCGCTTTTTATCTCCACGGGGAAATAGTCAAGACGCCGCAGCGCCCAGGCGGTTTTCGGATCAAGGACGGAATCCAAAAAAGACGCTTCCGGCGCGACTATCTCGTCAGGGCTGAAACGGTAAAACCTCATCAGCCAATCGGCCTGGTACAGCCGGTGCTCCCGTATCAAAAGCTTCCGGGGCGCTTCCCGTATATCGGGCAAAAGCCGGGCCGCCGGAATTTCGGGTTCCGCCCGGGGGAGAAACGCGCCGTCCTGTTCAGTGTAATCCGGCAGCCGGGGATCGGGAACGCCGCCCGCGGCCGCGACGGGCATATACGCCGAATAGTACACCCGGCGCAGGGAATATTTCCGGTACAGCGCTCCGGAAAGCCCGATGATTGTACGGTCGTCTTCTCCACTCGCCCCCACGATAAGCTGGGTACTTTGGCCCGCCGGAGCGTAGACCGGAGCGGATTTAAGCCGATGCCCGCGATCCTCTTCGATTTCACCGGAAACCCTGGAAACCTCGTTCATCGCGCCAAAAATGAGCTTCCCTGATTTTTGCGGAGCGAGGTTTTGCAGGCTTTTTTCCGTGGGAAGCTCTATGTTGGCGCTGAGCCTGTCCGCCCACAGGCCGGACTCGCGGATCATCGCCTCTCCCGAACCCGGTATGATCTTCAAATGAATATAACCGTTGAAATTCATGTTTTTGCGCAGGGCTTTCGCGACGGCGATAAGTTTTTCCATAACGATATCGGGATCGGAGAAAATCCCTGAAGAAAGAAAAAGACCTTCTATATAGTTGCGGCGGTAAAATTCGGAGGTAATTTCGACCAGTTCGCCGGGGCTAAAACTTGCCCGCGCGATATCCGACGAAGCCCGGTTTACACAGTACGCGCAGTCGAAGCGGCAGACATTGGAATACAGCACCTTGAGAAGGCTTACGCAGCGCCCGTCGCCGGTCCAGGAGTGGCACACCCCGGCGGGAACCCGGACGCCGAAACCGCCCGTTTCCGCGCGGTCCCCTGAGGCGCCGCTTTTCGATGAAACGCGGCGGCCGCTCCCGAAAGCGGGCGAGGTTCCGGGCAAAGCGCCGCTCCCCGACGATGCGCAGGAAGCGTCGTATTTTGCCGCGCCGGACAGAATTTCCAGTTTGGTTTTTAATTCCACCTGATAACTATACATTAGTTTAGGGAATTATGCAAGAAGAATTTTCCTCGTTACGCTATTGTAAAAACGCCGGCAAAAGCCGCAAATTCCCCTCAAAAATTTGCAGTTTTATGTAAACTCTTGCAATGTCATAGGAAAAAAATCCTTGACAGGTAATATTTTTGCCGATATAATAGACCGCTATAGTGAGGCTCTTTAATGGCTGATTTTCTTGAAATTCAAAATCTTTCCAAAAATTATGGTATTGTCCCCGCCCTGAAAAATGTCAGTTTCTCGATTTCCAGGGGGGAAGTTCACGCCCTGTTGGGGGAAAACGGCGCGGGCAAGTCTACACTGATAAAGATCATATCCGGCGAGGAAGCGCCCAGCGCCGGTTCCATCGTCATTAACGGAGAGGAAGTGCGGGAGTATAATCCCGCCCACGCGATGGCTTCGGGAATCGCGATGGTACATCAGGAATTGGCGGTTTTTGAAAATATGAGCGTGGGGGACAACATCTTCCCCAATACGATGTTTCTGTCGCCGGGGGGCTTTATCAACCAGCGCAAAGCCGACCGGGAAGCCAAAGCCCTTATCGACCTTTTCGGAATGGCTGTTTCCCCGCGGCAAAAAATGGATTCCCTGACGATGGGCCAGCAGCAGATTATCGAAATACTCCGCTGTGTCAGCGCCGGTAAGGAAATCATCCTTCTTGACGAACCCACGTCGGGCCTTAACCGGGAAGAAGTCGGGAAACTCATGGAGATTATCCGCCGGCTCAAAAGCCAGGGGATTACCGTGGTGTATATTTCCCACCGTATCGACGAAATAAAGGAAATAAGCGACAGGGTTACGGTGCTCAGGGACGGCGTTTATGTGGGAACCTATGTCAACGACGAGTTATTGACTGAAATGGAGCTTATAAGCCGGATGGTCGGGCGGGAACTTTCCGGAACGCTCTATTCGGCCCGCGGCGAAGACGGCATTGCCACCGAAGAAGTGGTTTTTGAGGTGAGGAATTTTTCCAAAAAGAATTCCGTTTCGGACATCAGTTTTTCGCTCCATAAAGGAGAGGTTCTCGGGTTTTTCGGCCTCGAGGGCAGCGGCGCCAATACGGTAAGCAGGATGATCTACGGCCTTGAGGCTGCCGATTCCGGGGAAGCGTTTCTTAAGGGGCAAAAGCTTAAAAAACTCAGCCCCGATGTTCTGGTTCCCGCCGGGGTTATGTATCTCAACAACAACCGGAAAAACGCCGGCCTGCTCCTTAATTCGCCGGCGCTGGACAATCTTTCGATACCCCTGTTAAAGCAGCTTTCCGACGGCTTGTTTGTCAACCGGGGCAAAATGACAAACCACGCGGAAAAATACATCAACGAGTTCAACATCGTTATTCCTTCGGTATACCAAATGCCCCGTAACCTTTCCGGCGGGAACCAGCAAAAATTGATGTTCTCGATCTGTATCGGCAGCGGCCCGGAAATCCTCATTATCAACGAACCGACCAGAGGCATCTCCGTAGGCGCGAAAGGGGAGATTCACCGTTTTATCCTGGAGCTTATCAAAAAGGGACTTTCGGTCATCGTATTTTCCAGCGAAATGCCCGAACTTATCAGCCTTTGCGACAGAGTTATTGTGATGGCGAAAAACCGCGTATTCGGCGAGGTTCGCAAGGGCGATGATATGACCCAGGAAAAAATCATGGCAAAGGCGGCGGGGTCCGTGGCCGGGGAGGCGTCATAAATGAAACGAGGAAACGGACCGGGGATTAACCTGTCTTCATTCACGATTATCATTCTTACCCTTGTTTTGGGCGCGGCCCTTACATTTACCAGCGAAACCTTTCTTTCGGTAAACAACATTGTTTCCATATTATACGGGGTGTCGATCAACTTTTGGGGAACCATCGGTTTTGTGTATCTAATGATTATGGGCGAGCTGGACCTTTCCGTAGGCTCCGTGTACGCGATGAGCGGGATGATGGTGGGCCTTTTGATGAAAAACCACTGGCCGCTTTTGCCCGCGCTGATTATCGCCCTTTCCGCCTCCGCCGCGGTTGGTCTTGTTAACGGTTTCCTCGTGGTCCGTTTCAAGGTGCCGTCGATGATGATCACCCTGGGGACGATGGCGTCGGTCAGGGGGCTGGCGAACCTGCTTTGTACCTGGCTGTACGGATACCCCTATCCCCCGGCCTACGAAGCCCTTGCCCGCCAGCGTATTGGCGGTATTCACCTTACCACGCTGGTGATGATCGCGGCGGTGATCGTTTTGGAGATCCTGCTGAAAAAAGGGGCGGTTTTTAAACAGATGTATTATGTCGGGGAAAATATCGAAACGGCGCGGATCTACGGCATTAAGGCCGGACGGCAGAAAATCGTGATTTTTACGCTTATGTCCCTTCTTGCCGGAATCGGCGGCATTCTTGTCGGTTCCCGGCTCCGCTTTGCCGATTCCACGATAGGGAACGGCCTTGAGTTTACCATTTTGACCGCCGTCGTTCTGGGGGGCGCGAGCCTTTCCGGGGGCAAGGGCAGCATACTCAGAGCCGTAGTCGGGCTTATCTTCCTTGCCACGATTACCACGGGCATGATAGTCCACAACATAGAGCCGTTGATCCAGCAGCTTATTGTCGGGGTAATCCTGATCATTACCGTGTTTATTGATACAAGGATGGGCAAAGTGGGCGCCGCCTTCGGACATTTCCCGAATCTCCGGAGTGTCCGGGCGGGATCCGGAGGCCTGTCATGAACCTGTCGAAACTTTCCGGCGTGTTTGGGGCTCTGCGGGTTCTGAGAACCGCGACCGGAAGAAGGCCCGAATTGATTTCCTTCGCGCTCTGTATAATCATGGTGGCGCTTTTGGGAACCACCGTTCCCCGGTACTTTTTCAGCGGCTACAATATCGGTTCGCTTATCACCGCGATTATTCCCGAAGGCATTGTCGCCCTGGGAATGATGATGTTGTTGATTTCCGGCGTCTTTGATCTTTCCGTCGGATCGGTCATGTGCCTTGGAGGCCTTATCGCGGCAATCGCGGCAACGTTCGGTCTTTCCACCCCCGTCGCCCTGTGTCTGGGCTTGGGATCGGGGCTGGTCATCGGACTTCTTAACGGATTCGTTACCGAGATCGCCGGTGTTAATCCCCTTATTACCACCATCGGCATGATGTACATCGTCCGGGGGATCACGGAGATTACCCTGGTGCGCCGGGGCAAAGCGGGGTTTTCGAATTTTCCTCCCAGCTTTCGCGTACTGGGTCAGGGGGAGTTTCTCGGCGTTCAGTATATGTTCTGGATTCTCGTTGTTTTCGCGGTACTTTTAACGGTTTTTTTGATTAAGCGCCGAAGTGGAAGACGAATCTACTTTATCGGGGGCAACGAGGCGGCGGCAATTGCCATGGGCGTCAACAAGCGGAAGATTAGAATCCTCCTGTATATGCTCACCGGCGTTCTTGCCGCCCTGGCGGGCATTTTTATTAACGCCCGGACGGGAGCCGCCAATCGCTATACCGGTCAAAACTCCCACCTTAACGTGATCATCGCCTGTATTATAGGCGGCGGCAGTCTGGCCGGCGGAAAGGGCAATATGGCCGGAGCGGTATTCGGCATTATGTTTCTGGTGCTTCTTAACAACGCGTTCAACCTCTACGACGTGAACCAGCATGTCCAGAGCCTGGTAAACGGCCTGGTTTTGCTTGCCGTCGTGGTTGTCGACGGCTACATAAACATCCTTAAGCGGCGGGAGCTTGGGAAGGAATAAGCGGCGTCCGTGCCGGATTTAGGACACAGGCGCTGCGTCTATTTATGGCACAAGGCGCGGAGTTTCCGCGCATAAAAAATTTATGGAGGACAATGAATGAAAAAGTTTGGAATTCTAGGGCTTGCTCTGATTCTGGCCGCGGCAATTCTGGCTGTTGGCTGCGGATCGGGCGGAGGAACCGCCGCCGGCGGAGGCGATGCCAAGGGCGTATATACGAACCTTGATCCCAATCGTACGTACTATGTTTGCTCTTCGCATCAGGCGCATACCTACTTTGCCGATTCCCATATCGCTCTGCGATACGCCGCCGAATACTTCAATGTGCGCATTGTGGCTTCCGGCCCCGATGGTTGGGATACCCAGGCGCAGGCGCAGGCCATTGAACAGGCTATCAGCCGGCAGCCCGCGGGAATCATTACCCGCATGTGGGACAACAGCCCCCTTGAGGCGATTCGTCAGGCGACCAGGGCCGGTATCCCCGTGGTTGTTACCGAGACCAGAATGGGCGAGACCCAGGACGACATCGGCGGCGCCCTTGCCTACATCGGTCTTAACAACTACGACTGCGGGAGGGACACCGCGAGGGAACTGGTTAAACAGTCCGGTTCCACAAGCGGCATGCTCGTACTTATGGGGAACTGGGGCGCGTCGAATACCGACGCGAAGCGGGCCGGCGTAAAAGACTGGCTTGCCGAAAACGCTCCGGGCTGGCAGATTGTCGCCGAGGTTGACGACAAGGCCGACACCGTCGCCGCGATTGATGCGGGCAAGGCGATTATCAACAACTACGCTTCCAGGGCCACCGGTACTATCGGCATTATCGGCCTCGACTCTTCTTCCGGCACCGGCATTTCCCAGGCCATGGAAGAACTCAACGTTCCCCCGGGAGCCGCCACAATCGTCGTTCACGACCGCGAGCCTTCCACGCTGGACTACATTGAAAAGGGTTACATCTCCGCCACGCTTATCAACAAAACCGCCACGGACGAATACATGGCCGTTCTTGTTATGGAAGACTGGAACAACGGCGGGCTCAAGAACGTGCCCCTTTCCAGCGACAACGCCGCCGCCGGCATTACCGCCGTACCCGACAATATGTACAACACGGCTTTTGCCATTACAAAAGACAACGTGCAGTATTTCAAGGCCGACGTGATGCCCGACATCAGGACAAGGTTGTACAACCGGTAGCACGGATTACCACGCCTTTGTATCATACAGAGGCGCGGCCCGTGTAGGCGCATACATACGAAACCGGCGGTTTCGTATGTATTCGCCTGTTATCCTCCGGGCGCCGTACCTATTTCTGGCGGTTTTATAGTATCCGGGGCGGGCCACGTTAAACCCGATCCTGACATCGCTATTCTTCGGACATTATTCCCGCGGATGTTTTGTATTTTTAATACGCAGTACTTTGAGGTTTTCCCAAAACTTCAGTTTTTGGAAAAGCAGCCTTGAAATTCGCGGTTTTGCAAGGCCGAAATCCTGAAAAACCGCAAGGACCTGTCCCAAAACCATGCGCGCAGCGCACAGTCAATTGGTTTTGGGACAGGCTCCTTTAACAAAATAATGTAATATGTCGTTAGTTTTATTCTCGATATGTGAGGAGTTTTGTTCAATGTTGTAAAATTTTACGAAGAATTTCTTGACATCTGAATCTTTCAGGGATATAATCTTATGATTTGAGTGTCCAGCGAAGGAGTTATCCATGAATATACGGGAAAAGCTCGCCAAAGAAATTGAAGCGCGAAATGGAATTTTGCATTGTAAACCGACTTGGGTACATCGGACTTTTTTGCCGCCGGGCCGGCGTTTAAAACTCAATCCGTTTGATTTGTATGATGGTTTTGGTAAACACGGCGGAGTATGTGAACGATGGATGGCTTCCAGTGGTATGGCCGATAACGGTCCGACAACAAGATAAAACGAGGGGATGACCTTTATTGTTTTGGATGACTGCAATCTAATAACGTTAAAAGACGCAATACAGGAAGCGGGTGATGTGATTCTGGGTGACGATATAATGAAAAAACACGGCGGTCTTCTTTCCTTCTGTAAACTCTACGATTACAAAGCGCCGATTCACTTTCATGTTCATCTGATTGAATCGCAGGCTCAACTTATGGGGGCTCATTCAAAGCCGGAAGCTTATTATTTCCCAAAACAGCTTAATTCCATAACCTATGACGGAGATTTGACTTTCTTTGGTTTTGAGCCGGGTACTGAAAAAAAAGACATCGTTAAGTGCCTGGAGAATTGGGGCGCCCAGAGCGGCGACAACGGCATACTCGACTATTCCCGTGCCTATAAGCTCAAGTTGGGAACCAGTTGGAATATTCCCGCAGGGATTCTCCATGCTCCCGGTTCCCTTGTAACTTATGAACCCCAGCGGGTAAGTGATTGTTCCGCTTTTTTCCAGTCGATCATGTGGGGCCATTTTGTTTCTAAAGATCTGCTTATTCAGGTGTATCCGCAGGAAAAACGGGACGATATGGCCTACATTGTTGATTCTCTGGACTGGGACGCGAACGTAGATCCCGCTTTTAAGGCGAACCATTATCATGAACCTGTTCCTGTCGAGCCTGGGGAAAAAACCGGACCGCGGGGGTATCGTGAAGACTGGATAGTTTACGGCGCCGATGATTTTTCCGCGAAAGAGCTTAGCGTTCTGCCCGGTCAGACCGTAACCGTCAAAGACAACGCGGCCTACGGGCTTATTATGATGGAAGGCTATGGAACCATTAACGGGAATCCTATCGAGACTCCGGTGATCATCGGCTATAACGAAATTACCGCCGACGAAATGTATGTTTGTCACGAATATGCCCGAAAGGGAGTAGAGATACGTAATCTTTCGAACTACAGCTCCCTTGTTATGCTTAAACATTTTGGTCCGGATAACCCTGACGCGAAGCATCTGAAGTAGGAAAT
>JAIRSC010000050.1 GCA_031255645.1 Treponema sp. | reverse complement strand
ACGGTTACTTTTTCGCTTCCGTCCGCAAAGGAAAGATCTTCCGCCTTAACGCCGGAAACATAGATGTCTTCGGTGATGAATTTCGCCAGCGGGCCGCTTGGGCCGGTCTGCATAAGGTTCACCGTCGGTATCCGCTTTTTCGGATACACGCCGCAGCGGGCCGTTCCCCCGCAGTCGATGATTACCACGGCAATCCTGTTTTCGGGAACGCCTTTGGTAAACCCGTCCGCCGCTTCGGCGCCGGTCATTTCGGCGATTTTTTTGGTCAGCGGATCGATGCCGCCGCCGGTTACCGAAACGATCAGGTTTTTTTCTTCTGTCGGCTGAATTACAAGCGGGCCGCCCCAGCCGCCCCGCCCCGCGGAAATTTTTATTGCCTTGTACATGCTACGCCCCCTTCTTCCGCATAAAGAGAACCGTGATTCTTTCGGTAACAAGCCCGCGGATAAGGATGACAATTACGCCGACGATAAAATAGCGGATCGCCAGAGGCCCAAGGGCATAACCCAGCGCGGTGATGCCGTTCGCTATACCCAGATACACAAAAAGTTCCCCCGGATTGCCATGGGGAAAAAGCCCCGTAATGGGATGGCAAAAAGAAACCGCCGCGTCGTAGAACGCGGGTTTGTATTTTTCGTCGAGGAAACGGCCGAACGTATACGCCATTGGGTTGCACAAAATGAACATTGAAAGAACCGGCAATACCGTATAACGCAGCAGCCAGAATTTGCTGCATCCTCTGGCAAACCCGTCCACCCTGTCCTGCCCGATAATGCTTATCAGCGCGTTGACAAAGGTAATCAGCACAATCAGGGTCGGAATGATACCCGTTACCAGACCCATGAAATTCTGTCCGCCGAGGTTAAACAGATTGATAAACCACTCGGCGCCTTTGGAAAGGCCATTCAATACATTTTCCATATATACCTCCGTAAATATTTTTCGCCCCTGTACCGCGATTATGCTGCTGCCCCTCCTTAAGGCATTGGTCTTTGATCCGGAAAGGGACGTATGCCCCGGTTAAGAACCGTCTTCTTCCACCTCCCGTTCTTCGGCTTCCCTGCGGAGCCGGAGGTCTATCGCCTCTACGGCCTGTATCAGGGCGCCCTTTTTCTTGCTCAGGACAGCCGGATCATAGGGATGGCGCCGCCGCCGCCACTTCATTTCTATAGCGTCCTTTTCAATGCCGATTTTCCGCATTTCATCGAGGCCAAGCCCCGAATATTCGGAGATTTCGACAAAATGGGCGAAGACAGTGTATCCGCGCATGCTTTGAACGGAAATGACCCTGTCGTTAGTTTTGTCGTATACCAGGATGATGATTTCTCCGGGCGTAAGCCGGCCCCGTCTTTGCCCTATGCCGAGCAGCCCTTTTCCCAGCCACTTTTTTACGGCCTTTTGATAATGCCTTACCTGGATATACCCAAAAAACATCTGCAGGGCCAGCAACGCGAAAATAATGAGAAAAAGAAGTTCTCTGCTGCCGATATATTCCTCCTTAAAGGCCCCGGCCCTGCCGCACAACACTCCTGACCCGTCCAAAAACGGGTTTCCGGGCATCGGGCCCGACGCGGGTATAACAAGTGAAATTTACGGTAACACGGAATAATTTATCTGTCAACAAATTTTTTCATTTATTTCATGAAATTTATTTCATCTATTTTCGATTTTTTCCGCTGTTCTATTGAGCTTTTTCTAAAACTCGGTTAGTTTTGAAAAGATATCTCAACTGAGGCTTTCCCAAAACTTCAGTTTTTGGGAAAGTAACCTTGAAATTCGCGGTTTTGCAAGGCTGAAGGCCTGAAAAACCGCAAGAGCCTGTCCAAAAACCGTGCGCGTAGCGCACAGTCAATTAGTTTTGGGACAGGCTCAACTGACAGGTATATTAGCAAAAAGCGGAGGATTGATGAATTACAGTGAATCCGCCCTGATAGAAGTAGCGGAAATGTATTTCAAGCAGGGGCTTAGCCAAAAATTCATAGCGAAACAACTGAACCTGTCCTGCCCGACCCTGAGCCGGATGATCCGTAAAATCCGGGAACTCGAGATTGTGGAAATAACCATCCGCCGTCCGGAAGCGAAAAACGCCTATCTTCTTGAACTGGTAAAAAACCTTAAATCCAAATTAAAGCTTAAGGAAGTTATGGTAGCGCCCCAGTCTTCTATCGGGCTGCTGCGGAAGAACATGGGAAAAATATGCGCCGAATGGCTCAGCGGCAAGGTAAAGCAAAAAACCATCCTGGGTCTGGCGGGCGGACGTTCCGTCGCCTCCATGACGGAATTTGCCGAAAGGGCCCATTATCCGATAGAAGTCGTTTCGCTTATGGGAGGGATCAATTCCGTCAATTATAATATCCATTCGGATATGGCGGTCTGGAATGTTTCCAGGCAGATTGGGGCGGTTTCCCATATTATACACAGCCCGGCAATTTTGGCCGATAAAAACGACGTTACGACGATGAAAAAAAATCCCGTGGTTTCGCAGGTCTTGTCCCTGCTTGACAAAATAGACCTTGCGATAGTCGGCATAGGTTCTCTGTATACCGGAGATTCGCTTCTTTTGCAGTCCGACCTTTTGAACGGGGACGACATCGATTTCCTTAAGCGGGAAGAATATATCGGGGAAATGTGCGGCCGTTTTTTTAACCGGAAAGGCAGGGAGCTTGGAGGGAGTATCGCCGAACGAACCGTCGCCATTACCCTGAAACAACTGCGGAAGATTCCTCTTGTTTGTCTTATGACTTCGGGCCCGGAAAAGGTAGAAGGCATTCGTATCGCGGCCAGAGCGGGCTTTTTCAATGTATTGATTACAGGTGAGGAAACGGCAAAAACCCTGCTTGAATAAGGCTTTAACAAACGGGGCTTTTGTAGTACTATTTGGTATCTACTATGGATGTTCTTATTGCCGTTGTTATTGCCGCCGCCGGTTCGTCAAGCCGTTTCGGGGTAAAAAAAGAGTATCGTCTTCTGGGAGATAAAGTTGATATCGAAGGCAAACCGCTGACGGTTCTGGGCAAAACCGCCCTGGCTTTTGCCGCCTGTTCCCGGATTGACATGGTTGTGATAAGCGTTCCTCCCCATTCCGAACAGGGGGAATTTGCCGCCCGCGACAGTATTCCGTCAAGGCTTCTTAAACCCAGCGCCCGGCCCTGTTTCCTTTTTGTCCCCGGCGGTTCCACGCGCCGGAGCTCGGTTCATCACGCCCTTACGCTCCTTGAGGCCTATCATCCCGGCTATGTGCTGATACACGACGGGGCGCGGCCCTGGGTCGAGCCCGCCCTTATCGACAGGATCATTGATGTGGTGCTCCAGCGCCGCGCCGTTATCCCCCTTTTGCCCCTGACGGATACACCCAAGGAAATCAATAAAAACGGAACCATCGTGCGGCATCTGCACCGCATTATGGTCGGCGGCGCGCAGACTCCCCAGGCCTTTGTATTCCCCGAAATTCTGGAAGCCCACAAAAAGGCCGCGGAACGGGAGCATAACGAAGGGATAATTTACACCGACGACGCCGAGGTTTGGGGGGAATTTGTCGGCGATGTGGCGGTTGTGCCCGGATCTCCCGCCAACCGGAAAATAACCTTTCCCGAAGATCTGGAAATTCTGGTAAAGGACACCGAGTGATCAGGGTTGGCCTTGGCCGGGATACCCACAGGCTTGAGCGGGGCCGGCGCTTTCTTCTGGCCGGCGTTGAGTTCCGTTTCGGGAAAGGCATGGACGGCCATTCCGACGGGGATGTCCTTGCCCACGCCGCGGCGGACGCCGTTCTGGGCGCGGCGGGCCTTGGCGACATCGGGGAATTTTTTCCGCCCAAAGAAGCCCGCTGGAAGGACGCCGATTCCATGGAACTGCTTGCCGAAGTCTGGGCAAAAGTAAAGGATTCCGGCTGGCGGCTTATCAACCTTGACTGCGTAGTGCTTGCCGAAGAACCGCGTATCCTGCCCCTGCGGGAGAAAATCCGGGAAAGGCTTGCCGCCTGTTTTGGCGTGGAAAAGGAAGCCGTTTTTGTAAAGGGAAAAACCGGAGAAGGGCTTGGCCCGGTGGGAAAGGGCCTTTCCGTCGAGGCGGAAGCCGTATGCCTTCTGGAGCGTGTATGACGGATACGGGCAAAACGCCGGATTGGGACAGCATAATCGCCGCGCTTAAAAACTGGCGGAAAAAACTGGGAGACGCGGATCCGTCGGTAACGACCGTCGCGGAACACTACAAAAAAGATCCCTGGGCGGTGCTGGTTTCGACGATTCTTTCCCTCCGTACAAAAGACGAGGTAACACTCAAGGCTTCCAGGGCGCTTCTGGACAAGGCGCCCAATCCGGCGGCGGCGCTGAAACTCAGCGAAAAACAAATCGCCGCTCTCGCCTATCCGGCGGGATTTTACAAAACCAAGGCGGCCAATATCAGGAAAATCGCTTCCATCCTTCTTGAAAAAAACGGCGGCCTGGTTCCTTCCGATATGGACGCCCTGCTGGAACTTCCCGGCGTTGGACGAAAAACGGCAAACCTGGTCGTTATCGAGGCCTTTGGCAAATACGGCATCTGCGTCGATATCCACGTTCACCGTATTTCCAACAGAACGGGCTGGCTTTCTTCCAAAACACCGGAAGAAACCGAAATGATCCTGCGAAAGATACTTCCCAAAAAATTCTGGAAAACGATCAATGCTATCCTCGTGCTTTACGGACAAAGGCTCTGCAGGCCGGTCAGCCCGTTCTGCTCCCAATGTGTGATAAAAGCCCATTGTGTGCGGGCGGGAGTGGAAAAATCGCGCTGATGTTCCGTTCAAACCGGCGCGGCGTTTAGGATACCGCGCCTACAGTATCCCGCGGTTTTCCAGCCGCCGCTTTTCCAGCGCGGCGTCAAGACTATCCGGGTCAAGATCCAGGGCATAGTCAAGGACGCGGCGGCTTTCCGCTTCCCGGCCCAGCGAGCGGAGGCAGCGGGCAATGCGAAGCTGGACGCGGGCGGCGTCTTTGAGTTCGGGAACAGGCTCCGCGGCCTCCCCGGAACGCAGGCGGTTTACGGTATCCGCCTGAAGGCCTGCGGCAATTTCGTATAATTCCAGGGCTTCCCTTGGACTCCGGCGAAGGTCGAGGATCAACGCCAGATTCGCGGGGATTTGCCAGAACCTGCCGTAGCCGCCCTGCTCCCGTACCGCGTGAAGCAGCTTTTCGGCCTCGGGAAGCCTGTTTTCCCGTATCAGGGCAAAGGCGTTGTGCAGATCGATCCAGGGTTCTTTGACGCCGTTCCGTTCCGCCTGGACAAGGAGCAGGGCGGTTTCCCCATAACGGCGCTGAAAGTCAAAATACCACGCGGCCCATTGGTAAAGCCGCGAATCGCCGGGATGGTTGTTGACCAGCGTCCAGGTTTCCACGACGGTTTTGTCGATTGACCAGACTTCACTTTTTCGCCTGAGCAGTTCCAGATCGAAAAGCCCTTCGTTTTTATCCGTTTTTTCCAGTATCGCCAGCGCCCTGTCCGTGGGGGCCAGGCGGGAAAAACGAATCTGCGCGAAAACGGCGCCCGGCCTGTAGGAAAGGTCGTCCCCGAAAAGCATTTCCAGCCAAAGCCGCTGTTCATCGGGCGGGGAGATCGACGCGAGATTATAAAGACTGCGGGACCTAACGTCTCCCGGCCGGCCGTCTACTCCGGCCAGCTTCCACAATGTTTCGGCGCTTTCCGCAAAGCCGGCAAGCCAAAGGGCGTCCGCCTGACGGGCAATTTCCCGGTCGCCGGTAAAATGCGAAAACAGTTCCGCGGAACGGACAAAATTGCCGTGGTCGTAAAAAAATTCCGCTCCGAAAAGGTAGGTTTCGCCGCGCAGGGGATCCCGGTCAAACAGCGCGTTTACCCGGGACAGGGCTTCCGAAACGTTTCCGTCAAGCAGGATTCTGATTGCGGAATTGACCAGATACCGTTCCCGTTCTTCGCCTTCGGCCGTCATACAAAGCAGGGGAAAGAGTTCTACCGGAAGAAGCCTGGCGACGGCGGGATCGCTCATCGCCCCGGAATAAACGGAAAAGGCCAGCGCCAGCTCGTCCAGAGCGCCTTCGGTCATAAGCGCCGCAAGTTCCATTATTTTTTCCCGTTCGGCGCCGTCTGAAATCCCGCCGGGCGTTCCGGCAAGGACAATGGCCTCGGCCCGTATGGCGGCAATTTGCCCGGAATAGGGATAAAGCTTCCCGGCCCGCTCGGCGGCCCCGGCGTAGGAGGCAAGGGCTTCCGCCGCGCCCGATCCGGCCAGGGCCCGGCGGCGCTTCAGTACCGAAAGAAGGTTTTCCGTATCCCGGGCTTTTTTTTCAAGCGAATTGAGCATGGAAATCCGTCTGCCGGAGGAAAGGCCGGGATTTTCCGCTGTTTCCCTGTCGTATTCCTCAAGCGCCCTGGAAAAGGAGGTTCCGCGCGAAAAAGGCGAAAACAGGGGAATGTTGCCGTAACGGGAAAAAAACACAAGAAGCCCAAGGAGCAGTAACGCTATGACAAGCCCGAAAATACAAACGCCTCTTAAGATGCCGTATGGTTTTGAACTCATCCTTTCGCTCCGTCCATAATGGTTTGACGTATGCTGTCCAGAACTCCGTTGATAAAACGGTAGGAATCGTCGGTTCCGAATTCACGGGAAATGCACACCGCTTCGTCGATTACAACCGACGGCGGCGTATCCTGAAACATCAGCGTATACACGCTTATCCTGAGCAGGGCCAGATCGACCAGATTAAGCCGTGAAAAATCCCAGTTTTTCAGATGCTGTTTAATCATCCCGTCCACCTGGGTTATGTTTTCCACGGTACCCTGAACAAGAAGGCGGGAAAAGCCGGCGGCGCTTTCCCCCAGTTTTTTTCTCGCGGCTTCGTCGAGCCAGGGGAATTCAAGCAAATCCGCCAGAACTGTCTGCCGGCGCCGTGAACCGGCGGCGCCCCAGGCGTACAGGGCCTGAAAGGCGAGAATACGCCCCAGCCGCCGCGCGCCCATTACCACACTATGTTGTTATAGGTACTGTCCATGATCTGGACGTTTCCCCGCTTTTTCAACTCTTCCACCAGCTCAAGGCTTGCTTTTTCATAGGCTTCAAGCTGCCGCTTTTGGGATTCGGTAATAAAAATATAGTTCTTTACCGTTGTCCGCCTGGGATCCTCAAGGCGGTATACATCGTCCAGTGTAAGGATTTTTTGCCGCAGCGTTTCGATTACCTTGATAATGTAGTAACCGTCGGCCCGCTCAAGGAGCTTTGAAACCTCTCCCTGCCTCAGGCCAAAGGCGGTGTCGTAAAAATCAATGCCCATCGCGGCGCGTATCTGTTCGTTCTTGTAGAGATAGGGACCGTCCCCGCCCACATAGCCGGAATTGGCTTTACGGGAATCGTCCACCGCTTCGTCGAATTTCCCCGCGTCTCCACCAATCTGCCGCAAGAGCCGGTTCGCCCGTTCCAGCGCCGCCGGTTTGTCCGTCTGATTCGTCACCGGAACCCAGATCATCTTGATCCGTATGGTGTCCGGCCGTACAAATCCGCCGTCAAAAATGTTTTTGTCCCTGACCTGGCTGTAAAGGCCCTGGACTTCCGCGTCTGTGGGAGGCTTTACCGACTGAAACAGGGCCTGCTTCTTGAACTGGAGGTACTTGTTGGTAAGAAGGGAACGGCGTATCTGTTCCCTGAAGCCCACCCTTGTCATTCCGGTTTGGGTGCGAAGCTCGTTGTCGACTTCGGTGTCCGACGGGGCCTTGCCCAGCCGCTGGGTAAGGTAGGCCGTCAGGGGCTTTAATTCCTCTTCAACAGCCTGATTAAGCTCCCTGTCCGTTACCGTGACGTTTTCCTGTTCCGCGGCCTGGCAGGCCAAAAGCTGGTTGCTGATCGTGTCCAGAATCTGCCGCCGTTCGTCCGCGTTCAACGGCGGGGCGGGCTGGCCGACATTCGCGGCGTTTGCCCTGGAAAGATTCATCCAGTTTACATAATCCCTGAATTCTTTGACCGATATGGGCTGACTTTTGGAAAGACGGACTATCGCCACGGGCTGAAGATCCATCTGGGCAAAAGCCAAACCGCCAAAAAAGGCTAAAAAAGCCAAAACGGTAAAAAATCGCTTCATTCTCGCATCCTAATAAAAAATATAACACTTTCCGGGACAAAAGGATACATCCGTGGTGGTTCCGCTGTCCTGTTATAGCGTTTCCAGCGCCGCCCGGATTCGCCTGACCCCCGCGGAAGACGACTGTTCCTTCTGTATCCTGAAACGGCCCATGGCGCCGGTTCGCTCCACGTGGGGGCCGCCGCAGACTTCTTTGGAAAAGAAGTCTGCCGGGCTTTTGCCGACTGTGTAGACCTTTACCTGGGATTCGTACTTTTCCCCGAACAGGGCCGTGGCTCCGGCGGCTTTCGCCTCTTCCAGGCTCATCATCTCCATCGTAACCGGAAGATCCAGGGCAATTTGTTCGTTGACAATATCCTCCACTTTTTTGAGTTCTTCCGCGGTCATCGGGGCGGAGTGGGAAAAGTCAAAGCGCATTCGTTCCGCGGTGATGTTCGAGCCTTTCTGGGCTACGTGATCGCCAAGAACCATTCGCAGGGCCCGATGAAGCAGATGCGTGGCGGTATGGTATTTGACGGCCATTTCGCCCTGATCCACAAGGCCGCCCTTGAAGACCTGCCCCCCCTGGGCGCGGGAAAGTTCCTGGTGTTTTGCGAACGCTTCGTCGAATTCGGCGCGGTTTACCGTCATCCCCTTTTCCGCGGCCAATTCTTCGGTAAGCTCAATCGGAAAACCGTAGGTGTCGTAAAGTTTGAACGCAAGCCGTCCCGACATAACCTTTCTGGGATCCTTTAACAGATTGGGAAGGAGCTTTTCAAACTCATGCTCCCCTTTCTGGAGGGTCTCAAGGAATTTCGCCTCTTCCCGTCCCAGCTCTTCCATAATCGAAACCCTGTTCGCCGCAAGCTCCGGGTAGGGACCGGAAAAATTGTCCACGACGGCCTGGGCTACCGGAACAAGGCTTTCAATGCCGAGCTTTCGTCCGTGCCGCACGGCCCGGCGGATAAGGCGGCGGAGCACATAACCGGCCCCGACATTGGAGGGGCTTATCGCCTTGGGATCGCCAAGCACAAAGGTTGATGAGCGGACATGATCGCAGATAATCCGAATCGACCTGTCTTTGCCGGCGGAGTCTTCGGATTCCCCGCCGCCATAAACATGGCCGCTGTCTTTCATGATCGAAGTTACCGCGGCGATCAGCGGGGCAAATATCCCGGTGTCGTACACGGATTTTTTTCCGTTGAGGATCGTTACGGTGCGTTCGATGCCCATGCCGGTATCGACGCATTTGCGGGCCAGCGGCTCGTAGATTCCTGTTTCGGTTTTGTTGTACTGCATGAACACGTCGTTCCAGATTTCAAGCCACTTTCCGCAGGAACAGCCCGGCCCGCAGTCCGGCCCGCAGGGATCTTTCCCGATGTCGTAGAACATTTCGGAATCGGGGCCGCAGGGGCCGGAGCTTCCCGCGGGCCCCCACCAGTTGTCTTCTTTGGGCCGGTACCGTATCCTGCTTTCGGGAATCCCCAGTTTTTTCCACACGGCGGCGGATTCTTCGTCTCTGGGGGCGTTTTCATCTCCCTCGAAAACCGTTACGCCAATCTTTTCGGCCGGAATTCCCAGCCATTGGGGCGAGGTAAGGAATTCGAAACTCAGTCGAATCGCTTCGTCCTTAAAATAATCTCCCAGAGACCAGTTTCCCAGCATTTCAAAAAAGGTCAGATGGCTTGGATCGCCGACGCTGTCTATGTCGCCGGTTCGGATGCATTTTTGGTAATCCACAAGCCGGTTTCCCGCCGGGTGGGATTCTCCCAGCAGGTAGGGCACGAGGGGATGCATTCCCGCGGTGGTAAAAAGCACCGTCGGGTCGTTTTCCGGAATCAGGGATTTCCCTTCGATTTGGGCGTGACCGTGCCGCGTAAAGAATTCAATGTATTTGGAGCGCAATTCGTCGGAATTCATGGACATACACATATAATAGTAAAAAACCAT
>JAIRSC010000033.1 GCA_031255645.1 Treponema sp. | reverse complement strand
ATCAAATACATGACTACCCGGTGGGGAACATGCAATATTCAAAAACGGAAGATATGGTTGAATTTGCAGCTTGCAAAAAAAACGCCGGAATGTCTTGAATATGTAATCCTGCATGAGTTGTTGCATTTTGTTGAAAAACATCATAATGATTTTTTTATATCTCTTATGGATAAGTATATGCCCTATTGGCGTGAAACCAGGAGGGCGTTAAACGGCCAAATCCTGGATTTCATGGAATGATCGGCAATTTCATTGTATAAGAGACCCATCCAGTTCCGCGAGTTCCCTGCGCAGCGCCCCGGCGATTTCCGCGGCGGCTTTGCCGATGTCCACAAGCCTCGCTTCCGTTTCGCCGCGGCGTTTCAGTTCAACCTGCGGCGCGGGTTTCCCGTCACGGGAAGCGGCGAGGGTTTTGTCTCCCACGACAATCCGCCAGGGAATGCCGATAAGGTCGGCGTCGTTGAACTTTACCCCGGCGCGCTCGTCCCGGTCGTCGAGCAGAACTTCCAGTCCCGCTGCTTCGAGTTCCGAGGCAAGGGCGCCGCAGGCGTCTTTGACCGCCCCCTGGTACTTGATCGGGATAACGACGACATGAAACGGCGCTACCGACACAGGCCAGACAATGCCCTGTTCGTCGTGATGTTCCTCGATGATGGAGGCCAGGGTGCGGTCAAGGCCGATGCCGTAACAGCCCATCGTCGGGACATGGCTTTTGCCGTTTTCGTCGAGGTAGTTTAGCCCCATCGACTGTGTGTATTTGCGGCCCAGCTTGAAGATGTGGCCCAGTTCGTTGCCTTTTTTTTCGTAGAGCTCCCCCCCGCAGGCCGAACAGCGGTCGCCCGCCCGGACGGTACGGATGTCGGCGGCAAGCCAGCCGTCAAAGTCCCTGCCATAGGCGGCGTGCCGGTAGTGCTTGTCTTTTTCAAGCGCCCCGGTAACCGCGTCGTTCATTCCCGTAACGGTCCGGTCGAGGATCAGCGGCGCCGTCTTAAGACCCACGGGACCGGCAAAACCAACCGGAGCGCCGGTAACCCGGATCACGTCGGTATCCGCCGCGAGGGTTACTTCCGAAGCCTTAAGAGCCGCGGCAAGCTTTGCCTCGTTTACGTCGAGGTCGCCCCGGACAGCCACGGCAAAGAACGCTTCCGGGTAGGTTTCCGGCGCGCCCGGCGCGGCCTTGTGTTTTGTGAGATTTCCGCAGCCCGGCGCCCCGGAAAGGTCAAGTTCCACGTTGACCGCGCGGTAGATCAGGGTTTTGATAAAACTTTTCGCGTCCGTTTTAAGGAACGCGCAAAGCTCTTCAATGGTCTTTACTTCCGGCGTATCTATCTTTTCAACAGGCGGAATATCCGCGGCCGCTTCCTTCGCCTGATCCGGCGAAAGGCGGGGGCTGTAGTCAGGCTTACATTCGGCCTTTTCCACATTTGCCGCGTAATCGCAGCTTTTGCAGAGCAGCAGCGTGTTGTCGCCAATCTCGCTTTCAACCATAAACTCTTCGGAGCCGGAACCGCCCATTGCCCCCGAATCGGCCCTGACCGGAATGACCGTAAGCCCACAGCGCTTAAAAATACGCCGGTAGGCCCTGCCCTGGGCCTGGTAATGTTCGTCGAGACTCGCGTCGTCGTGGTGGTACGAGTACGCGTCTTTCATCACAAATTCCCTGCCCCGCATCACCCCGTAACGGGGCCGTATCTCGTCACGGTACTTGGTGTTGATCTGATACAGCGACAGGGGAAGCTGGCGGTAGCTTGAAAGCTCGTCCCGTACAATGCTGGTAAAGGCTTCTTCGGCGGTCGGGGAAACGACAAAATCCGCGCCCAGGCGGTTCTTTACCCGCAGCAGGGCTTCTCCCATCGAGTCCCAGCGTCCCGACTCTTTCCACAGTTCGCCCGGTACAACAACGGTGGGCTTTATCTCAAGACTGCCTATGGCGTCCATTTCCTCACGAATGATGTTTTCCACCTTGCGGAACGCCCGCAGCCCAAGCGGCAGGTACGCGAAAGCCCGTTGGAAAGCCTGCGGATCATCCCGGCGCGGAACATAAGGCGATGGCTGGCGACTACGGCGTCGCCGGGCGCTTCGCGCAGGGTCGGAATAAAGGTATGGGAGAAATTCATGCCGCCATTTTAGCCGAAAGACGAAAAAGAAAAAAGGCAAGGAAAGCCCGTTTTGCCTTTGCAATGTTCCTCCCCCAAAGACCCTTACGGCGGCGGAAAAAACAGGATAAGATGACGGAAGATGTCCCAAAACCCGCGCGCCAGGCAAAGCCTTCTCTGTAAAACAACGGGAGCCGTTTTTCTTGCGGAAGGGATTTTCCGCCTGGAATTTTCCTGGCCGGGGCCCGCGCCGGGCGCCGGCCAGTTTTTCATGATTAAGCCGGAACGGAGTTCCGTGTTCCTCGCGAGACCCGTCAGCGTCGCCGGCTGGAAACCCGCCGAATCCGCCGAGTCCGCCGAGTCCGCCGGGCCTGAATCCCCGGCCGCTGCGGCCGCGGGGACGATCAGCTTTCTTGTGGCCGTCAGGGGAACGGGGACGGTCGAGCTGGCGCAAATGAAAGCCGGGGACAGGGCCAAATTGACCGGGCCGCTGGGGAATACGTGGCCCGGGGTTCCGGCAAAACGTTCCGGCGAAACAAAGCCGCCGGCTCTTGTCGGCGGGGGGATCGGCGTCGCTCCCCTTCTTGCCCTGGCCCGGGAGCTTGCGGGGAACGCGGCCGGAGCGGAACGGGAAGCGCCCTGCGGCTTCGATTTTTTCGCCGGTTTCAGGAACGGTTTTGCCTGCGACAGCCTTCTGGAAGAGGCTTACGCGGCGCGCGGACTCGTGCTCGCTTTCGAGGGGGGGCTTGGGGGCTATGCCCCCAGGAGAAGGGGGTGGGCGGCAGCGCGGGCGGGCGCAGCCCCCAAGCGCCGCCCAGGGGGAAGGCTTTCCCCCTCTATTCATCGCGGACGTATTTTGGATTTTGTCGATCCCGCGGATTATTCCGTCGTTTATGCCTGCGGCCCCGAGCCCATGCTCAGGGCGCTGACGGCGCGCTGCCGGGCTGCGGCGGTTCCCTGCTATGTAAGCGTGGAACGGCGCATGGCCTGCGGAACCGGCGCGTGTCTTGGCTGTACGGTGGAAACAGGCGGCGGCAACAAGAGGTGCTGCGCCGACGGGCCGGTGTTTTCCGGAGAGGAAATATACGCCTGCACGGGGGAAACCGCATCGACAGGCGGAGGGGATAAATGACCGCGCCGGATCTTTCCGTCGACATTGCCGGGCTCAGGCTGAGAAACCCGGTGATTGCCGCGTCGGGCACATTCGGTTACGGGAGCGAATACGCGGGGCTGCTTGAGGTTTCCGCCCTGGGGGGAATTTGCAGCAAGGGCCTTACCCTGCGGCCGCGGACGGGCAACCGGGGCGAACGGCTTTACGAAACGCCGTCGGGGCTTCTTAATTCCATCGGCCTTGAGAATCCCGGTATTGGGGCGTTTCTCGAAAAAGAACTTCCCCGAATGAAGAAACTGGGGCCGGCGGTGATCGCCAACCTTTCGGGAGAAGACATCGGCGAATACGCGGAAGGGGCGGGACTGCTTGACGGCGCCGTCGACATGATAGAGCTTAACATTTCCTGCCCCAACGTCAAGGCCGGCGGCATGGCTTTCGGCCTCGACGCCGGGGCGGCGGCCGCCGTTACCCGCGCGGTACGAAAAGCGGCCCCCCATACGCCGCTTATGGTAAAACTTTCGCCTAATGCCCCGGACATTGCCGCGGTCGCCCGCCACTGCGCCGCCGCCGGGGCCGACGCTTTTTCGCTGGTCAACACGTTCAAGGCCATGGCCATAGACACGGCGCGGCGGCGGCCCGTGTTCGACAATGTCAGCGCCGGTCTTTCCGGCCCCGCCATACGGCCCATAGCCCTGCGCATGGTCTGGGAGTTATACGGCAGCCTGCGGCGCCCGGATCCGCTTTTGGACAGGGAGGAACCCGGCAGCGCGAAACCCATCGTGGGCCTCGGGGGCATTGCATGCGCCAACGACGCGCTGGAGTTCCTTATGGCCGGGGCGGCGGCAATTCAGGTCGGTTCGGCAACGTTCGCGCGACCCGGCGCGATGACAGAAATTATCGCGGGCCTTGAGGCGTATATGCGGCAAAACGGTCTTGTCAATACGGCGGAGATCTGTGTCCGGGACTGGTGGGCATCTTTGTAAACACTATGGGCGGCGGCAACCCCTGCTCGGGCTAGCGGGCCGTGAAACCT
>JAIRSC010000029.1 GCA_031255645.1 Treponema sp. | reverse complement strand
AACGGGGTCATTTTCCATTTCAGCCGCCTTTTCCTCTTCTTACTATATCGGAAAATATTGTCCCGTTTCCATAGAATACGAAAGGCGGGGTCCCAAAACGAGGGATCACAGAGGATTTTCGCAATTTTTCATTGTCGCAAACTACGTTTGCGCGCTCCGCTTCGGCTCAAATAAGACAATGCCTACAAAAATTTGGCGTTAAACCAAAGAACCCGCTCACCGGTTCGCGGGGGAGAAATACGCCGTCAGGTCTTTTGGTCTTTGCCGCGGGTAAATTTCGCGATAAGCGTCATGATTACCGCGATGCCGCCGCAGATGATAAACAGGCCCAGCATCCCCTTCCACATGATCTCAAGCGAGGCAAACACATTGTTTATAACCGTTTCGTTCACGCGCGGCTCCTTTTATAAATACTGTATTATAAGGCTCAACACCAGCCCGCTTGCCGCCACGGAGGCGATTTGACCCGAAACGTTCGCGCTTACCGCGTGCATCAGGAATATGTTGCTCGGATCTTCTTTAAGCGCGAGTTTTTGAATAACCCGGGAAGACATCGGAAACGCCGAAATGCCGGCCGCGCCTATCATGGGATTTATTTTTTTCTTCATGAACAAATTGAGGAATTTGGTAAACAAAACCCCCCCCACCGTATCAAGAATAAACGCGAAAAGGCCGAGGGCGAGTATTTTGACGGTATCCAGCGTCAGAAATTCTTCGGCTTTCAGGGTGAACGCGATGGTAATGCCCAGGAGCAGCGTTATCAGGTTGGAAAGGCTTTTTTGCGCGGTTTCGGAGAGGGATTCCAGGACGCCGCATTCGCGGACAAGGTTACCGAACATTAGGAACCCGATAAGCGCGACCGCGGAAGGGGAAATAAAACCGACGATAACCGTTACGACTATCGGGAATATGATTTTCAGTATCCGGGGTATCTCCGTACCCGCCACCGGATCCATTTTGATCATCCGTTCCTTTTTCGTGGTGGTCAGCTTTATCGCGAAAGGCTGAATGATCGGCACCAGGGCCATATACGAATAGGCCGTTACCGCTATGGGCCCCAGATAGTCCGAGCGGAGCACCTGGGAAACCAGGATCGTGGTCGGCCCGTCCGCCGCGCCGATAATGCCGATAGCCGCGGCGTCTTTCAGGCTGAACCCCAACAGACAGGAAAGCGTTATCGCCGCGAATATCCCGAAGTGGGCGGACGCTCCGAAAAGAAAATACACGGGACGCGAAAGCAGCGGAGAAAAGTCTATCATCGCCCCTATGCCGATAAAGAGGAGCAGGGGCATTACTTCGGAAGCGCCGATTCCCTTCTCAAAAAGCCACTGGATTACCCCGTGGGTTTCACCTATGCCGGGCATAATCTGATTGAGCACGCCGCTTAGGGGCAGATTGACCAGTATCGCTCCAAAGCCCATCGGCATAAGCAGCGCCGGTTCGTATTCTTTGGCGATGCCCAGATAGATAAGCGCAAGGCCAATGCCGAACATTACAATCTGTTTCCAGCTTAACGCGAGGAAACCTTCCAGTAAAAATTCCACGATACTTCCTTGAGGTTTTTTCCGGGTTTTTAACGAAATCCCGGTCCGTTCCATAACTATACCATGAGAATACACTATATGAAAGCGGGAAACAATACAACAAAAACAAACGGAGGCTATAACGAACGCTACAGCAAAGGCCGCGCCCCCTTGAGCGGCAGCCCGCCGTTCAGTTCGCTGATGATTTCCTCTTCGTAACTGTTGACTTCCCCAATATTTGCCCCGAACAGTTTTTCCAGCGCCGGATCGAAAAATTTGTGGTAGCTTGTGTCGAACGCCGGACGGAATCCCCGGCGGATCTTGTGCGGCGATCCCGCGCCGGGATCAAAGTAACGAATGTCTTCCCGGATGCAATAATCCATCGGCGCGTAGTAACAAACGGCAAAATGAAGATCTTTGATGTCTTCGTAAGCGCCCCAGTAGCGGCCCCACAGCCTTCCGATTGTGCGGATCATCATCGCGAGGGCGGCGGTTTCTTCCGGTTCGCCGGCTGCCTGTCGTCCTTTCCGGTACGCTTCGGAAAACACGACCCGGCGGGAATAAGTTGAGCCGAGCAGCCTGAAAAATTCCCCGTTAACCCAGCGCGCGTCCCAGGGAACGAATTTGTCGTTGGTGATCGTGTAAAGATCGTGAATCGCGTCAAAATATCCGCGTTGTCCGGCCGCGGCGCCGTCGACAATGCGAAGGCCGATTCCCTGTTCTTCGTGACGGCGGTATTCCCTGCGGATGTTTTTTCGCTGGTTTTTGGTAAAGCCCGCAAGGTAGTCGTCGAAACCGGCAAAACCCGGATTTTCCCAGACATAACGCTGATGTTTCCAGGCGTAATAGCCCCGCTCGACAAGGGATCGCGAGGCCCAGGACGGATCGGCAAAAAGAAGGTGCAGGCCCTGAATACCGTTGTTCCGGCAAAGAGCTTCCGCCGCGTCAAGCAGGGTACTGTCGAGCAGGGCCCTGTCGGGAAAATTGTCCGCCGCAAGAAAACGGTAACCTTCGGCGGGGGTGGCGGGAACAACTCCCGTCAGTTTGGGATACCACGGCGTTCCGAGCGAGGCCGCCGCCCTGGCCCACATATAGTCCCAGACGAATTCGCCGTCGCTGTGGTTTTTAAGGTAAAGCGGGGCGGCGGCGAGAAGCGTGTCTTTGTCCCACAGGGAAAGATGAAGCGGATACCAGCCCGTTTCCGGACAGACGCTGCCCGATTTTTCCAGGGCGGCAAGCCATTCCCACTCAAGAAACGGAATGTCGCCGGAACGGACAAGACCGTTCCATTGGGCCGGATCAAATTCGGTTATTGATAAAGCGATTTTGACGGTAAAGGGGCAGTCGTGGTTAAACGCCTTCATGCGGGTTCCGCCCCTTCAGCATTGGTCATCACCCTTCTTCCAGAAGATCGTTTTTGCCGGAAGACAGGGCCGCGAGTATCCGGCGTTTTACGTTCCCCGATCCGCCCGTAAGAACCGCGAGGTTTTTTCGCGCGTCCCCGCGCCGCGAATTGATCCCGTAGGGACAGGAGCAGGCGGAAGCGGCTATGCCAAGTTTTTCGGCGCAGGCTATAACCTGGGTTTCCTCGATATACCCCAGGGGCCGTATAAGGGTAACCGGATATTTGCGGTAGCCGAGTTTTACCGGCATCGCGGACAGTTCGCCCTTTTCGGTGAGATTCATAAAAAAAGTTTCGATGATGTCGTCCAGGTGATGGCCCAGGGCGATTTTGTTGAAGGAATGATCGACCGCGTATTTCAGCAGTTCGGCGCGGCGCTGGGTCGAACACCAGTAACAGTTCATTTTGCGCCCCGGTTTAAGCCGGCCGATAACGGGTACAAATAAATCGGTAAACGGAATACCCCAACTCCTGAGTTTTTCGGAAAGAAAGGCCTTTTTGCAGCATGAGCAGAAATCGCTTGAAATATGCAGGGCCTCAAGTTCGCAGCGGCGCTTCAGGGCCGGCCGGATCGCGGAAAGCGCCCACGCGAGGGTCGTGGAATCTTTCCCCCCGGAGACGGCGATCAGCACTCTGTCGCCGTCCGCTATAAGGTTCCGTTCAAACACGGCTTTTGCCGTAAGTTTGCGGATTATTTCGTCAGGCCCGGCCCGGCGCAAAAAACGGCCGGCCATTACAGCGCCCCGGCCGGCCGTTTCGCGGGCGCTGTTGCGGGCGTTTTTTCGGCCGCTGTTGCGGACCGTTCCCGGGAGCCGTTTCGGGAAACTACATCCCGCAATACAAGGCTTGCCAGAACCATGCCCGCCGCCGCGGTAACGGTAACGGAGCTTCCGTTTATCGCCTTTTTTGACGAACACCATTCGGTGTTCCTGTCCGGGCAAAAACAGGCCGCCGTACCGCAGACGCTTTCAACGTCTTCCGCGTTGTCCACGCGCTCGTCGCTGTAAACGGCGGTAAAGCGCCCGTTAAAGCCCCGTTTTTTAAGGCCCTGCCTGACAAGCCGCGCCAGCGGACAGCCCGACGTTTCCCAGATGTCGGCGGTTTTGATCCGCGTAGGATCAAGTTTGCGCGCCATTCCCATCGACGAAAAAAAACGCGGCCCCGCTTTGACCGCAAGCTCGATAAGATCAAGCTTGTGGCCAAGACTGTCGATAGCGTCGATCACGTAATCGGCTTTTTCAATTTCAAAAAACGCGGCGGTCTCTTTTGAAAAAACCTGGTTGAAGGCCCTGAGCTCGCAGCGCGGATTTATCTCAAGAAGCCGTTTCATAAGCGCCGCCGCCTTGGGAAGGCCGACGGTTCCCGAAAGGGCCTGTATCTGGCGGTTGATATTGGTAATACAGACCGAATCGTTATCGACGACGGTAAGGCGCCCCGCCCCGGAACGGACCAGGGCTTCGGCGGCCCAGCTTCCCACTCCGCCAAGGCCGAAAATTACTATCCGGGCCTGCCGCAGGGCTTCGAGACTGTCCGCGCCTATCAAAAGGCCAAGCCGGTGAAATTTCGGATCGGGCGCGATTTTTGGTTCCGTCATGATACGGGAGATTACAAAGCCCGGTAACCCGCTTCGGCAACGGCCGCTTTCAGGGATTCAGGGCCGACGCTGTCCGCGTGTTCGACGACGGCGTTTTTGTCTTTAAGGCTTACCTCGACGGACGATACGCCGGACAGTTCCTTCAGGGCGCCGGTAACGTGGGCGGCGCAGTGTTCGCAGCTCATTCCTTCGATTTTTATCGTGGTCTTCATGGATATCTCCGAAAAAAAAACCGGGCCCGGCCCGGTTTTGCGATTCAGGTCAGGGGCAAAATATCCCGCCCTTCAGGGCGGGGAACTTCACTTGCCGGCCGGCAGTTTGGGCTTTCTTCCCGCCCGCCGCACGGTTTTCTTTACGGCGGCGGCTTTTCCTTTGACCGCGCCGGTCGTTTTGGCGGCGTTTTTTACTTCACCGACAAGGTTTTTCTCCATCGTCGAAATCTGCGCGTCAAGAGCTTTTCTTTTGGCGTACAGTTTTTCGAGTCCCGCGAGAATTGTTTCAGGTTTCATTGAACACTCCTAAAAAATTGTTTCATCAACTATCGTGAAAAAAAGAAATAATTGCAAGTGGCGGCGCGCGTATTCCGTTAAAAAGTTTTTTGTTGTATAGTGGGGACGGACAGTATTTCAGATGAATCCTTTTTCCGGGCTCAGGCAGAATCTTTCAAGCGCCTCTCTTTCAAAAAAAATAACCGAGGTCTGGAATCTTCTTAACGAAACCGCCATTCTGGTAAACCGTACCGCGGTGGGCGGACGTTACGCGGGACGGCTCGCGGTTCTTCGCGCCCAGCTGCAAAAGGCCCCCGCCAATCCGAACGTCATCAAGGAAGTATATACGGGCATTACCGGGCTCAGGCAGAATCTTCGTCTTTCCGGCTACGATCTTTCGATGGGGAAATACGCCCTGATTTTCGACGGCTTTCGCAACGACGACAGTCTTGGGAGCGGTTTCAGGCGGGTCGTCGTGTTTATCGGGACGGAACGTTTTTATTTCAGGACGGGCGACGACAACCATCTTGTGCTTGCCGCCGCGCTGGAAAACCAGCTGGCGAAAAATCCCCGGCTGGAATCGATTCTTGAAATACATTCCCTGTGGTTTCAAAGAACCAAAACAAGCTTTACCCTGTCCGGATCGGCTACGGAAACGGCTGAGGATTATCAGAAACTGAAAGAACGGGGAGAGGCGGACAGTCTTTTGTTTTTGAGCAGGCTGAAGGGGCTTTATTAGAACGCGCGGATACTTCGGTTTTCGGCGCCGCCCCGGGGAACCCTGCGGGGCCGAATCGCGAACAGCCCCGGCGCGAACGTTTTTTGGAGGTTTTTATGACGAATATGGATGACGAGATACGGCTGGTAAAGGAACTGAACGTAAACAGCCTTCGCAGCGTGTTAAAACAGCTTCGCAGCGCTTCCAAAACGGAACTTTCGCGCATTACCGGCCTGGACGATACGGCAATCGCCGAGTTGATCGCCGAACTTTGCCTGGAGGGGGAATTTATTGAGGAAGGCCTTCTCGGTTCGGAAGAGACCGGAGAAGCGGACATGTTTTACCGCTATAACAGCGAACACCGGCTTGTGCTGGCGATCTGCGTTCTTGAAAAAAACAGGGTTGTCGCGGCCGTCAGCGATCTGTACGGCGAATATCTTGAACGGAACGAGATAGCCGCTTCGCCGGAGACTCTGGGTTTTTTCGAGGAGATTGTCGAACAGTACAAAATGAAATATCCGGCGATCAGCCTTTTGGCCTTCGGCATGGCGGGCTTTGAGGTCCGGGGGAGCGGCCGGCTTCTCTCGCTCAATTTCCCCAACCTTGAGTGGGTTCGGTTTCGGGATCACTTTATGGAAAAATACGGCCTGCCGGGTATTCTGGAAAGCGATGTCAAGGCGGCTGTTACCGGTTTTTACGAGACCAGGGATTTCGGGGAAGGGAAGTGCGCCGCCGCGCTGTACGTTCCCCAGACCCATCATCCCGCCGCGGGGATCTGCATAGACGGGAAAATCTACCGGGGCAGGGACAACGCCGCCGGCGAAGTGGTTTTTCTCGATACGGAAGTCAAGTGGCGGCATTTTTCCCAAAGCGACATCGACATTTCGAAGGTACACATCAACGAACTGCTGGCCCGGATGACCCTGCCGATGATTGTGTTCCTTAACCCGGACTGTCTTGTGCTGTACGGCGGCGTTCTGTCCGAAAACACCGTCGAGGAACTGCGAAAAAAACTTCTCGAAAGCATGCCCCGTGAATTCCTTCCGGAGATTGTTTTTATCCCCGATATTTCGAACGATTTTCTCGACGGCCTTGTACATCTTGCCCTCAAGACGCTGGAACCGAAGATTGAGTTTGAGGAAGAGGCGATATAATAATCCGCTACGGTCAGATCGAGCCTGGAGTTTCGCGGTTCCTCCCTTGCTTTAGGCGGCATGAAAGCCGCCATAACCAGGCTCTCTGTTGAAAACAAAGAGCCTGACGTTTGCGCGGCGCCGCACATTGCGCCTTGCGTTTTCCCGCATACCGTGCTATACTGGCGTTCGTATGAAATCTTTGCCCGCGCTTGATACCGGCAATACCAGACAATCCTTCGCGCCGCCCGCCAATAGCTATACCCCCCCCAGCGCATATGGCGCTGTTTAGTAACATTTACCTGCAAATACAGACATTCCGTACCGTTTTGTAACATATACTTATCTTCCTTAACATATAAGCGTACCTATTACGGTACTATGCCGTCCCTTGACGGCAAAACCCCAGCCCCGGGGCGTTTTGGGAACTCCCCGGACGGTTTGGGGACTTCTTCAAATGATTTGGGGACTTCTTCAAATGTTTTGGAGACTCCTTCTAGCGGTTTGAAGACTCCTTCAAACGATTTGGGGACTTCTTCAAACGATTTGGAGAGTCCTTCCAATCGCCTGGAGGCTTCCCCAAACGATTTGGAGAGTCCTTCCAATCGCCTGGAGGCTTCCCCAAACGGTTTGGAGACTTCTTCGACTTTTTCGACTTTGTGTAAAAAAGGAGCCTGTCCCAAAACTAATTGACTGTGCGCTACGCGCAGGGTTTTTGGACAGGCTCTTGCGGTTTTTCAGGCCTTCAGCCTTGCAAAACCGCGAATTTCAAGGTTGCTTTCCCAAAAACTGAAGTTTTGGGAAAGCCTCAAAGAAGGGAATTGTCCGCGCGGCTTGTGCCGCCGCATACCGGTTTCAGGAGGAAGCTATGAAAACAAGCATACACACGAACGGAACAGGAACCCGGCGATTGCTTGTTCTCGCCGCCGTTCTCGCGGTTTTCGCGGGCTGCGGGAACCCCTGGATGCGGAGTGTTCTGGCCCCCTTCTATACCGACGCGGAAGAGGCAATGAACATGGAAGACTTCGGTGTCGCCGTTCCCACCAGCGTACGTAATATCGGAAACGACACCGAGTGGTACGCCGCTCTTGCCGCCATTGCCGCTTCCGGTTCCGGCAACTATGTAATCAACGTGACCGGGAATATTCTTTTAACAAGTCTTTCCACATTCGGCCCGGCTTCGAATACGGTGGTTTCTCTCCGGGGCGGCGGTTCCCTCAGGCATATCCACTCTTCGAGTCTTTTTACCATACTGAACGGCCAGCGCCTTATCATCCGGAATATTACCCTTCGGGGGGACACGACTAACAGCCATCCGTTGTTGTATATCGACACAGGGGCGATGGCGACGCTAAGAACCGGCGGGGCGATCGAAGCGAATTTTATCGTCGGCGACGGCGCCGGGGTGTATGTAGACGGCGGACACTTTAGCATGGAAGGCGGAACCATCAG
>JAIRSC010000122.1 GCA_031255645.1 Treponema sp. | reverse complement strand
TTTATCATCCCCAGCATAACCGCGCCCAGTATGGTTCCCAGTATGGAACCCTTGCCGCCCGCCATCGAGGTTCCGCCTATTACCACGGCGGCGATGGCGTCCAGCTCGTAGCCGTTGCCGTCCCCGGAAGAGTGAATACAGTTGATCCGCGAAGACCACAGCAGCGCGGAAACCGCCACGGTAAAACCGGTGATCATATAGGGAACCAGTTTAATCAGGTTGATTTTGATCGCCGAATACCGGGCGACCTGTTCGTTGGCTCCAACGGCGCAGACATAGCGCCCGAAGCGGGTATTGTTAAGGACAAGGTGCAGAACCCCCGTAAGGATCAAAAACACCCATACCGGTACGGGTATCCACAGGATTTCGGCGGGACCGAAGCGGGGATACACGGTGCTGACCGAAAGGATATTCGCCGCCCCGGAAAAATACTGAATCAGCGAACGGAAAATAGCCATTGTTCCCAGTGTAGCGATGAACGGCGCCATCCGCCCCGTGGTTACCATAAAGCCGTTTACAAAACCACAGGCGGCGCCCAAAACCAGGCAGAACAGTACCGCGATAACGGTTCCCACTACCGAATTCGGGGAGAACCTGTTCAACAGGAATATCGTTATGCCGCCCGAAAAAGCCATCATCGATCCGACGGAAAGGTCGATGCCCCCGGAGATGATAATCAGGGTCATCCCCAGGGCGATTATCCCCGTGTAGGAAGCCTGTTTTACAATGTTGATAAGGTTTCCGGGGCTGAGAAAACTCAAGATGCCGCCGGCGCCACCGCCGGCAAACGAAATGATAATGGCAAGGACAAAAAGAAAGATAAACCCCAGCCCTGTGGAATGTTCGCTCCATTTGAATTTATTGGCAGAATTTGTATCCATTACGTTGACCCCTTGATGCCGGTAGCATGAAACATAATTTCCTCTCCGTTAATATGATTCCCTTCGAGACAACCGGCTATTTTTCCTTCCCGCATAACATAGACCCTGCTGCACAGACCGATTACTTCTTCCAGTTCCGACGATATGACAAGGCAGGAAATTCCCCTTTCCGCCAGTTGGTGGATAAACTCGTAAATTTCGTGTTTGGCGTTAACGTCAATGCCCCTGGTCGGTTCGTCCAGAATAAGGATTTCCGGCCCGGTATCGAGCCAGCGGGAAAGGTACACCTTCTGCTGGTTGCCCCCGGACAGGAAGCGAAGCTGCATTTTGTCGGACGCCGCCCTGATCTTGAAAGCCCGCACGTATTCCGCGGTTTTATCCGTTTCGGCCTTTTTATCGATTAAAACCCACTTTAGATACTCTTTGAGCGAGATAAGCGTAACGTTTTGGGGCAGGTTAAAACCCTGGACAATGCCCTTGCCCTGCCTGTCTTCGCTCAGATAACCGAGCTTGTAGCGCAGGGCGTCGGCGGGTTTTTTGATGTGAACGGTTTTTCCGTTTACCGAAATAGTCCCGCCCTGAACGGGCCGGAGCCCCATAACCGACTCGGCAAGCTCCGTGCGGCCGGAACCCACAAGACCGGCAAACCCCAGTACTTCTCCCCTGCGGAGGGAAAAAGACAGGCCGTCAAAAAGGCCTTTGACCACAAGACCGTTTACGTCGAGAACTTCCGTCCCCGCTTCTCTGGGAAGCTTTTCGGGAAAGATTTTGGCAAAATCCTTGCGGCCTATCATTTTTCTGGCGATGTCTTCCTCGTTTACCGAAGCCGCTTCGTCTACACTGATAAGGTTCCCGTCGCGGAGCACCGTAATCCTGTCACAGATTGTCTTAACCTCGTTAAGTTTGTGGGAAACGAAGATTATCGTAACGCCCTGGGATTTCAAATCCCGCATCAGGGTGAACAGGGTTTCCACTTCGCGGCTGGTAAGGGTCGTCGTCGGCTCGTCCATGACAAGAAGCCGGGCGTGGAGCATCAACGCCTTGGATATTTCCACCATCTGCTTTTCCGCCACGCTCAGACTGCTGACAAGCTGATTCACCCGGACGGGCATTTTAAGGTCTTCAAGCTGTTTGGCCGAAAGCTCCCTCATTTTTTGCTTGTCCAGAAGCCCCGGCCTGCGCCTGATTTCGTTCCCCAGAAAAATGTTTTCAAATACCGTAAGGGTATTGATAAGGTTAAATTCCTGGGGAACGATGGCGATTCCAAGGGATTTGGCGGTGATGTAGTCCGGAATGGCGGTTTCTTTTCCGTCGAGTTTAAGGCTGCCCGAATCGGGCTGATAAATTCCGCTGATAATTTTGATCAACGTGGATTTACCGGCCCCGTTCTCTCCGATAAGGCCCATTATTTCCCCGGATCGTATGCCGAATGAAATATCGCTCAGAACCTTTACGCCGGAAAAACTCTTGGTAATGTTCTCGATGGAGAGAATATCCCCGGTTTTAGCAGTCACGGGAAACGCCTCCCGCGGAAGCGTTTTTCGGCGGAAAAAACACCGGCAGCTCCATTATGATGATTTCAACGCATCGTCAAACGCTATATTGGAGGGGGCGAAATCAACCTTCCGGACAAATTCGCAGGCTTCTTTCGCGCCGAATTCCCGTTCCATACCGGAGTCTTCCCATTCAACGGAAAGCGGGCCCTGGTAGTTCATCGCGTTCAGTTCCCTGATGATGTTTTCAAAGTCCACGTCCCCGTGTCCCAGGGAGCGGAAATTCCAGCCCCGCCGGGTGTCGCCGAATGTGATATGGGAACCGAGGATACCCGCCTTGCCGTCCAGCGTAACTGCCGCGTCTTTCATGTGAACATGGTAGACCTGTTTGGCGAAATCGCGGAGGAAAATATGGGGGGTAACTCCCTGCCAGACAAGATGGGAGGGATCGAAATTAAAGCCCAGCGTAGGCCGGTATTTGAATTCCTCAAGAAGCCGCTGGGCGGTATAGTAGTCGAACGCGATTTCCGTCGGATGGACTTCCAGGGCGAACTTGATTCCGTGTTTGTCAAATTCGTCGAAGATCGGCGTCCACAGTTTTACGATTTCCTTAAAGCCGTCGTCAACCATTTTGTCGGTAGTCTGCGGGAACGAATACCACATGGCCCAGATGGGGCTTCCCATAAAGCCGGTAACTACCTTAACGCCAAGATTTTTGGCGGCAAGGGGGGCGTACTTCATGTATTCGATGCCCCAGGCGCGAATTTTGTCGGGCTGACCGGCAAACTCCGAAGGGGCAAAACCGTCCAGCCGCGGATCCCATTTGTCGCCGACGCACTGGCCGACAAGGTGCGTTCCGATAGCCCAGGTTTTAAGCCCGTTTTTTGCCAGAATGTCCAGCCTGTTTTTGGCATAGGCCGGATCCGCGGCGGCTTTTTTAAGATCCAGATGATCGCCCCAGCAGGCGATTTCCAGGCCGTCGTATCCGAACGATTTTGCCCTGGCGCAAATCGTTTCAAAGGGCAAATCCGCCCATTGTCCCGTAAAAAGTGTAACCGGTCGTGACATAGTATTCTCCTTTAATTAAAAGTTGACCCAAGCCGCTCCCTTTTGGGAGCTTTCAACACATTTTCCGATAAACCTGACCCCTTCAAGGCCGTTTTCGGCATTGGGGAAATCCAAATCGTCTTCGCTTAAAGGCTGGCCGGCTTTCTGTTTGATCAGAGCGCCGATGAAGGTTTTGTAGATGTTTGCCATTGCCTCGAAATAACCTTCCGGATGGCCGGCCGGAACACGGGAAAGGGACTGCGCCCGCGGATACAGTCCGTCCCGGCCCCGCGAAAGGGTAAAGACGGGCTTACCCAGCAAAGACACCTTGAGATAGTTGGGATCCTCAACCCGCCATTCAATGCCGCCTTTGGTTCCGAAAACGCGGAATTTAAGACCGTTGTCATATCCCATGGCGACCTGGCTCGACCAGTAGACCCCTTTGGCCCCGTTGCCGTATTCAAGCATGATTGTGGCGTTATCGTCCAAAACCCGTCCGGGGCCGATTTTATCAAGCCGGGCGCAGAGGGATTTGATTTTAAGCCCCGTCACATAGGAAATTATGTTTTCGATATGGGAACCGATGTCTCCGACACAGTTCGATTTACCGGCAAGCGCGGGATCGGTACGCCAGGCCGCCTGTTTGCTGCCTTCTTTTTCCTGGGGGGTGATAAGCCAGTCCTGGGGATATTCGGCGTTTATATAGATAAGTTCACCGATTTCCCCCTTGCGGATCATCTCTTTGGCATGTTTGACCGCCGGAAAACCGGTGTAGGTATAGGTAACGCCGAAAAGAAGCTTGTTCTTTTTCGCCAGTTCCACAAGTTCGGCGGCTTCGGCTTCCTCGAAACAGAGGGGTTTGTCGCAGACTACGTGGATTCCCTGGTTTAAAAAGGCCTTTGCCGCGGAAAAATGGGCCGCGTTGGGGGTTACAATGACCACAAAGTCAATTTTGTCGGATCGTTTCCCTTCCGCCCCGGCCATTTCCTCAAAGGTCTTGTACAGCCTGTCTTCGGCTATGCCCAGACCTTTCCCCGTCGCCAGGGTTCCGTCATAAGAACGGGAAAAACAGCCCGCGACAATGTCCGCCATGCCGTCCAGTCCAATGGATTTACGGTGAACATCCCCGATAAACGCGCCGGGGCCGCCCCCGACCATACCGTAACGCAGCTTCCCGCTGATACCGGAATCGGCGCTGCCTTCTATCATGTGATTACCTCCATCCAGAAAAAGATCGGTTTTTGAACCGGTTCCAAGTTTCGGTTTGCGGAAACGGCTCTCTTTATACTATCATTCGATTTTTTAAAATGCAAGAATTTTTCATGGTTTTTTTGTAATCCCCTCTTCGCGCGCGCTTACTTCCACATCGCCGTCAAAGCCGTTGTGGTACACAACAAGCCGCCGTTCGCCGGGCAGGTATTCCGCGCGGGGGCCGGCGGGCGAAACTTCGACAAAGGGCTTGTTATCCCAGAGCCCGGCGGGGATAACAAGAACCGTCGGGGCGGTAACCGAAACGTCCGGCCGGAAGCGAAAATAAAGGCTTTTTGTTTTCCGGTTCCAGCTAAAACAAAGCGGCGTCCCCGCGGTCGCGGCCGGATACGGTCTTAGCCAGCCGGCGGCGGCTCTGGGCCGCGGAGGACCATCCCCCCGGCCCGTAGTAACAATCGAAAAATCCTCGTTGTTCCAGGAATCGCCAAGGGCAAAGGTGTTGTCCGCCGAATAGCACCAGACGCAGGAACCCAGCAGGTATTCGTCGATTGCGTCGTAATACAGGGAAAGCGCTTCTTCGTGGATACGGTAGTCGCCGTTTTGAAAGGCCCTTCCCCCAAAAAGATCAAACGGAAGGCCGAATTCGCCTACCATATTCGGCATGTCTTTGGAAAGGCGGGAGGCGATCTGTTCCCGGTACAGGCGTTTTACGGCCTTTTTACCGGTGACGATTTTGCCCGATTTGACGTTGTAGTTAAACCAGGATCGGAATTGTTTGATAAAAAGCGTCGGGCCGTCGTACCAGTGAAACGCGTGGATCAGGGGCCGGGCTCCGGCCCGCGCCGTATTCCCCGGCGCGCCGCCCGTTCCGATACCGGCCGGTACGCCCTCGACAAAGAAAAACGTTTTTTCATCGGCCGCGCCGAGCCGCGCGGTAAAGCGGCCGGCAAAGGGCGCGAGAAAATCGGAGGCGAACGCGCCCCTGTAACGGGCAAAGTAATCCGGCCGCAAAAGCCGGGGCCGTCCCCCGTCGTCGGTCCAGATCCCGGCGGCCTTCCAGGGGCAGGAGAATCCGCCGGTAAATATTCCGGTTCCGCCCGGGTTGAGGATGCGGCTCCCTTTCCGCTTTACCCCAAAGATACCGGTGGCGTAAACCGGAATTTCTACGCTATGGCCCGACGCGGCGGCCATGGCGGCAAAAGGGCTTGGCATGGGGCCGGAGGCGACCATATTGTTTTCGAGGCCCGACAGATCCCTATAGCCGATAAAGCCGGGATGAGGTTCGTTCATGACGCCCCAGCCGGCTATGGCTTTGCAGTTTTTAAGCCGCCGCCTGGCGTGGGCGAAGGCCTCAATGTAGCGGTTTTGAAGCCAGTCCTGAACGCCTTCGCCGTCGATCTCCGTTTGCGGGGCGAAAACGCCGCCCGCGAAAAACAGGGTAAACATCGTGGCGGCGGCGTAGCGGTTATAGCCCGCGGGCCAGGTCATAACGGGGCGGCGCGCCGGTTCGCTTATGCCGGTAACATCGCGGGGAAGTATCGCGCCCGCGGCCTCAAGCCGGCTGATGTCGATGCCGAGCTTTTCCAGTGTCCACGAAGGAGCGCCGTCTCCGCCGGCCGCCCTTCCCCACACGTCCTGGTGAGGATCAATAAAAACCGAAACGCCGCGCTTTTCCGCGCAAAGCAGCAGTTTCCGAAGATCGGCCAGGTAGGCCTCGTCGTATATGCCGGGGCCCTCATGCTCAAGGGCTTCCCAGCAGAGAACGAGGCGGTTAAACGTAAAGCCCCATCCGGCCAATTCGGCGAAGCGTTCGTCGGCCTCTTCCGGCGAAAACGGCAGGCCGGAAAAGCTTGCCCCCCGGCTGCCGCCGCCGCTGTTGCCGGTCCAGTCGGCGGGCGCGCCGGGCGCGGCAGATGCGTCAAGCGCGGTGGGCGCAGCGGACGCGGCGGCCCCGCCCGGCGAAGCGCCGGACACGGCCGCGTTCCGGTAAAGGTTCGCCGGAACCTTGGAACTGCCGCCCAGGTTACAGCCCCGGAGCATAAGCCGGCGGCCCTCATCATCATAAATCCACGTATCTTTTATGTACATCTTTCAACGCGCCCCTGAATTCTTGTTGCAATATGCCCAATACTAGCATATTATAGAAAACATGAAACACATAAAATTTGCCCTTTTGCTGGCTTCTTTGACCTTACCGGTCATTCCCGCGGCCCTTGCCGCCCAGGATCTGGATTTTTATACCCAACAGTTTGACAGCGCGAATACGATACAGGATCAGTTCGGCATTGTGCGCAGCGTAGCGGACGAAGATTCCGGCAGCGCCGAGTTTTACGCCCACGCGCTGGACAGGCTCCTTACCGAGTATCCCGGTATTTCCAGCGCCGGCGTTACCGGGAGAAGAATCGCCGACGACATGGCAAAGCTGCTCTGCCAGAAGCTTGGAGAGGCGGAGTATACCGCCTCGGGGCTTAACCTGTGGAGAGTGGTCGAAAACTTTTCCGATCCGCTGGTACAGGCCGAAGCCCTTCACGCGCTGGGTATGGTTCAGGCGACCGATATGCTGCCCCAGGTAATTCAGCTTCTTACGGATATCAATAACGCTCCCACCGAAGACAGGCTTGGCCAGGAACAGACCGCCTTCGGCGCCGTGGAAGGTTTGGAGGCCTACAGGGACAGTTCCGGGTATCTTCCGGTGTTCTTTGTTACTACCGGCTGGTACTCCGACCGGGTCAAGAGCAGGGCCCGCCAGGCTCTTCCCAATATTATGGATAATCCTACCGATCCGCTTGTTTCGGTTATAAAGAGCAGTTCCTACGGCCCCGGCGTCAAATACGCGGCGCTTCAGGTTCTGGAAGCCTCCGAGGTTACGGCGCAGCAGAAAGCTTCCGGCGCCGTCGCGTCCCTTACGGAAGCGTGGAGAACCTCCACAAACCAGGCGGGGCAGCGCTCAATCCTTACAGGCAGCCGGAAACTCGCGTTAAGCATGGTACGCCGTTACGGAACCGAAGACACCAACGTGTACCCTCTTCTGGAACGCTGCTACAGGGAAGGCGCCGACGAGGAAGAACAGATTGCCGCGCTGTCCGCGCTGTCCGCGCTGGCGACCGACGATTCCGCCCGGCGGCTTTCGGCCTTTCTCGCGGACATGAACGAACGGCTCCGCCGGGGCACTCTTACCAGGGAAGATGAACGCATGGTCCGCGTGATTATCCCCGCCCTGGGCAATACCGGCAGGCCCCTTGCCAGAGTGGCGCTCCGTTCCGTGTTAAACGCGGACTGGACGGGGGCGGTACAGAGGCTTGCCCAGGACGCGCTCAAGAAAATACAGTAGGGCCGTTCCAGGACTCCCTTGTAACCGGACAAAAAACACCTACACCGGTACGGATTGCCGGGAAACGCAAAGCGCCGTATAATGGAAGCATGTCGCTTGCGGAAAGAATTGAAGAGACGCCTCGCTATACATGGGCGGATTATCTCGAATGGGACGAAGACGCCCGGACAGAGCTTGTGGACGGCGAGGCTGTCGCGATGGCGCCGCCATCGGGGCCGCATCAGGGAATTGTAACCGAACTGCTGTACAGGATACGGGGTTTTCTTGAAGGCAAAGCCTGTAAAGTGTTCCCCGCGCCCTACGCGGTACGGCTTAATCCCCGTGAAGACGGCGAAGACGATACGATCCTTGAACCGGATATTACCGTGGTGTGCGATCCGGAAAAACTCGACAAGTACGGCTGCAGGGGCGCTCCCGATTTTGTCGCGGAAGTGCTTTCCCCCTCGACAATCCGGCATGATCGGATTGTAAAGTTTCGCAAATATCAAAAGGCCGGCGTCAGGGAATACTGGATTGTCGATCCCGAAACCCAAAGTATCCAGGCCTGCGTACTGGAACAGGGCCGCTATGTAGCGTCCGTATACGACGAAGCGGATACCGCGCCGGTAACGGTTCTTCCCGGCTGCCGGATCGCGCTGAAAGACATATTTACGGAATGACGGTATGGCGTTAAACTGCGGTATCGTCGGCCTGCCGAATGTAGGAAAATCCACAATTTTTTCCGCCCTGAGTTCCGCCCCCGCCGAGGCGGCGAATTATCCGTTTTGTACAATCAACCCCAATGTGGGAATCGTCAACGTTCCCGACGAACGGCTCGACAGGCTTGTGGAAATTTTCAGGCCCCGGCGGACGATTCCGGCGACGGTGGAATTTGTGGACATTGCCGGTCTTGTCAAAGGCGCCAGCAAGGGAGAGGGCCTGGGGAATCAGTTCCTTTCCCATATACGGGAAGTGGGGCTTATCGCCCACGTCGTGCGCTGTTTCGACGATCCGGACATTGTTCACGTGAACGGCAAGATCGACCCTGAATCGGACATGGAAACGATACATACCGAGCTTGCCCTTGCCGATCTTGAAACGCTTGCCCGGCGGCGCGAACGGGCCGAACGCAGCCTTAAAGTCCAGAGCGAAAAAAAAGCCGCCGAGACGACGCTTTCCGCCCTGGACAAAATAGAGGCCGCCCTGGAAACGGGAAAGGCCGCGCGATCCGTTCCGCTTAACGGTGAGGAAAAAGCCGCCGTTTACGACTGCCACTTTATCACGATGAAACGCCAACTGTATGTCTGCAACCTCGACGAAGAAGGCATGAAGGCCGTCGTCAAAGGAAACGGGGCGGCCCATGTGGAAGCGGTGCGAAAGCGGGCCGTCCTGGAAGGCTCGGAGGTGGTGTGTATCTGCGGAAAGCTTGAGGCGGAACTCGCCGATCTTGAAAACGCGGAGGAGCGGCAGGCCTTTCTTGCCGAGCTTGGCCTTGAGGAATCGGGGCTTTCGCCGCTGAACCGCGCCGCCTACAGGCTCCTTAATCTGCGTACCTTTTTTACCGCGGGCGCGGACGAATGCCGGGCATGGACCATACACGCCGGGGACACGGCCCCCACGGCCGCGGGGACAATCCACAGCGATTTTGAAAAAGGCTTTATCAGGGCCGAGGTCTATTCCTGCGGCGACATTTTCCAGTACGGAACCGAAGCCAAAATAAAAGAAGCGGGGAAATACCGTGTGGAAGGCAGGGATTATATCGTACAGGACGGCGACGGTATGTTCTTCAAATTTAACGTTTAGGGGGCGCTATGATGATAGAAGTTTCTTTCCTGCAAAAACATTCCCTTTTTGGGGGGCTGATGGAAGATCAGATAAAACAGATACTTCCCATCATGGAACGGGAAACCTATAATTCCGGCGACAACATCATCGTCGAGGGGGAGCCCAACGACAGAATACGGTTTATCCTTGAAGGCCGGGTGGCGGTTGTCAAGCACGACCTTGAGCTTTCCGAATTCGGAGAGGGAGATACCGTCGGCGAAATGGAGGTGCTGGACGTAATGCCTTCCGCCGCCACGATTAAAGCCCTTTCCGGCACAAGGGTTATTTCCATTTCAAACAAGGGCTTGCGGGACATCTACAAAATTGACATTCACTCTTTTTCCCTTATTATCATGAATCTGGCCCGGGATCTTTCGCGGCGTCTGCGCCGCATGAACGACAAGGCAGTGGAACAGTCAGAACACTAGTGTTCTGT
>JAIRSC010000083.1 GCA_031255645.1 Treponema sp. | reverse complement strand
CTGTCTTCCTTCGGATGCCATGGCTATGTACAGCCGGGCTTCGGTTACGCTGATTCCCAGCCGGGCGGCGACAAAATCCTCGGAAAAGCCGGCCCGGTACAGCTCGGCGACCCGTTCCTTTAACGGGGGCGCTTTTGCCCGGATCGGGTTGGCCGACACGGTAAAACGCGGGCCGCCGCTTTCCGAAACCCCGTCCCCTTCCGGCACGCCGCCCTTCGCCGGAACTTCTTCCGGGCCGGGACGCCGCGCCTGTATCCGGTAAGCGCCGGCGGCGCGGGCCGCGGTAGCTTCCCGCACTTCGATGCTGTCAAGAAGACTGCGCTCTTTTCCGCGCCCGGCGGTTTTTTTGCCGACTCTGCCGGCTTTGCCGGAAGTCCGTCTGCCGGGACTCTTCGGCGCGGCCGTTTCCCTTGGGGGTTCCGGGAGCCGCGCGTTCCGGTCAAGGGCCGCAAACGCCGCTTCTTCGGCGATTTTGCGATTAAGCTCCCGGGTATAGACGGCGACGCGTTTTTCCGCCTCCGTACAAAGCTGTCTTAGCTCGCCGATTTTTTCTTCAAGAAGCGCAAGGTGCTGGTCGGTCTTCGCGTCTATTTCCGCCTCAAGAAGGCGAATCTCTTCCCGCAGCTCCCTCAGCATATAACCCGCGCCGGTCCGCCGTTTGATATACGATTTAAGGTAAAGCAGCGCGATCAGCCAGGAAAGAATAACGGCGGCCAAGAAAAGAAAAAACCAGTTCATGGGCTTTTAAAGGGAAACATCAATATTTTTGCCGAGATCGGGGTCGCGGATCATGTCTTCTTTCTTTTCGTCCTGTTCTTCCTCTTCCCCGGCCCTTTTCCGCGCCTCGCCTTCCGGCCTTCTGCCGCCGCCGTCCCGCACCCCTTCGGCGCCTTCACCCTGATTCTGGGCTTCGTTCACGGCGTTTATCTTTTCTTCGGTAAGCCGCTGACTCTGGGCCTGTTGAATGGCCTGCTGAATGGCCGCGCCTTCCTTTTGAACGGTTTCCTGCTTGCCGATCTTGTCCACCTGGGTAAACAGAGTCTGCAGGTCAATTGGCGATATAGCCATCCGGTCCCTTCTTTACTTCCTCGTCGGGCTCTTCGTATTTGGTTACCCGTACAAGTCCGTTTTCAAGAATAAACGTAACGGCCCTGTATTCGTTCCTTACGTCCTCTTTCGCGTCGCGGATCAGTATTTTTACGCCCGGATACACCTTGGCGGAAGCGGAAACTTTTCCGCGGGCTTTGAGGGTGTTGAGAAAGCCCTGTATTTTTTCTATTTCTTCCCCGTTTTTCTGGAGATCCCCGGACAGTTCCTTCCGCTTGTCCATAAGTTCGCCAAGGTAGGCCTCCTTGTCTTCGGGCAGGCTCTTCCGCTGTTTTTTTATATTGATGAGGGTCTGTATGTTAAGCTGAATCTCCTCAAGCTGTTTTTCCATCGCCGCTTTTCGGGTTTCAAGGATGTCCAGCTGGGCCTTGCTTTTGGGATCGAAGCCTACCTCGCAGATTGTCTCGGTACCGCTTGTGGGGCTGCCGAGACTTTTGGCGTTGATCTCTTCCGTGGCGCGAAGACGGCCGCCGACAATATGGGCCCGTTTCCCCTGGCAGACAATCCGTTTAAAGGCGTCAACCTGCGAGTTGATAATGCCGTCGGAAACCACGACCATGTTTCCCGCTTCCACCTGGGCGTTTTCGATAAACCGCGCCCAGATGGAACGGCCGGCCCGGACAAGACCGTTGCTTTTGCCGGTAATGCCCTGATGGACGATAATGTCCCCCTCGGCGTCAAGCTCCGCCCGTTCCACGGTTCCGTCAACCTCGATGTTGCCCGCGGCCTTGACGGAAAAGCCGTCTTCCACGTTTCCCGTGATGATAACCGTTCCCAGAAAAATGATGTTTCCGGTTTTCAGGTTCACGTTGCCCTGAACGGTGTACACCGGCTCGACGTTGATCTTCCCGCCGGTAACAATCACCTGACCGTTCATGTCGGCGATGATCGAAGCGCCGTCGTCTCCGGCGTGGACGTTTTTTCCCAGCGGCATCGCGATTTCCCGCCCGTTCTTCGCGGGAATAACCTTGCCGGTAACGGTACGCCCGACCGTTCCGTTTTCCGCCGGAACCTTCACGGCCAGGGGCTGGCCTTCGACGACGTTCTGTATAATGTTAAGGTCCTTAAAATCGATCCTGCCGTTCAGCCCTTCCCTGAGCTTTACCTTGGTCTGATCGGTTTCAAAGTTGTACTGAATGTAGGAATCCCTTCCGTTCTGGGGCCTTGTACCTTCCGCCGCCTGAAAGGGTTCGTTATAAACAGGCCGGTCGGCAAAACGGCTTAAAGCCTCTTCGCTAACGCCGAACAGCACCTTGTTGTTTCGCAGGAACGAAAGGTAGGTCTCGACAGGCATGTCGCAGCCGCCCGCTCCCGGCGGCGTTACGGTAATGTAGGCCTTCATTTCGTCGGCGGTAATGTCCACCGATACCATGGAATCGTTGGCCGCCGTCCGCCTGAACTCGCCTATCCGCACATAGACGCCCGCCGCTTCCCGGACAATGTCGGCTATCCGGTTTTCGTCGTAATCCGACACTCCCCTGGCCGCGGCAAGCTGAACAACCTGGGAACCGTCTACCCGCTTTCCCTTGCCCGCGGGGGGAATTACCTTTAGATAGGCGCCGTCACTGAGCAGATGTACATAGGCTTCGCCGTCCTTGTTAAGCATCGCCTTGACCGCGGCCTCCGCTTCTTCGGCCTCCGCTTCCCGTTCTTCTTCAATGGTCTGTTCGGTTACCCGTTCATAGGCGCGGATTTTCCAGTTCTTCTTCCCGGAACCCATAAATCCCGAAAAACCCCGGACGGCGACTTCGTATTCAAGCCGCCGTACCGGAAGGCCGAGGAGAACGGCCGCCTCGGCTACGGCCTCTTCCAGCGTAGCGCCTTCGGTTTCAACGGTATGGATTGCCCTGTCCCGCTCCAGTCTTTCTTTCATTGCGTGCTGAAGCTGGATAAAATCTACCATATCAAACGATGCCTTTTCGGATATTGGTAAGTTTGGAACGAAGGCGGAGGATCGCCTTGGTATGAAGCTGGGACACCCGCGATTCGGTTACTTCCAGAACCTGGCCTATCTCTCTTAGGGTAAGATCCTCGTAATAGTACAGAACGAGTATCTTTTTTTCCTTGTCGGGAAGCTCGTTGATGGCGTCGACGATGACCCGGCGTATTTCTTCCTTTTCCACAATAACGTCCGGGTTGAGGCTTGACGGCGACTCTATGCTGTCGCCGATTGAAACCTTGTCGTTTTCGTCGCCGGAAAACCACACGTCGTTAAGGGAAAGAATCGAGGTGCCGGAAATTTTCATCATCGTTTTGATAAATTCCCCTTCGTCCATTCCCAGCGACTTGGCAATCTCCTGATCCGTGGCGGTGCGCCCCAGCTGGGCTTCCAGAGAACCGATAGCCTCTTCTACCTCGCGGGTTTTCTGCCTGATCGAACGGGGAACCCAGTCTATCGACCGAAGCTCGTCAAAGATCGCCCCGCGTATACGGGTTACGGCATAGG
>JAIRSC010000189.1 GCA_031255645.1 Treponema sp. | reverse complement strand
CGCAAAAACCGGCCCGGACTTGTCCCGGGACGGGTTTTTGCGGACAGGCCCCCAAACTTTTTTGTATGCCTGCCCCACTAGACAGCGACGTGGGTTTTGCCGGTTTAATGTTGTCGGATTTTTCTTGCATTTTTCATAAAAATTTCCTACAATTCGAATAGGATTAGGTAGGATTGCGTTGTAAAATGAGGCTTTCCCAAAACTTCAGTTTTTGGGAAAACAGCCTTGAAATTCGCGGTTTTGCAAGGCTGAAAGCCTGAAAAACCGCAAGAGCCTGTCCAAAAACCCTGCGCGCGGCGCACAGTCAATTAGTTTTGGGACAGGCTCAAATTATATGTTGGTTAATTCATGTAGTGTAGAGGATCGGCTAAAATGAAGATATCGACCAAAGGCAGATATTCGCTGGAGGCCCTTTTGTACCTTGTTCTTCAGCCGGGGGACAAGTATATCAGTACCCGTTCTATCGCCGAAAATACCGGCATTTCCGTGGGATACCTCGAACAGCTTTTTATTCCCCTGCGCAAGGCGGGAATCGTCAAGGGCAGCCGGGGCCCTCTGGGGGGCTATGTTACGGCAAAACCCCCGGCCCGGATTAAGGTGGGAGACGTACTGCGAACGGTCGAAGGCCCCCTCGTGCCCGTGGACTGCGCCGCGGCGGATCGCCTCTGTACGCGGGAAAAAACCTGCAATACCCGGCATACCTGGAAAGAGCTGTACCATGAAATCGCGGATTGTGTGGATTCCGTTTCATTAAAAGATCTCGCCGAATCTTACAAAAACCTTGACGGCCCGGATTATACGATATGAAAATTTCAACCAGAGGCCGCTACGGTATCAGGCTTCTTGTCGATTTGACGGAGCACGCCGGCGAAAACCATATACCGCTGGCGGAAACGGCGGATCGGCAGAATATTTCACTGCGGTACCTGGAACAGCTTGCCGTTATTCTTCGCCGTTCCGGTTTTATCCGTTCCGTCAAGGGCGCTTCCGGCGGTTACGTGCTCGCCAAATCGCCGGAGGAAATTATTGTCGGCGACGTGCTTCGGATTCTGGAAGGGGATATGCTGGTGGCCGATCCTCCCGATCCCGGAAAGCCGGAAAGCCGGCTTCAGCGATGCGTAAGAACGACCGTTCTGGACAGGCTTAACGCGAGAATAGCCGGGGTAATCGACAGCAAAACCCTGGCGTCTTTGGCGGGAACGGTGGATCCCGATGAATCCTATATGTTTTTCATATAACGGCCGCGTTCCGCCATGCGCTTCGTTCCGCCGCGCGCTTCGTTTGCCGCGCGCTTTACTCGCGGCGGGGTTTGATACCCAAAAACCCGCCCGCTCAGTTCGCGGGAGGGCCCCGGGGCGCGGACTCATTGTGTTTTTTGGGGTTTTACGGTATATTTTAGGGGAAGGGTTCCGTCTCGATTGAAGCCCCGTGTTTTCACGATTTTACAAAGGAGTATGTTATGAGAAAATCGGGATATCTTTACGCCGTTCTTTTTATTTTTGCCGTGGGTTCGGTTTTTGCCCAAAATGTCGACAGGGAAGAACTTGAAAAAAACCAGGCGGCCGTTAATTTTATCAATTACGAGGGGCCCCATTCGCGAATCGATACGGTAGAGCAGATACGAAACATCGGTTATCAGCTTGGCTTGTCCGTCAAAAACGGAGCCTCAAGCGCCGGGGCAAACAACAGGTACTTTGTGATTCATTCCGTTTCGGCGCCCGACGGCGACAGGCTTGACGCCGATATTTTCGGCATCGGGGTTGACGCCGCCGTAGACCATATCAGAAACCTCAGACTGATTATCCAGGGATACCTTCAGGGCGCTTACGATTACAGCGCCGGCGACGCCGCCCTTTTGGCCCGTTATGTTACGATTTACAACGCCGTTTTCAGGGGAGACTGGAATTTTTACAGTAACCGTTACAAGGTTCCGGTCGTGGAGAATCTGACAAGCGAAAAGGCGGGAGTTTCCGTTCGTTTTGACGAATGGCCCGGCCAGACCCTTATGACGATTCCGCTGGGAACCGGCGCTCCGGGATCCCTGAGCGCGATTGATACCAGTTCCCTTACCGATCAGCAGGTTACCGACCAGATGAGAAGGGACGGCGGCGGCATAGAAGACCGCCAGGGCATGGTAGACCTGAAAGAACGGGAAGCCGACGAAGCGACCCAAAGCGCCACACTACAGCGGGAAGCGATTGCCGAGGAAGAAAAGGACATAGAGCGGGACAGGGAAGAAACGACGGCCCAGCGGCAGCGGGTCGAACAGGAACAGCGGCGCACCGAACAACAGCGGCAGGAGGCCCAGCAGCAGCAACAGCAGGCCCAGCGGGACGCCGAAGCGGGCAGGATAAGCCAGCAGGAAGCCCAGCGGCGGCAGCAGGAGGCCCAGCGGCAGGAACAGGAAGCCCGGCGGCGGCAGCAGGAACTGGACAGGCAGCAGGAAGAAAACAGACAGCGGGAAGCGGAAATCGCCCAGCGGGAACAGGCCCAGGAACAGCGCAGGCAGGAAGCCGCCGCCACGGAAGCCAGGGCCGAACAAAAGACCGGGGAAGCCCAACAGGAACGGGAAGAAATCGCCAGAGATCAACAGGCCCTTATAGAGGGCAGGGACATCGCTTCGGCGGATACGGGGAGCGGAAGCGGCGCTCCCGGCGCGGGGGCCGCCCAGGCGGGAGCGGTAAGTCCGGCCGCGGCGAACAATCTTCTTGCCATAAGCATCCTTTCGGCGAATTCGCCGCTGGGAAGGCTTGTCCGCGTTAATCCCCAGACCGGCGCGATAACGCAGTCTTCCCAAATGAACACCGTAAACGGCAGAACGGTTACCCTTGTCGGCGGCCGGATCCTCGCCGTCGCGGGAATCGACAGGGGCAACGGCGCGATCCGCCTTGTCGAGATAAACTCCGACACGCTTGAAATGGCCGCCCAGGGCAGCGACGACATACATTCCCAGAGCCTTCTGTGGAACAACGGAAACGATCTGTACGCGGTCGTTACGACGGGCGGGAAGAACTATCTTGCCAGGTTTAATATGAATCTGGAAAAACAGAGCCAGACGGCCGTGGAAGTTCACTCCTACGCCGGCTGTGTTTTCCAGGGGGACCGGATACTTACCCAAAAAGCGGACGGTACGCCGCTTCTGGTTAACGCCCAAACCCTGCGCTAGGGCCTACGACGGGTTGGGACGGATTTGAGACAGTCAGGAGACTGTCTCAAATCCGCGTTTCGCGGCCCATATACAGAGCCAGGGCCGCGGCCGTAAGGGCATGTACGAACGGCGCTTTCCCCATGCCGCCAATAACGTCCCCGACGGGAATCCGTTCCACATCCACAAATTCATCTTCGTCCAGATTTTGGGAAGGGAGCGGGCTCAGGTTTTCGGCAAAATAAAAATGCACCCGGTTCGACATAATCGCCGGATTCGGGCTCATGTCTCCCAGCCGGTAGAACTTCGCCGCCCGGTACGCGGTTTCTTCCTCAAATTCCCGCTTCGCGCCTTCTTCGGCCGATTCGCCCTTTTCCATGACCCCGCCGGGGAATTCCAGGCTTAGTTCCCCCGAACCGTGTCTCCACTGGCGCACCATGATAAAGCGCGGGCCCTGTTCGGTTTCGAGCAGCGGCACGACGATTACCCAGTCCGGGGCGTCCATAACCGTAAAAAGGCGGTTTTCGCCTTTGGGCGAACGGCTTTCCGCTTCCCGTATCGAAAACACGTTTGAGCGGAAAACCAGCCTGCTTTTCCCCTCGTTCCAGATTAAATTGCTTGCTTCCATAAGATTATGCTCTTATAGTAATAGTAAATACGGTAATGATGAAAGGGGCGGGGCATCAAACCCCGCCGCGAAGGAAAGGGGCCCCGTTTTGCCCTCAAGGAGACGTTATGGCTATTGTTACCATTTCCCGTGAACTCGCGGCGCTGGGCGACGAAACCGCCCACGAACTCGCCGATTTGCTGAAATATCGTTTTATCGATAAACCCGGTCTTGAAGAGCGGATGAAACAGTTTGGGGTAAACGAACAAAAAATCGAGCGCTACGACGAGCGCAGGCCCAATCTGTTCGCGTCTCTTTCACAGGACAGGGACGATTATCTGCATTACCTGAAGACGGCGATTTTTTACGAGGCCGGCCAGGGCGGCTGTGTTCTTATCGGCAGGGGCTGTTCCGCCATACTTGGGGAGCTTCCCGCCGTTTTTTCCGTGTTTCTTGCCGCGCCGCCTGAAATACGGGTGGAACGGGTCAAGGGATATTTTCACTGCGACGAGCGCCGGGCCAGGCAGATAATCGAGCAGAGCGACCGCGACAGGGAGGGATTTCATCGTTATTTCTTTGACATCAAATGGAAAGACCCCTCGCATTATCACCTTACCCTGAATACCGGAACCTTTCATCCCGGACTCTGCGCGGACATTATCAAACACGCGCTGGAAAAATCGATTGACGGGGAAACGGAAGCCCGCGGCGCTCTTTTGATTAAGGATCGTATTCTGGGACAGCAGACGCTTCAGCATATACTTGTCGAAAAACACATTCAGGTTCGCTTTCTGGAAGCCCAGGCCGTTTCCGGGGAGATTACCCTTTTTGGGGTCGCCGGTTCCCCGGCCGTGGCGGAAGCCGCCGTTCAGACCGCGAAGGAAGTTCCCGGAGTTGTTTCGGTCAAGAGCGAAATACAGGTGGTTCAGGAATACGCGGGCGCTATGGGAGCTTTTTAAAACAGCGCGGGAAACGCGCGAAGCCCGGAACTTTCGTCGAAACCGGCGATAATGTTCATGTTCTGCACGGCCTGGCCGGCCGCGCCTTTTACCATGTTGTCGATGGCCGAAATTACGATAAGCGTCCCGCCGGTATGGTCAAGATGAACCGAGATGTCGCAGTAGTTTGACTGGCGGACCCGGCCGGTGGCGGCGCAAAGGCCGCCGGGCAGTATCCGCACAAAGCGCTCGTTCCGGTAGAATTCCTCGTAGCACAGCCGCGCGGCGTCCGCGTTCGCCGTGTTTGGGCCGGACGCGGCGTTTCGCGCCGCGCCGTCAAGGCTTATGTACACCGTGGCAAGAATGCCCCGGTTGTAGGGCCCCAGGTGGGGCGTAAACACGACCGGCACCGGCCTTCCGGCTATCGCGGAAAGATTCCGGGTTATTTCGGGGATATGCCTGTGGGCGCCGACCTTGTAGGGGCTTACCGAATCGGAACATTCGGGGAAGTGATAGGCCCGGCCGGGTTCCCTGCCCGCTCCGGTAACCCCGGATACGGCGTCGGCGATAACGGCGGCGTCCGGCGCGGGTTTCGGGCCGCTGCCCGCCAGTACCGGGTACGCGGCCAGCGTAATCGCCGTCGGATAACAGCCGGGATTCCCGACGACGACCGGGCCGGACGCGGCGAGGGCCCGTATCTGTTCGCGGTACAGTTCCGGCAGGCCGTAAACCGAGCGGCGGCGCAGTTCCGGGTAAAGCCAGTCTTTGCCGTACCAGGCCCGGTAGCTTTCGGCGTCAAGGCGAAAGTCGGCGGAAAGGTCTATGTAGGAAACGCCCCTGTCGACGCAGGCTTTCGCGTAGCCTTCTCCCGCCCCGGCGGGAAGCGCGCCGAAAACAATGTCCGATGCGGCGATAACTTTTTCCGGCTCTTCGAGGGTTCCGGCGGCGAGCGGGGTTTCGCCCCCGCCGGGAGATTCCGCGCCGGCCTTTTCGAGAAAATTCGGATACATATCCGTTATGTTTTGGCCCGGGCGGCTGGACGAAGCAAGATACAGGCGGCCGATTTCGGGATGCCCCGATAAAAGCCGGACGAGTTCAGCTCCGGCATATCCGGTGGCGCCGATAATCCCCGCTGTCATACCTCTTTTTTGCATAAAAGAGCTTTCTTGTCAACGACGGGCTTTTACGCTATACTTTGCTTTATGAAAGTTTCCGTTGCCGTTCTTTTGTTGTGCGTCTTCGCGTCCTGCGCCACCGGCCCGGTGGAAATTCCCGAAGACATGACGCCGGCCAAAATTATCCAGCGCGCCCAGGAAGCGTCGGATGTCAACAAGTACAAAATCGCCCTTCAATATTACGAAACGCTCAAGGAACGCTACGGCGATTCAGGCGAATACCTGTGTACCGCCGAATACGAAATAGCGTTTATCCATTACAAGCAAAAAAAGTATCCCGAAGCCCGAAGGGAATTTGAAATTCTCCTTGAGCGTTACGAAGACGTCGACGCCGCGCTTCTTCCGCCGCATTTTCAAATTCTTTCGGAAAAGATGCTCGCCCGGCTTGTGGAACTTGGGTTTTAGGAGGATATCATGGTTATAAAACGAAGCGAGATGAAAACGGAGATAAAGGAAAAGATGCGGGACGGGGAGGGGAGTGTTACCCTCGTTCATTTTACCGGATGTGAAAACGAAAAGAACATACGCCTTTTGGCGGAGCTTAGCCTGCCGCCCGGCGCGTCTATCGGAAAACACCGGCACGACGCGGAAACCGAATACTTTATGGTCGTTTCCGGCAGCGGCGTAACGGACGACAACGGCGTCGAAACGCCGGTCTCGGCGGGCGACTCAATTATCACCGGGGGCGGCGCGTATCACAGCGTCAAAAACACCGGGGACGTTCCCCTTGTCCTGCACGCCGCCATCGTAACGCACTGACAAAGAACCCCGCTTGCGAATAAGGTCAAAACCTACGCCGCCTTTATACCGTGAAAGGCCACCCAATAGCACAGCGCCCGTTATGTTCTCCGGGCGCTGTGCGATAGCCGTGTGCTTGCCCGATAATCAGCGGCGTGGGCTTTGCCGGCTACGCCATTGATTTGGACAAAACGTCAGCGCGCGCCGGGAAGGGCGAAGTACAGTTTTACCTTTAAGGTAATCTCGTGGCGGGCCATATCGTTTTTGCCCCAGACGGGAAGACCGTAGGTAAGGCCGATGTCCGTCGGCAGGAACCAGTTGGTAAAGAAGAAGCTGACGTTGGGCTTGATCTTGAGCATGTGCGTCGGCTCATCTTCTGTCAGGTTGGCTTCCAATCCGGCTTTAATACCATCGTTAACAGCGCCACTAGATCCACCTGAAACCGAATAGGTATGGCCCGGGGTAAATTTATAGTTGACCGGGAGGCCCGCGCTAAAAGTTATACCGCTGCCCAGGGCGGTACTGAAGACCGGCTCAAGCTCAAACGTAAGATCGTAGCCGTAGCCGACTTCGATATTCTCGGCCTTCGCTCCTGATGGGAACTGTGGCAGTAATTCTGCGATACTAT
>JAIRSC010000146.1 GCA_031255645.1 Treponema sp. | reverse complement strand
ATTTTCAAAGGCCTGGTTTTGGCAATCGCCCTGGCCCTGAATTCAATACGAAAAAAATAGTTAAAGGGGGATACAATGTCTCGTTTTACCGGTTATTTTTTGATGAAAGAAGGAGATATTCCCGATTATGTGCGTTTTGAGTTTCCCGATTATTTTGACGACGGGGCGAAGCTAAGCGTCAGGGAAATCGGCGACGGGAATCTTAATTACGTATTCCGGGTCGTGGACGAGAGAAGCGGAAAATCGATCATCGTCAAACAGGCCGGGGAACAGCTTCGAATCTCCGCCGAAATGCGCATCTCCACGGATCGCAACCGCATTGAATCGGAAATACTCCTGCTGCAGGACAAATACGCGCCGGGCCTTGTCCCCAGGATTTTTAAATACGATACGGTGATGTGCGCCTGTCTTATGGAAGATCTGTCGGATCACAGGCTTATGCGTTATGCCCTGATGGAGCATAAAACGTTTCCCCGTTTCGCCGACGACATTACCACGTACATGGTAAACACCCTTCTTAATACCACCGACGTGGTAATGGAACACAAGGCAAAAAAGGAACTGGTAAAAAGTTTTATCAACCCGGAGCTTTGTGAAATTACCGAAGACCTTATTTATACCGAACCGTACAACGACGCCAAAGGCCGGAACATCGTTACGCCGGAAAACCTGGATTTTGTCAAAAAAGAACTTTACGGCGACAGGGCCCTGCATCTTGAAATCGCCAAGCTGAAATTTGATTTTATGAACAACGCCCAGGCCCTGCTCCACGGGGATCTGCACACGGGTTCGATCTTTGTAAAAGAGGATTCCACAAAGATATTCGATCCCGAGTTCGCGTTTTACGGCCCCATGGGTTACGACATAGGCAACGTAATCGCCAATCTCTTTTTTGCCTGGGACAACGGCGACGCCGCGGGAAACGGCGTTTTTTGCGAATGGACGCTTGTAACCGCGGTGGAAGTTATCGACCTTTTCAGGAAAAAATTCCTCGCCGAATACGCGAAAAAAGTTACCGACATTATGGCGAAGACCGAAGGCTTTGCCGAATATTACCTCGGCACGATTATCGCCGACACCGCCGCGGGCGCGGGCACGGAACTGATTCGCCGTACCGTGGGAATGGCCCAGGTCAAGGACGTAACCACTATCGCCGACAGGGCAAAGCGGGCGCGGGCCGAGCGGATCAACATACTCTGCGCCAAAGACCTTATCATGAACAGGGCCGCCTTCAAAACGGGAGATGATTTTGTCGCCGCGTTCCGCGGGGCCGTCAAAGCCGTGGACGCGCTTTAGCGATTGGCCGGTATTAACGGAAGGAGAAACAACATGGGCGAAAACATACTGTCGATTGACACCGTCGCGCTGGACGAGGAAAAAAAAGCGCTCAAAATAATTGATCAGACGAAACTGCCCGGTACGGTAGAGATTCTTTATCTGACAAAACAGGAAGATATTTTCGAGGCGATTTACCTGCTCCGGGTCCGGGGAGCGCCGGCCATCGGGGTCGCCGCCGCAATCGGCGTATACCTGGCGGCGCTGGAAATTGACGCCGGCGACTACGACGGCTTTTACGCGAAATTCAAAAAGGCCAGGGATTACCTTGACTCTTCGCGGCCCACGGCGGTAAATCTTTCCTGGGCGCTGAACCGCATGGAAAAGGTCGTGCTGGACAACAAGGGCGCCCCGCCGGCAAAGCTCAGGGAACTTCTCCACGGCGAAGCGCTGAGAATCCGGGACGAGGACGTGCAGGTCTGCAAATCCATCGGGGAATACGGCCTTGGCCTTATAAAAGACGGCGACGGAATTCTTACCCACTGTAACGCGGGCCAGCTTGCCACGGTAAACTACGGCACGGCCCTGGCCCCGGTACATCTGGGCCGGGAACGCGGCATGAACTTCAGGGTTTTCTGCGATGAAACCCGGCCCCTGCTCCAGGGCGCCCGGCTTTCGTCGTTCGAGATGGTCAGCGCCGGCGTGGACACTACGGTGATCTGCGACAACATGGCAAGCCAGGTTATGAAGAACGGCTGGGTCAAAGCCTGTTTTGTCGGCTGCGACCGGGTAGCGGCCAACGGAGACGCGGCCAACAAGATCGGTACGTCGGGCGTGGCGATTCTGGCGAAACATTACGACATTCCGTTTTATGTCTGCGCCCCCACTTCCACGATTGACATGTCAATCAAAGAGGGAAAGGATATCGTGATTGAGGAACGAAAGGACGAGGAAGTAACCGAGATGTGGTACAAAGAACGCATGGCTCCCAAAGGAGTCAAAGTGTTTAACCCCGCCTTTGACGTAACGGATCACGATCTTATTACCGCGGTGATTACCGAATACGGCGTCGCCCGCCCCCCGTATACGGAAAGTTTTACAAAGATTTTCTCCCGCGGTTCGTGAGCGCGATCCGCGCCGCCCTGGCGCTGATGTTTCCCAGGTAACGGCCCTCGCGCAGGGTAAGGCCGGCCCGGGAAAAAAAGTCCCGCAAAAACCGTTCCTGTTCTTCCCTGCCGGGATGCCGGTAAAAGCCCAGGCTTTCCAGCGATCCGCTGATTCGCCGTACCAGGGCCGTACATTCCGCCTGTGTCATGGGAATTTCGGATTCCGGCGCCGCCAAAGTCCAGCGGCTGTCCGCGCCGGACGCGCGCCGGGTTTGTCCGGCCGGACCCAGCGCGTGGTACAGTTCATAGGCGTAGATTTGGACGGCGTGCGAAAGGTTGATAGAGGGGAATTCCGGATTCGATGGTATGTGGGACGCCAGGTTACAGAGGGCAAGCTCTTCGTCGTTAAGGCCGGTACGCTCGTTGCCGAACACAATCGCCGCCCGGCCGCGCCTGTCCTTAAGGAATTCCGCGAGTTCCCGGGGCCGCAGCGAGTTGGATTTACGGCGCTTGCCCCGGCGGCGGGTCGTTCCGGCGGCAACGGCGCAGTCCGCCAGGGCCGCATCAAGGCTGTCGAAGCGCCGGGCGTTCTCCCAAATTTCGGCGGCGTGTACCGCCCGGCCAAGCAGCTTTTCCAGTTCCGGCCCTTCGGGAAGCCCCCGGACATTGGGATCGGGACCGGCCTGGTATAGCGGCGAAACGACGCGGAGCCGGGAGAGGCCCATGTTCTTCATCGCCCGGCATACAGCGCCGGTATTTCCCGGTTCGGAAGGCCGCGCCAGTACGACGACAATATCTTCAAGGTCCATGGTCTTACCATAGCCGGAAAGACGGATTCCGGCAACGTTACCCCAAAGTGTCAACTAATTCAAAAAACGAAGATACCCAGGAACAAGCTCCCGGGTATGAACCCCGCTTGCGAATCAGCCTGAAAAACGCTTGCGCGGCGTCCGGAACTGTGCTACACTTCTCCAATGAAGAAGGCGGAATATATTCGACGGACTACGGGTTTGCGATGAGGGATCCCTGCGGCGGGAACACCGGGCCCACGGAAGCGTACCAGCGGGACTACCGGTGGAACGAGAAGACCCAGCTGGTAGAGAGCCGTGACCCGACCGCGGCGATGAAGTACGTGTACGGGTCTGACGGGGAACGGGCGGTGAAATACAACGAGGGGAGCCGGGAGACGGCGCTGTACTACAACCGGATGCTGCAACGGAACACGACGGCCGGGGGCATGTGGATAGAGAGCAAGCATATCTTTGTGGGGGAGACGCGTATAGCGACGAAGCAGCATTTGGAAGGGGAGGCGGTAAACGACGACGTACAGAAGACATATTACGACCATTTGAAAGAGCGGCGTACAGTTTTGGTCCGTATAATTCTAATATAAACGTTGGTATTCCAATTCTTAATTCTGCTGGCTCTTGGTTCAGGAAATAAGGCTATGATATGAA
>JAIRSC010000239.1 GCA_031255645.1 Treponema sp. | reverse complement strand
TCTTCACCGCCGCTATACTGCCGGTATAGCCGGTGATTACCGCCCCTGCGCCGTCTTCCGTCAATATCACGGTAAAGTCCGCTTCGGTCTGGGCAAAGGCCGCCAGGCACAGCAGCGCGCACAAGATCAGTCCACATAGTTTTTTAATAAGCAGCCTCCGTATACAAACATAAAAACTCCCCGCCAAATGCGGGCAAAACGCCGATTCCCTAAAGATCGCCCGTGTACCCCGCCGCGTTTATCCGGATACCTATTCCATTTGGCTGGATAATCGCTTCGTGTATCCGGCGATTGAGCAGGGAATATACCACGGACGGCACGAGGGGGATCATTCTATCCGCCGCACCGCCCTGAAAAGATCCTCGCGGCCTATCTCGAGCCAGATCGGCCTGCCGTGGGGACAGCGGCCCGCGGGTATGGCAAGGGCCGCGGCGGCAAGCTCACGGGCCGCGCCGTCGTCGAGATAATCGCCGTCCTTGATCGCCGCCCTGCAGGCCAGGGACGCCGCCCAGCTTTCCGTCATGCCGCCGCCCAGGTTCCGCAGGGAACGTATTTCTTCCACGGTTTCGCCGTCGCCGCGGTTCCAGCCCGCCGGCAGGGCTTCGATTCTCCAGACGCCGTCTTCGTGTTCAAGGACGATGCCCAGGCGGGCAAGCGCTTCTTTTTTGCCGCGGAGGAAGCTGTCTTCGTCTTCACTTTCGGTACAGAAAGGGATCGCGACCAGCAGCTCCTGGGCCGCAATCGGCTTTGACAGAAAACGCTCGTAGAGAACCCGTTCATGGGCGGCGTGCTGATCGATGATAAAAATCCTGTCGCCTTTTTCGACAATAATAAACAGGCCGAAAACCCGCCCCACGAGCCTCGGCGTTCCGTCGCGGCCGCCGGAGCTTCCCGAATACGCGATCCCCGGCTCGGCAGCCGGCGCTCCGTCCGCGGCCGCCGGTTCCCGCTCGGACCAGTCCGGCCCGGAACGGCGCAGCAGCGCGCTAAACTCGTCTTTCCGTTCCAGCAGGGCCTCCATGGCAAGCCTGCCGGACGTTTCGCCGCCCCGGGGATAATAGCCGCCCGCCGGGCCGTAAGCGCCGCCCGCCCCGCCGCGAGAGCCGTATCCGCCCGGAAAATCAAGAACGCCTGATTCGTCCCGCCCGTCCGCGTCCGAAGCGCGAAAGCGGCCGGCGGTTTCCCGGACATAGCTGACAAGCGCGGAGGTAACGGCGTGATGTATTGCTCCGGGATCGGCAAAGCGTACTTCCCGTTTGGCCGGATGTATGTTGAAGTCCGCGAGGGCCGGATCCACCTCGACAAAAACGGCCCCGACAGGATGGCTCCCGTTGGGGAAAAAACCCGCGAGCCCGTATTCCAGGGCCTGTATAAGGCTGTAATCCTGAATCCGCCGTTTGTTCGCGAAAACATACTGCTGCCTTCTGTCGTGGCGGTACAGCTCCGGGCCGCCGAATACGACCGTTACGGAAAACCCTTTTCCGGCGGCGTGGATTTCGTGGAGGAATTGGCGTTCGTCCGCCGCGAGAACAAGCTCGCCGAAACGGCCGCGGTAACTGGTTTCGCCGCCGGACGGGGCCGCGTTGTTCCGCGCGTGAATTTTCAGCCGGCCGTCCTGGACAAAGCGGAACGTGATTTCGGGAAACGCGAGGGCCTTTTCGATAAAGACCTGCCTGCACAGCGCGCCTTCGCTTCCCTCCCGTTTAAGAAAGCGTTTGCGGGCCGGTACGGCGTCGAAAAGACCGAAAGCCCGGACGCTGGTTCCCCGGACGCGGCTGCCGGGACCAAGGCGTTCATTTGACGCCTGTTCCGGGCCCGCGGCCTGCCCCGCGAAAGCCGGAAAGGTTTCAAGGAGCCAGGCTTCGCCGGTTTCGGCGGCGCTGAGTATTTCCAGCCGGGCGACCGCCGCCGCCGCCGCGAGGGCCTCGCCCCGGAAACCCAGGGTCGTCGCCCGGGAAAGATCGTCGAGGGAGCGGATTTTGCTTGTGGCGTGCGGCTTGACGCAGAGTACAAGGTCTTCTTTCGCCATTCCCGATCCGTTGTCGCTTACCTCGACTTTGCGTATTCCGCCGCCTTCGACGGCAAGCTCCACGGAAGAAGCCCCCGAATCTATGGCGTTGTCGATGAATTCCCGAACCAGGGCGGCCGGTCTGTCGATTACTTCTCCCGCGGCGATCTTTTTCGCTTCTTCCGGCGGAAGTATCTGTATGCGGATCACCTGTCTTCCGTGCTGAACAGATCAAGCTCAGGGCTTTCTTCGGCCCTGGCCTCGGGGCCGTTCATCAGTATCTCGACGCGGCTTTCGATTTTTTCAAGGTCTTTTTCCAGAGACCGGGCAAGCTTGATGCCCTCTTCAAAAGCCTTGAGGGCTTCTTCCAGGGGAAGATCCGTTTTCCGTATCGCTTCTCCAAGGCTTTCAAGCCGTTCAAGACGTTCCTCAAAATTTTTCATGGTTCCCCCATGGCGTTTAAATTTGTCTTCATCGAATTTATCTTCATCATCGAATTTACTTTATCAGCCGTTTGCTTCGATTTCACATTGTTCCGTCCGGGCTTCGACGCTTCCTTCCATCAGCCTGATCCGAAGCCTGTCGCCCGCCGCGGTCTGCCCGGCCCGGCGCAGGACTTCGCCGTTTTCTTCGCGCGTTACGACGGCAAAGCCCCGTTCAAGTATCGCGAGGGGGCTTCCCGCTTCCAGAACGGTGGAGGCGAGTTCCAGCCTGCGGCGCAGATCGGCGATACGGCCGGAAAGGTTTTCAAGCAGCTGTTCTTTCGCGTCGTCAAGGCGGATAAGCCGGGGCTGCAGGATCGCCCGGAAGCGGTATTCCAGGTCTTCAGGGTCGAAGGGTTTCAGCAGAAGCCGCGCCCGGCCGATTCTGTCCGTTATGGTTTCCGTCATTGTCCGCGCGGCCGCCTTTACGGTTTCGAGCGCCTCGCCCCGACGGGCGCTTACCAGTTCCGCCGCGGCCGACGGTGTCGGCGCCCGGAGATCCGCCGCCAGGTCGGAGATGGCGTTGTCGATTTCGTGGCCCACGGCGCTTACCACGGGAATCTCCGACGCGGCCACGGCCCTGACCACGACCTCCTCCGAAAAGGGAAGCAGGTCTTCCAGCGCTCCGCCGCCCCGTCCGACGATAATCACATCGGCGAGTTTCCACTGGTTCGCCTGCTCGATACGCCGGGCGATGATCGGCGCGGCGTCGGCGCCCTGTACCGGAGCGGGCAGGACGATTACGTTGATCCCCTCCGCCCTGCGGCGGAGTATGTTGAGTATGTCCTGAACCGCCGCTCCGGTGGGAGAGCTTACCACGGCGACGGTTTCGGGAAAACGGGGGATTGGCTTTTTCCGCTCGTCGTCGAAAAGGCCTTCCGCGGCGAGCGCCCGTTTGCGGTTTTCGAGCATTGCCAGAATATCCCCCTGTCCGGCAAGCTCCATCTCTTCGGCGACAAGCTGGTAATTCCCCCGCTGGGGGTATACGGAAATCCGCCCGCGCGCCCGTACCAGCATGCCGTCTTTCGGCTCAAAGCGCAGGGACGACCGGCGGTTTTTGAACATCACCGCGTCGATCTTCGCCCCCGGATCTTTCATCGAAAAATAATAATGCCCCGTACTGGACGGTCTCCAGTTGGAAAGCTCCCCTTCCACAAGCACCGCCGGGAAGCCTTCTTCGAGGCTGAGTTTGATAAGGCCGGTAAGCTCCGAAACAGTGAATTTTTGCGGCATGAAACAAGTATAGTACGTTTGGGGGTGGATGCACAGCATCCGGGGTTGGTGGGCATCTTTGTAAGTTATAGGGGTGGTGGCAACCCCTGCTCGGGCTGGCGGGCCTTGAAACCTTTAATTACAACAGTGGCTTTAATTGTGGCCCACACCGTGCCGCCTTTACGCAGGAACATGCTCAATGTTTCGCATGCCGGTATTGGGCGGGACGTCGCCGTTACTTACGCAGGCTTTGGCCTGGCATTTTCTTACGGACGCCGTATGCCCTTCACAGGGGAGTTGCCGCCGCCCCTGTCCAAACAAAGGTGTCCGTCGGCATGGATGACGTCGGGCGCGCCAGCGCCCATAAATCGTTTCCTATCGTCAAACGACCCGAAGGGGCGTATGCCGCTGTTTCCAATGCTCCCCGCCCTCGGCGGGGAGGTGGAGTTTGCGCAACGCGCAAACTCCGATGCCCTAATCCGCCACGGAGGGCGGATTGGGGCATCGGCCATCCATACCTTACTTAACGAAGCCAGGAGCTTGCTCCTGGGTATCTTCGTTAACTACCACTATTGGTAAACCACCTGTAGGAAGTTTCCGGGCCGCCGGAAGAGAATTTGTTGGCGCTGTCCGAATAAATACCATGATTCCAGCCTTTCGCCAGTCTCACCTGCCCGTCAATACCGGCGCCGCTAAGAGTAACATTTTTGTCTGCGTAAACATAGACTACAAACTTGTCGGTGCCGTCACCGTAGGATAATCGGTCGCTGTTGTTGTATGCGAAACCGGTAATAATCAGTACCTGGGCGTCGCCTGGACTGGCTGTTACCCCAAGCGTGGTCAAATTGTCCCACCCGGCAGTGGGGGGTCCCAGAGTAAAGCTAAGTTTCCCGCTTGTCATGCTGGCGCTGCCCACATCGCTAATGTTACCGACTGGGTTAGTCATCCCCGTGTAGCTAGTAATGGAATTGGCGGTGTCGTTGCTTGTACCAGCTCCAGCTATATAAACCTGAACATCACTCCTCGTAATCGTCTCGCCCAGGCCCCCAAAGGCACTGCCGCTGTCCGAATCGCCGCAGCCGATAGCGGCAAAGCCTGTTACCAGCATAGCC
>JAIRSC010000235.1 GCA_031255645.1 Treponema sp. | reverse complement strand
TAACACGGCCAGCGTCGGCGACGGCGGCGGCGTAGTTTTTGACAGTACTGGACCCTTTACCATGAGCGGCGGAACCGTCAGCGGTAACACGGCCAACAGCGGCAACGGCGGCGGGGTGCATGTAAGCAACGGATTCTTCACCATGAGCGGCGGTACGGAGATCAGCGGCAACGAGGCCATCGGCGGCAACGGCGGCGGCGTGAATGTAGCTTTCAGCGGGGTCTTTACCATGAGCGGCGGAACCATCGGCGGTAACAGGGCCATCGGCGGCAACGGCGGCGGGGTGCATGTAAACACCAGCTCGACCAACTTCACCAAAGTGGGCGGCGGTACTATCTCGGCTCCCCCCGACTCCAACGCAAATACCGCCGGCATGAGCGGCCACGCGGTGTTTATCATCGGTGGAAATCCAGCACTAATCAAGGATGTCACTGTGGGGCTGACCGATGATTTTATTGGAGGAATCTGGATTCCATAACGAGCGTAATTTGCTTCGAAAACTCCGCGCAAACGCCCTCATCCATGCCGACGCGCCCCGGCGCTTGCCAAAACAACGCTTTCAGGTTAGTATTGATGGAGAGGCTTTTCGGGAACTCCGGTCCTGAAGGGAAGTCTTCGCGTATGCATCTTTTTCAGCGGGAGGTACGTATGTCCGATTCGGACAGTGGCGGTAGTTTATCCAGCCATATATCCACAGTAAACGACGTACCGCCCGCCTTGCCCGCGGTAGAGCCTATCGGATCCCTGTAAAAGCCCCCCGCGGTCTTCTACCGGGATCGCAGGAGGAAACAGATGCAGGAAGCAATCCTTTCACTTATTGAAGAAGACCCCATTCCGGTAGCCAGAGTCTACGCCCTTTTTGCCGGCATGAACGCCGTCGACATAGCGGCCATTTTCGAGAATATCGGCAAGGACAAGATCGTGCGGATATTCAGGCTGCTGCCCAAAAACACGGCGGCGGACGCCTTTTCCCACATGGAACCGGAAGAACAGCAGATTATCGTCGAGGCGCTTACCGACAGCGAGGCGGGCGATCTTATCAACAAACTTTTCGTGGACGACGCCGTCGACCTAATCGAGGAAATGCCCGCCGACGTCGTGAACCGGGTGCTGCAGCAGGTAAACCCGGAAAAACGCACGCTTATCAATCAACTGCTCCAGTACCCCGAAGATTCGGCGGGGAGCATTATGACCACGGAGTACGTGGAGCTTAACGCCGAAAGCACGGTACACGCCGCGTTTGAACACATACGGGAAATCGGCATTAACAAAGAAACAATCTACACAAGCTATGTGATAGGGAGAGGCCGGCTTCTTCTGGGTGTCGTACCGGCAAAGGACCTGATGCTTGCCGATCCCGGCCAGCTTATCGGCGACATTATGGACACCAACTTTGTTTCCGCCGCCACCACCGACGATCAGGAAGCGGCGGCGGCCCTGTTCAAAAAGTACGGCCTGCTCGCGCTTCCCGTGGTGGACAAGGACAGGCACATGGTGGGGATCATCACCGTCGACGACGTGGTCGAGGTTATAGAAGAAGAAAACACCGAGGACTTTGAAAAAATGGCGGCCCTTAACCCCTCCGACGAGCCCTACCTTAAAACCAACATCTTCAAGCTGACGCGGAACCGTATCCTTTGGCTTATGGTACTGATGCTGTCGGCGACGGTAACGGGAACAATCATCGCCGGATTCGAAGACGCCCTGGCGACGCTGCCGGTTCTGGTAGTGTTTATCCCCATGCTGATGGATACGGGGGGAAACGCCGGATCGCAGACCTCTACGCTGATCATCCGCGGTATGGCCCTGGGAGAGATCCGTATCGGCGACATCTTCCGGGTACTGGGCAGGGAAATCTGTATCGCGTCGCTCTGCGGCCTGGGCCTGGGGGCAATAAACTATATACGAATCTACCTTATGTACGGAAAAAACAGCAGCCTTTCCTTCGCCGTTACCTTCAGCCTTTTGATCACGATTGTTATCGCGAAAAGCATCGGATGCATACTCCCGATGGTGGCGAAAAAGCTCAAGCTGGATCCGGCGGTAATGGCGGCGCCGATCATAACCACGCTGGTTGACGGAACCAGCCTTGCCGTTTATTTTATGATTGCCAAACGTATGTTTCATTTAATGTAGGGAGGAAGCGTCGTGAAACGCGAAGAGACAAGGCCCCCAGGCGGCCTTTTGGTTTTGTACCGCGTTCTTGTCGCGGCCGTTCTTGTCCTCGCGGCGATACTCGCCGCCGGAACCGCCTACGGTCTTGTCCGCGGCCGAAAAGCCCCGGGGAACGGAACGGCGGGAACGGGGGGAACGGAAACGGGGATTCCCGGCGAGGAAGCGATTTTTTCGAACCTCGGAACACTGCGCGTCTCCACGGCGGGAGAGAACCCGGAAACGATCATCATCACCGTCGCCTTTCCCTACGACCGTTCCGACGGCCCTTTTTCCGAAGAGCTTGTTTCCCGTATTTCCGACTTTAAAGCCCAGACCAGGGAATACGTCGGTTCGTTTACTTCGGAAGAATTACAGCGGACGGATACCGAAGCGCTCAACAGCGGGCTTCTTGAACGCTACAACGCGCTGCTTCATCTGGGGCGGATACGGGAACTGTATTTTCTTGAGTTTATCCGGCTGTAAACGGGACGGCGGTTTTGTATCCGCTTCGCTAATGCAGGCGGAAACGCGCGGAAAGCTCTTTAAGGTGGCTGCCGATAAAAAGCGCCCCGTAGGCGCTGACGATAATTCCAATGATGATACCGAGGGGGAGCAGAAACGAAGAGCCCTGGGAAGCGGCGATGCCGCTAAAGTCCCCGCCGAAAAACGCGGTCGCCAGGGAAAGAAGGATCAGGACGCCGGCAATAACCCAGCCCCGCGTGGAAACGCCTCCAGGAATGTCGAACACTTCCTCTTCTCCCTCTTCCTCGTAGATTTTCGCCATAACGGCGTCCGTGAAATCCGGGGAAGGAGGAATAAAACCGGAGGCGAGCAGTTCCCGCGCGTCCTCGAAACGCCGCAGTTCCCGCGCGCAGCGCCCGCAGAAAAAAACGTGAAACGCCAGGCTCAGTCTTTCCCCGGGCGAAAACTTTTCTTCGCCTTCATAAACCGTCTTTTTAAATTCGTCGCATTTCATGTTCCCTCTCCCTGTCCGCCTAAAACGATTCCAGCCGTTCCCTAAGCAGTTTTTTTGCCCGGAAAACATGGGACTTGATCGTATTTTCGGGAAACCCGGTAATCGTCCCGATCTCTTTGATGGATCTGTCGTAAAAAAAGAACAGATCCACGCATATCCGGTATTTTTCCGGCAGCTCCCCTACCGCCTTTACGACCGCTTCCCTGGCGGCGGCTTTCAGGGCAAGCTGTTCCGGGGTTTCCCCGGCAAAAAGAACCTCTTCGGCCAGGCTCTGGTATTCCTTTCTCCTTGTAACGCCGTTGATCGCCGTATTGTAGGCGATACGGTACAGCCATGTGGAAAACCGGCTCCTGCCCCTAAAGGAAGAAAGGTTCCGGTAGGCCTTAAAAAACACGTCCTGGGTAAAATCCGCGGCGTCCTCGACGTTGCGGAAAAAACTCAGGCCCATGCTGTGTACCGTCCGCTGATACCGGCCTATCAAAAGCCGGAACAGATCCTTCTGCCCCTCCACAATCTGTTTGATAAGCAAAGGCTCGTCGGGAATGTCATACTTCGCGCCGAACCCGGCGACAGCGCCGCCGTTCAGGTTCGTCAACGGTGTTCGCCGCGCCTGACAAAATAGAACGCCAACAACCCCGCCCCGAGCGCCAGGGGAATTATGCCGCCCAAAAGACCGTATCCGGCGTCTATCAACGCGAAAAAAACGGTCAACCCCGCCCCGACACTCGCCAAAAGAAGTCCCGTAAGCAGGCTGAAAGACAAGAGATCAAAATCGCCGTTGTTGTGGTACTGTCCGGCCTTGATGAGCAGAATTTTACGGCGGTGATGCCACAAAAGATAAAAAAACGCGACTATGGAACTCATTACGATTCCCACCATCGGAATAATGGCGATAATCACCTGCGCTACGCTGGATTCTTTCATAAACTCAAACCGCTTGTCTCCAGATTGTTCTATTGTTACTATAGTTCCAAACGCTTTCCGTGTCTATATTTGACCCCGGATCGGGGTTGAGGTTGCGCGGCCTTGCGGCGAAGCGGAGTCTAAACTATACTGTCAACAAGGCATGTTTGACGATTGTATTATTATGGCGGGGGGTTTCGGCACAAGGCTTTGGCCGGCGAGCAGCAGCCGTCTCCCAAAACAGTTCCTTCCCGCCGGAGACCGCAGTTTTTTCTCCGCCGCGCTGGACAGGGCGCTTTCGGTTATCGACAGGAACGGCAGGGTAATCATTATCGCCGGAAAATCGCACGTATCCCATATCGTGAAAGCCTGCAGGGACTACCCTCCCGAAGACCTGAACCGCTTTTTGCTTATTCCCGAACCGGAAGCAAAAAGCACGGCCCCGGCGATTGCCTGCGCCGCGATGTACGCCGACTGGATGGCCGGCAAAGAACGGAAAATGCTGGCGCTGACAAGCGACCATATTATCGAGCCGGTGGAAAAATTCAAAATCGACGCCGCCGCCGCCGAGGCTTTTGCCCAGGCGGACAAGCTCGCCGTTTTCGGCATTGTTCCCACGAGGCCGGAAACGGGTTACGGCTATATCGAGGCGGGGACGCTTCTTTCGGCAAAGGCCGAAGACCCGAAAGTGTACGGCGTCGCTTCTTTCCGGGAAAAACCCGGCGGGGAACAGGCGGAACGTTTTGTGGAAGCCGGCAATTTTTACTGGAATTCGGGGATGTTTGCCTTTTCCTCAAAATTTATCCTCGACGAATTCAGGCAAAAGGCCCCGCGGGTTATCCTGCCTTTCGGGAAACTCCGCGCGCCGGACGAACGTTCCCTCAGGATTGAGCACGGGCTCCGTATCCTCTGGGAATGGCGCGATCTTGACAAAGCCTACAGGGACGCGGAAGCCGTTTCCTTCGACTACGCGATTGCCGAAAAATGTTCCCAGACGATTATGGTCAGGGCGGGTTTTAACTGGACCGACATGGGAAGCTGGGACGAATACGCCGCCCTTACGGGAACGGGCGAAGGGGACGTAACCCGTTCAAAAGACACCGAGGTTTTCCAGACGGGTTCGAAAAACTGTTTTGTCGATTCGGACATCCCGGTCGCGCTTATCGGCGCGGAAGACCTTGTCGTGGCGGTCCGATCCGGCAAAAACGGGGAAAACGGCGCGGTATTGATAGCGAAACGGGGCGAAACGCAAAAAATGCGGGAAATCGTGGAACAGATCAAAAGCGCCGGCAGACAGGAGCTTTTGTAGTTTCCCGTTTTATGCTACACTTCCGGCAACGGAAGCTGTTCCAAAACTTCAGTTTTTTGAACCGCTCGACAATTTGAAGAAAACGAGGTTATACATGGTTATTTTGACGTTAAACTGCGGCTCTTCTTCCGCGAAGTATCAGGTTTATGACTGGGACGCCCGGGATGTTCTGGCTGTCGGCGTGGTGGAAAAGGTTACCGTCGGCGGTTCTTTCATCAACCACAAAGTCAAAGGCAAAGAAGAAATCACGATTAATTACGACTGCCCCACCCATCTTGAGGCGGTGGATCTTATCATCAAAACCCTAACCGACAAGGAAAAAGGCTGTCTGCCGGATATGTCGGTAATCAAGGCCGTCGGCCACAGGGTAACGCACGGCGGCAGCAAATTTACCAAATCGGTTGTCGTGGACGACGCGGTTCTGGAAGCCTTCAGCGAAATGACGGCTCTTTCGCCGCTGCACAACCCCGCCCAGATACTCGGCGTTAAGGCCGCCAAGAAGGTGCTGCCCGGCGTGCCCCACTGCGCCGTTATGGACACGGCCTGGCATCAGACAATGCCCCCCGAAGCGTTCCTCTACGCGGTACCCTACGAGTGGTACGAAAACTACGCGGCGCGGCGCTACGGCTTTCACGGGACAAGCTTTCTCTACACGGCAAAACGGGCGGCGGTGCTTTTGGGAAAGGATCCCTTCAAAACGAACCTTATCATCGCGCACCTCGGCAACGGTTCCTCGATCAACGCGGTCAAAGACGGTCTTTCGTTCGACACTTCCATGGGCATTACCCCGCTGGAAGGGCTTGTCATGGGAACCCGCTCTGGCGACGTCGATCCGGCCCTGCCGTTTTATATAATGCGGAAAACGGGAATGAACGCGGAGGAAATCGAAAACGCGATGAACAAAAAGGCGGGGCTTTTCGGCATTACCGGAAAATACGCCGACCGCAGGGATATCCAGAAAGCGAAACTTGAAGGCGACAAAAAGGCCGCCCTTGCCCAGGACATCGAAGCCCACAGGGTGAAAAAATACATAGGCGCGTACCAGGCCGTTCTCGGCAGGGTCGACGCGCTGGTATTTACCGCCGGCGTCGGTGAATTCGCGTTCTTTATGCGGCAAAAAATACTCGAAGGTCTTGAGGGAATCGGTATCGTCTACGATCCGGCAAAGAACGAGCTTTCCCATACCAGAAGCGCCGAAACCATTATCAGCAAGCCGGAGTCGAAGATACCGGTATACATCATTCCCACCGATGAAGAACTTGTTATGACCGAGGACGCCTATGCCCTTAGGGCGGGGACCTACGACGTTCACACCGGCTTTAGCTATTCGTTCCAGAGCAGGGAATACGTGAACAAAAGCCGCTCGGAAAGCCTTAAAACCGAGCTTGAAAAGAATCCCGGCCTGAAAGACATCATTGCCGTTCCCCGATGACATAGAACTGTACTGCGCGGGGAACGCGATGGCGGATATTTTCGCGGACGCGGACGAGGCGTTCTGCGGCCGCTTCGGCGTTACCCGGCCGGTACAGCACGTTTCCGCCGAAACGATGGCGGCGATTCTTGCCGCTCTTCCGGATCTTCCGGATCTTCAGGATATTCAGGCTCCGAGGGACCCTCCCCCGGCCTTTTCGCCGCCCGTCGTGTACGCCTCGGGAGGCGGCGCGGCAAACACGGCGAAAATCGCCGCCGGTCTGGGGCTAAAGACCGCCTTTTCGGCTGCGTCGGCGCCGAAAAAACGGGCGGGCGGGCGGACCGCTTCGGCGGCTTCTTTGAAAAAGAACTTGTCGAAGCGGGCGTCTTCACCGCGCTTCGGCTGGGCAGGCGGCCCACCGGAGTGTTTCTTTGCCTTGACGTAAACGGCAAAAAACGAATCGCCGCTTCGGCCTCCGCGGCGCTTGAACTGCGGGCCCGCGATCTTCCCGATCCCGCCCTGATCCGCGAACGGTTCCGTACACCGGGAACAAAACCGGGGGCGTTCCTCTTCGAGGGTTTTTTGCTCGAAAACAAACCCGTGAAAAAACGCTGTCTTGAAATAGCCGGCTCTTTCGTATCTTCCCGCTCTTCCGTATCTTCCAATTTTTCCAATTCTTCCAATTCTTTCGGATATCCCGGATTTGTCCCCGCCTTCGATCCGGGAACCGCCGATCTCGCCGAAACATACGCCGAAGAAATACTTTCCTGGCCGGAACAATACCGCCTTGTCCTTTTTGTAAACGAAGCCGAAGCCGAAGCGCTGGCGCGCCGGGCATTCGGCGGAACGCCGCGGGCCGGGGACTGGAAAGCGCTTTTTGGGCGTCTTGGCGAAAAAGGCGGAACGGTCGCCGTAAAACTCGCCGAAAAAGGCGCGGCGGTTTTTTCGGGCGGCGGTTTTTACCGGGTGGAAACCCGGCCGGTAAAAACCGCCGAAACCACCGGGGCGGGCGACGCCTTCGCCGCGGGCTTTCTGGCCGCGCTGCTCCGGGGCCTTGACCCGGAACAGTGCGGCCGGGAAGGGAACCTTTCCGCCCGGCGTTTTCTTGAACGCGAAACGCGATAAGCGCGTCGTGAACGACACTACCGGTAAAATTTGTTTCTGTATTCGGGAATCTCAATCATCGGGGGGCGTTCTTCCGGGGGAACCTCGGTATGCACGATTCTGTGTTCGGTTTCATAACGCTCAAGACCGATATGGCTGAGTCC
>JAIRSC010000216.1 GCA_031255645.1 Treponema sp. | reverse complement strand
TGTGCGGGCCGTCCTGGTACCGGAGCCGGAAAACCCGGCGGATCCCCGGGCCATGGCGGTCATGGTAGGCGTGCAGGGCGGGAAGGGCCTCTACCGGCTGGGATACGTCCCCCGGAACATGGCCCCTGCGGCGGCGGTTCTCGGGGGGCGGCTCCCCTCCCTCCGCCTCCTGGACGGGGACATTCGGGGCGCCCGGCTGGCCCTGGCGGTGTAAGGACAAGCCCCGGAGGCATCCGGGGCATAAGGAGATGAACATGAGCGAATACGAACCATCCTTAAAAGCCCGTTCCGCATGGAGCAAGGCCAATGATTATGAGGTATTCAATTGGGCGCTCTGCCTGGAATGCAAATACTTCAAAATTAATCCTGCACACCCTTGTTATGGGGACTGTGAGCTTATGCGGCAGAAAGGGGCATATCCCGGTGTTATGGCCGAAGCTGTTTGCAATCGGTTTGTGTCTACACAGGGAACAGATATAAACAGCAAAGGGGAATGAATTATGGCAAGATTGAGACTTTGCTTCCCTCCGGAAGAAACAGGCAGGCGGCGGCCTTTGGCCAAAAATGAAATAATCGAACTTTCAATAGTGGCCCAGAATATAGCCGCTATAACGGAAGTCATGCAGGAATATTCCTGTAGTGTCCAGGAAGATAAAGCCCGCGACGCACTAGTCAACTGCATGGGGGTTTTCAACATCCTGGAATGGCTCAAAGCTTATAGCTTTCAGGTTGTTCGGAACCGCGAAACTCCATGCTATTGGGCCCGTCCGGGCCTGTCCCAAAACCGTGTGCGCAGCGCACAGTCAATTAGTTTTAGGACAGGCTCATTGTTCTGTCCAATACAGATTCAACAAGACCCTCTTCTGTAAGGTTTCCGCTTTTGTTATACTTGTGATTATGAGACTGTACAGCCGGGGACAAGTTGTCTTTTTTTCCGTTATAACGGGACTTATTATCGCGCTGTTTTCGTTGGGAATCGGATTTATCAAGCCGTCCTTTCCCGGCCGGAATTCCGGAACACCGGAAACCGCGGGACAAGACGAAGAATCCGGCGGTGATTTTCTGCTTCGCCTGTCGGAGGGGCCGCAGGGCATACGGCCGGAGGCCCTTAACACCCAGGAACTCGCGCCTTTCAGCGCCGATGAACGGGAAAATATAGCCGTATACGACCAGTACAACGAAGCCGTCGTAAACATTACGACCGAAACTGTGGGAATCAACTGGTTTCTGGAACCGGTGCCCCAGGACGGGGGATCAGGTTCCGGCTCGATTATCGATACCCGGGGCTATGTGCTTACCAACTACCATGTTATCGAAAAAGCCTACAAGGTTTTTATCAACCTTTCCGATGGAACCCAGTTTGAGGGAACCGTGGCGGGTTCCGATCCGGAAAACGACCTCGCGGTAATCAAATTTACCCCTCCGCAGGGTGTCACCCTTACGAAAATACCGTTCGGCGATTCGGACGCCCTCAGGGTGGGCCAAAAGGTGCTTGCCATCGGCAATCCCTTCGCGCTGGAGCGGACTCTTACTGTCGGTATTGTTTCCGGCCTCGGCAGGCCCATCCAGATCAACCGGCAGAACATCGTCCGAAACATGATACAAACCGACGCTTCAATCAATCCGGGCAATTCCGGGGGGCCGCTTCTTGATTCGCTGGGAAGGATGATCGGGATCAATACGATGATCTATTCCCCTTCGGGCGGTTCCGTGGGTATCGGTTTCGCGATTCCGGTCAATACGGCAAAACGGGTTGTGGCGGAGCTTATCGAACACGGCAGGGTGCGCCGGGGCTGGATAGACGCTTCGGTGGTACAATTGTTCCCCAACCTGGTTCAGTACGCCAAACTGCCGGTATCGGCGGGGCTTTTGGTTTCACGAACAAAGAGGGGCGGGCTTGCCGAACAGGCGGGACTGCGCCAGGGCGCCGAGCCGGTACGCTATGGTTCCACGGTTATCTACCTGGGCGGAGACATCATCACCGGCGTGGACGGGATGAGTGTCGCTACCCTTACCGATCTGTATTCGGCGCTGGAAGACAACCGGCCCGGAGAGAAAATCGGGATTGAAGTGATGCGGAACGGAAGGACCGTTAAACTGGAAATAACCCTGGCCGACAGGGAAGAAATACTCAACCAGTAGCGGCGAGTGGGCGGCAGAAAGCCGGCAGTGTTCCGGTTGTAGTCAATACAACGTCCCCAACCCAAGGCCGAAAAAACCTCCGGTATTGTCCTTCCAGTGCCAGATTCCCCCCGAAAGGGAAAAAATCAGGCCGGAAGAGAAAAATTTCAGTTCCAGCGCGGACATTAACGGACCGGGGCCCTCGACGGAACTGTCCGAAGACGGCGGGGCATAGTCCCAGCGGGCCGAAAGGCCGCCCGAAAAGCTTTTGTAGCGAAAAAGGATTCCCCCTCCGGCGGCCAGCCTGGGAACCCAGCTTTCGGGATAGCCGGCGCCGCCCGCCCACAAAAGGCCGGGAGAAAAAAGCAAATCCACGGCCGGAACCTGAAAAATCCGCAGTGAAACGGGAAAGGAAAGGCCCGCTCCGGTTCCCATGCCGAACGCGGTGTAGGGGCCGTTTTCGGCCCAGCCGTAGGAAAAGGCCGCGGCAAAACCCGCCGGGCTTTCTCCGGGCCGGAAAAAACTCCACTTTGCCGACGCGCCGCCGTGGAGCAGCGCGCTGTCCCCGAAGCGCACCCCGGCGCCCAGCGAACCGGCCAGTTCCAGCCGATCCAGCGGCGAGGCCCGCAGCGTTATCGCCAGGGGCAGGCTTTTCCAGGCCGCCCCTTCAAGAAGGGGCCTTCCCGAAAGAACCGCCCCCTCAATCTGGTAGGAACCTTTCGGAAGGGATTCGGGAGAGGCCGAAAAGAAAAGTCCGCTTACGGAAGAAAAAGCGGAAAGGGGGCGTATTTCGATGGAAGCGTCAAGCTCCACGCTATAGTCCCGGACAATCGGCGCCGTTTCGTCCTGCCAAACGGAAAGCCGTAAATGGTATACGCCGTCGGGGAGCTTTATCCCCTGGGAATTTTTTCCGTTCCAGGAAACGTTTTGAGACCAGGTTATAAACGGCCTCAGCGTTTGTGAAGAAACCAGCGCGCCGGCGCCGTCGAACACTTCCAGCAATCCCCTTCCCGGAGCGGAAACGGAAAAAATCAGTTCTGTGGAACCCAGCGCGCCCGAGTTGTCCGGGTTAAAACGCCGCCGTCTTTGGGTAATTTCCGAAACGGAAAACCCGGACACGGCAAGAACAAGCTCAAGTCTGTGCAGGCTCCCTTCGCTGATATACACCGTTTCGACACGTTTTGCCCACCCGAAGGCCTCCACCGAAACGCTGCGCCAGCCTGTTTCAAGGCTGAGGATTGTATCGTAAACCCTGGTTCCGTCAACATACACGGCGGGATCAAACGCGAGGCTTGCCGGCGCGAGGGGATCTTTTTTTATGTCAAGAAGAAGCTCTCCCCTGGCCTTTTCAAGATCGACGGTAACTTCGATTCTGCTCCTTGTCCGAATCACGACCCGGAAACGCCTTTCGACATAACCTTCCTTGCTTACCCGCACGCTGTATTCGCCGCTGCGCGGCGAGCCGAGGCTGAACGGAGTCTGGCCCCGTTCCACTCCGTCAATAAAAACTTTTGCCCCTTCGGGAACGCTGTTTATATAAAGCCCCGTCCCTTCAACTTCATCGTAGGTATCCGCCCGCGCGGACAACGGAAGAAGAAGCAACGAAAGAAAAAGCGGAACGAAAAAGAAAAATCTTTTCATGTTTCCCTCAATCCGGATCGAGCCTCCGTTTTTTTGAGTTTTTTCAGCTCGAAAAAAATCATCGTTCCGGTACACAGAAAAGAAAACCCGTCCGCTACCGGCATTGCGGCTATTACTCCCCACAGGCCCCAAAGCCTGCCGAAAACAAGAATACAGGGAATCAGCGCGATAAACTGCCTGAGCATCGAAAGGAAGATCGACGTTTTTGGCCTGCCTGTTACCACAAAAAAATTGGTCGCGACAATCTGGAATCCGTTAACGGGAAGCATCACCATCATTATACGCATAACGCGGGGGGCGAAACCAAGCAGGGCCGGACTAAGCCGCTCGGGATCGCCGGCGGGCGCGAAAAGCAGGATCAGGTAATCCGGGAAAAATTCGCCCAGAATAAAACCCGCGACGCACAGGAACGTCGCTCCGGCTATCGCGAGAAGCAGGGCGTGTCTTACCCTGTCGAATTTTTTCGCCCCGTAGTTATAACCCAGGATAGGCTGGGCCGCCTGGTTTATGCCGAAGATCGGCATAAGGATAAACATAACGACGGACATGCCGATGTTGAGCCCCGAAAGGGCGATGTCGCCGCCGCCCGGTCCCAGGGTTTCCGGTCCGTACCAGCCCATGCTTTGGTTAAAAAGAAGCTGAACCAGCGACATAACGGTCTGCAGCAAAAACTGGCTTATCCCAAAGGTCATTATGTCGAACACTATTCTGAACGAGGGCCGGAAGGTACGCGGAACGAGGCGTATCACCGCTTTTTTGCCGAAGCAGAACGACAGTATCCAGATCGCCGAGACAAACTGGGAAATAATCGTAGCCCAGGCGGCGCCTTCGACGCCCCAGCCGAAAACGATAATAAAAATGGGATCGAGGATCATGTTCATTCCGGCGCCTATGATCATGCTTACCATCGTAACGGCGGGAAAGCCCTGCGCCCTGGTACAGTGGGAAAAGCCGAAACTGAGCAGGCCGAAAACGGAGCCATAGAGGATAATTCTGAAATAGCGCCCGGCGTAGTCAAGGGCCTGGCTTCCTTCTTCCGCTCCCATTAGCGACAGAATCGGCTCTATAAAGATGATCCCCACAATCATCAGGACAATGCCGGCGCCGATGAGCAGGAAGAAACAGTGGTTGAGCGCGTTTTCCGCGTCGGCCTTCCTGCCCTGACCCAGGCGCATCGAGATCATGTTCGCGGCGCCGATTCCGAAGAGCATGGCAAAGGCCATAAATATCGTCATAACGGGCATTACCAGCGAAAGCCCGCCGAGGGCGATTTCGTTGACTCCCCTGCCGACCCAGATGCGATCAACAATGTTGTACAGGGCGTTGACAACCATCCCGGTTATCGCGGGAATGGAAAACCTCAGCAAAAGTTTTCCCAGCGGCTCAACGCCAAGGCGGCTCGCCTTGTTCATTTCCGGCATAGGGAGAGTATATCCGACACTCCGCTTTTATTCGAGAGTCTGGTTAATATCCCGCCGCAAACCGCGCTTGCGGGGGAGATGTTCTTTAGTATCTGTATTTTTCGCCGTCTCTTGCCGAAGACTGGGCTTCGGGGTTTTCCGCGATAAGCCCGCTGCGGCTGTAACTGAAAAAGTCCTCGCTTGAAAAGATAAGGTGGTCAAGAAAATTAAGGCCGAGTATGCCGGCGGCTTCTCTGAGGCGGAAGGTTATTTCATCGTCTTCTTCCGAAGGAACGAGTTTGCCCGACGGATGGTTGTGGGCGACGCATACCGCGCTGGCCCTGTCCTGGAGCGGATCGGAAAAAACTTCCCTGGGGTGTACGATGGTTCTGTTTACCAGCCCCACCGTTACCACCCGGATCGCGAGCGCTTCGTGGGCTCCGTTCAGCGATATGCAGATAAAGCGTTCCTGTCTTCTGTCGCCGTAATGCCGGATAAGGCTAAACACGTCTTCCGGCGTACGGACGCAGACCCCGTGACGGCCCCAACGGCGGCGGCCGAATTCCAGCATGGCCGTTATCGCGCAGGCTTTTGCCTCGCCCAGGCCGGAAAGGCCGGCGAGTTCCTTTGCCGAAGGAACGGTTTTTCCGCGGTCGAGCAGATCGACAAGCTCGGCCGCCAGAACAGTGACGTTTTTCCCCTGTATTCCGGTATTGAGGAGAATCGCCAAAAGTTCCCTGTCGGAAAGGCTTTCCGGCCCTTCCTCAAGAAGTTTTTCCCGCGGCCGTAAAAACCTCGGAAGACAACGCGGGGCTGCCGGCCGCGACGAATCGGAAACCGGGTATTGAAAGTGGTTTTTCATACCCCTATATAGGGCATGAACGGTATTCGCGCTTTAAGCGGCGCCCAATAAAGCCGATATTTTTAAAAGACCATGATCAAACGATCCTTTATAAGAAAATGCGCGCTTCCGGCCGCGGCATGGCTTGCGCTGTGTCCCCTGTTTGCCGAGCAAAACAGCGCCCATATTTTCGATATCCCCGAAACATTCAAAAAAGCGGATGCCCCGGAAATCGATATTCCGGCCGTTCCCGAAAATTCAGCGCGGGACGCGGAAGAAAGCGGCAGACTGCCCGAAATTTCCGGCGCCGCGTTCGCGGACAAGAATATAATGGGCAGGGGAGAAACCGGAGCGGATATCCTTTCGCTGTTTCTTCTCAGCGTAAACGGCGGCGCCGATCCCGAATTTGTAAGGGAACTTGCCGCTTGTTATACGGAAGAGGCGGAAGCCGAAGGGGTGAACCACGACATCGCCTTTGCCCAGATGTGCCTCGAAACGGGGTTTCTCCGTTACGGCGGGCTTGTAACGGCGGATATGAACAATTTCTGCGGCCTTGGTTCGATTGGGCCGGGCGAACCGGGAGAAAGCTTTTCCAGCGCCCGCATAGGGGTCAGGGCGCATATCCAGCACCTTAAAACCTACGCGACAAACAGCCCCCTGAACAACGAACTGGTGGATCCGCGCCGCCGCTGGGTACGGCAGGGTTCCGCTCCGGTCCTCAAAAACCTGTCGGGAACATGGGCCGCCGACCCGCAATATTCCTACAAAATAGGCGTTATTCTGGGCAGGCTTTATACGTTTAAACCGGACTTTTGAATGGACCTCCCCGCCCTGAAGCTCCACCGCGAACAGGTGAGCGGGCTCTTGGGTATCAGACCCCGCCGCGAATGAAGTTCATTGTCCATTGCGAATCCCGCCTCATTCACCTTACAATAGTCCATGTCCCAAAAAAGACAGACCGCCGGGGCCATGCTGATATGCCTTCTCCTGAGCGCGGCGATTATGGCCGGAGTGATTGTGTTC
>JAIRSC010000212.1 GCA_031255645.1 Treponema sp. | reverse complement strand
TCTTCCTTCAAACTCTCAATAATACTGTTGCTTTGGTTCCTGCATCTCATATATGATCCTTTTCCGCATTAATAATTAATTGATATTTCTATTTCAGCCATTTGCTATACGAACATAATAACCGGAGATATGCTTCTTCACTCAACCGGTATTTCTGTTCATATACCCATTTTTTCAACCCGGCTGCCACACGGCCGGCGTATTCCCTCATCTTTGAACGGGGAAACGTGTAATAGTTGCCGTTTAATTTTATTGTCATTTCAGCATCCGGCTCGTATCGCTCTCTGGCTTCACTGGCTTTTGCGTTTTGCTCCAATTCCTTCCTGTCGGCGTTATCATTGAGTCTGCCTTCCTCATATTGCGCCACATGCGTTAATTCATGCGCGATTGTCTGTCTACCTTCTTCCTCCTCAGGCCGGTATGCCCCGCTCCTGAAATACATATCCGTCCCAACTGTCACCGCCAGTGCGCTCATCGAACGGGCAAACTCATCCGCGTATGGGCCGATATGCACGATCGCTTGTTCTATATCTTCTTCATGCCGGGTTTTAAAACCCTGTATCTCCACCGTTTCAAGGGGAAATATCCGATCTTCAAAATAGTTCCGTCCAATATGCGGCGCATAATGCTGGGGTTCTATACCCTGTTCCTGTAATCTTGGAACCGCCGCCGTCATGTTAAATAACGCAAGCAACTCTTCAAGTTTATCAATTCTGGGCATGATTTGTGTCGAAAAATAAGGACCAAACAAGATATTCCTTTGCCTCCCTACACTATTCTATCAAAATCCGCTGCTTTGGAGTTTGCCTGAACGGATTGCTTCTTCCTGAAAATCCGCAGTCATTTTGCCAATTTCCCGCTCGGACAAGCCCTTTCGCCCGCTCCCCTCGGCATGCCCGATGTCGTGGCTTTCGCTCCGGGCCAGCGCGGGCGTTTTTTCCCGCGCCAATGCCGCCTTGTCCTTTTCATAGTTGGCCTCTATCTTTCGTAGCCGCTCCAGTTCCCGTTCCCGCCCGTCACGCCTTGGCTCCCGCCGTTCCGGAACTGGGGCCGGTACCGGAGCAGACTCCGCCGTTGCCGGTATCGCCGCGTCCACGGGCTTCGCCGACCGTATCTCCGCTACCTGCACAGCCGGGGCGGGAGCCGCGCTTGCTTTTTCCTTAAACATCGCCGCCGGCAGTACGTTCTCAGGAATACCTTTCGGTCGGCTCCGCACCATCGGCACTCTGGGTTCTTCGGTACTGTTACTCAGCCACAGTATACCATACTTTTTTCCGGGTGTATACAAATTTGGGCGTTAGCCTGTCCCAAAATGCTGGTTTTCCGGCTGGTTTTGAGTGAGTTGACGCTTCGGGGCCTGTCTTCCGGTCAATGCCTGTTTTTCTTGCAAAGTTAACCTCATCTGTCTCTCCGATCCCTCCATCGGAAGAGTGTATGTGGGTTAGATTTTTTATGAGGCAATGCGGGCTATTTACAAAAGCGCCCGCCCGCATATATACTGATCGTATGCAAAAAAAAATAACGCCCTTGTTCCTGCTGTTTGCCGCCGTAACCGTTTTCTGCCAGGACAGCGCGCCGCGAATCGCGCCGGCGGAACCGGCTTTGTCCGGCGTTCCGGCGGATACGGCAAAAGCCTGGATCATTCCGATACAGGGAGATATAGCCCCCTCGCTCGTAACCTTCGTGCGCAGGGAAGCGCGGAAAGCCGCGGCGGGCGGGGCCGGGTATATCATTTTTGAAATCGACACCTTCGGCGGCCGGGTCGATTCCGCGCTGCAGATTACCTCGTTCATCATGTCGATAAAAGACGCCCGAACCGTGGCCTGGGTGCGGAACAGTGAAAATTCCATGGGAGTAAGCTGGAGCGCCGGCGCCCTTATCGCCCTGTCCTGCGCCGACATCTACATGGCGCCGGGCACCTCCATGGGGGCGGCCGCGCCGGTCGCGCTCGGCGTGGACGGGACGACCGAAGCCACGGGAGAAAAGACCGTCGCCGCCGTCCGTTCCCAAATCGCCGCGCTGGCCGAACGAAACGGACATCCGACCGGCATAGCCCTGGCCATGGTCGACTACGACGTGGAACTGTGGGAAGTAAAGGTCGAGGGCGTCACGAAAGCCCTGTCCGGCGCGGAGCTGGAACGGCTGGAAGGCGAAAGAGCGCAGACGGGATTGCCCGAAGAACTTGAACGGATCGCCGTTATTTCGCCGGCGGGGAAACTCCTCTCCCTGACGGCCGGCGAAGCCTACCGTTACGGCCTTGCCCGCGGCCTTGTGGAAGACCGGGACGCGCTGCTGGACGTTCTGGGCGCCGGCCTGACGGTCGAGGAAAGCGTCCCCAGCGCGGCGGACGGCCTTATCGCCCTGCTTGTGTCCGGCCCCGTCCAGGCCGTCCTTATCCTTATCGGACTTGTGATGGTCTTTATGGAAATCCAGAGCCCGGGCTTCGGTATTCCGGGCACCGTGGCGATTATCGCGTTCCTTCTGGTCTTCGGATCAAGCGCCCTGCTTGGAAGGGTCGGATCCCTGGAACTTATCCTGTTTATCCTGGGGCTGGGGCTTCTGGCGATCGAAATTTTTGTCCTCCCCGGATTCGGCGTGGCGGGCATCTCCGGCCTTGTGCTTATAGCCTTTTCGCTGATATTCTCAATGCAGGACTTTATCATTCCCCGCTTTGAGTGGGAATGGGACCTGATGGGACGCAACGCCATGGTCGTCGTGCTGGCCCTTATCGCCGCGGTTACGGGAATCGCCGTTATCGCCCTGTTGGGGCCGAAAACGAAAATGTTCGACAAAATCATGCTCAAGACCCAGATCAACGAAACCGCGAGCGAGGGCGGCGGCTGGAAAAACGACGGGGGCGTCGAGGCCGACTACAACGCGCTGCCGGGAAAAACCGGAAAGGCCCTTACGGTACTGCGGCCAATCGGCAAGGCGGTCGTGGACGGCGAAACATACCAGGTCGAAGCCGACGGCTCGTTTATAGAAGCGGGCGTCGAAATAAAAATCACCAGGATTAAAGGAAATACCATCGTTGTAAGGAGTGTTTAGGATGTACTCTCTGGCTTTTTTGATTCCCGTTGTAATCGCGGCGCTTGTCGCCCTCGGTTTTCTTATGCTGTTTTTCCGGTTTTTCGGATTATGGTTCAGGGCGCTGCTTTCCGGCGCGCACGTGGGCCTGGGAAGGCTTATCGGAATGTGGCTGCGTCATGTCAATCCCGGCGTTATTGTCGACTCCCGGATTATGCTTAGCAAGGCGGGTATCGACGTAAGTTCCGATATGCTTGAAACCCACTTTCTTGCCAGGGGCGACGTGCTCAAGGTAAGCCGCGCGCTTGTGGCCGCCAACAAGGCGAATATCCCCCTGCCGTTCCAGCGCGCCGCCGCCATCGATCTTGCCGGGCGCGACGTGCTCGACGCGGTACGAACCAGCGTTAACCCCAAGGTAATCGACTGCCCCGACACCGCCAAGGGCAAGGTAACTATCGACGCGGTAGCGAAAGACGGCATTCAGCTTCAGGTAAAAGCCAGGGTAACCGTCAGGGCCAACATCGAACGGCTGGTCGGCGGCGCTACCGAAGAAACGATTATCGCGAGGGTCGGCGAAGGGATCGTTACGACGATTGGCTCTTCCGAATCGTACAAGGCGGTTTTGGAGAACCCCGACACGATATCCCGCACGGTTCTTTCCAAGGGCCTCGACGCGGGAACGGCGTTCGAGATTCTCTCGATAGACATTGCCGATATAGACGTCGGCGCCAACGTCGGCGCGAAACTGCAGGCGGATCAGGCCGAAGCGGACAAGCGCCGTTTCCAGGCCGAAGCGGAAAAGCGCCGCGCCGCCGCCCAGGCCCAGGAACAGGAAATGCTTGCCCTGGTTCAGGAAAACAGGGCGAAGGTTGTGCTCGCGGAAGCCCAGATACCTCTGGCGATAGCGGAAGCCTTCAAAAACGGCCACCTTGGGGTAATGGACTATTACCGGCTCAAAAACATTCAGGCGGATACCGACATGCGATCCTCCATCGGCCAGGGGACCACGTGATCCGAACGTTCGATGTCTTGAGACGGGGAGTTACGGTATGGAAGATCTTTTCGGCAGCCTGATTTACCTTATCCCGATAGCGCTGGTCATTGTCAGGGTTATCGCGGCGGCGGGAAACAGCAAAAAGAAATCCGCTTCCGGGCCGCCGCCGCGCCCGCCGGCCCGCGCGCCCGCCGCCGCGCCCGCGCGAAAACGCGCCGCGAAAGCGAAGCCCGTCCCGCCAAAAAAAGAGCCGCCGAAACCGTCATGGGACGCGCCGCTTGCCGCCGGCATACAGGATACGTCTGAACAGACCGAACGGGCTCCCCAAACCGTCCAGGCGGAACCGCGGAATCCGCTGCCAAGGAGACTTTCTCCGCTGCAGCAGGGTTTTCTGTGGGCGGAAATTCTGGGGCCGGCGAAAGCCATGCAGGATTAAGCTCCCGCGTTTCAGCTTCGTCTGCGGGGTATAGTTGAGTATGAAACTTATAAAACAGATTGGCATTGTTTTTGCCGTGTGCTGGGTCAGCCGGATACTGTCGGGGCTGCTGCCCTTCGCGTTTCCGGCAAGCATTATCGGAATGATTCTTGTCCTCGTTCTGCTGTTAACCGGTATTTTGCGGGTCGGCCACATTCGGGAAAAGTCCTCTTTTTTGCTTTCGAACATGGCTTTTTTTCTCGTCCCCGCCGGCGTTTCCGTAATAAACCATGTCGAACTGATAGGCCGGAATATTCTGGCGCTGGCCGTTATCTGCGTCGTTTCGACAATCATTACCTTCGGCGCTACCGCCCTCGCGGTAAAAGCGACGCTCGCGCTGACGGGTAAATTTTCCGGGGCCGCAAAGGACGCGCAATGAAAGAACTCTGCAATACGCCGTTTTTTGGAATTACCGTCAGCATAGCCGGATACTGGATTTGCGGCGTACTACAAAAGAAAACGCGGCTGTTTGTTTTTAATCCCCTGTTTGCCGCGCCCGCCCTGATCATTGCCGTTTTGCTGATCTTCGGGATACCCTACGAATATTACGACGCGGGCGGCAGTCTGATCGGCATGTTCCTGGTTCCCGCGACGGCGTGCCTGGGCGTTTCAATCTATTCCCGTTTCGATCTGCTTAAAAAAAACTGGCTGCCGATACTGGCGGGCTGCGGCGTCGGGTCCGCCGTTTCGATGGTAAGTATCTGGGGCCTCTGCCGGCTGTTCCGGCTTGACGATTCCCTTACCTATTCCCTGATCCCAAAATCGGTTACCACGCCCATCGCGATGGACATTTCCTCGGGACACGGCGGCATTGTCCCGGTAACGGTGGTGGCGGTCATATCGACCGGCATTATCGGAAGCCTTTTGGCGCCGCTGCTGGTAAGCGTTTTCCGCCTGAAAAATCCCCTTGTTATCGGCTTGAGCATCGGCGCGAGCAGCCACGTCGGGGGAACGTCGAAAGCCCTTGAAATGGGCGAAGCCGAAGGCAGCATGAGCGGATTGGCCATCGGCCTGTGCGGAATTATCACCGTGTGCCTGGGAACGGTTTTTTACGCGCTGATTTAACGCCGAGGGGCGGACAGGCGCGGCCTTACGCTCCGGGATCGCGAAAACGCTTATCCGGCGAGCCGTTTCCCCAGTTCACGGCATTGGTCCAGAACTTCGGCGGACGGAACAAGCTGGGCGGCAATCCCCTCCCCGTCCAGCGCGGCGTCCTGGCCTTTCATCCGTTCCGCCCAATCCCGCATCCACTGGCCGTCGCCCCAGTCGTAGGAACCGAAAAGTCCCAGCGGTTTGCCGCCCAGCTCCTCCCGGGAAAGGCCGGCGATAAACGGCTCCATTTCGCTTTCTTCCAGAACCTCGGCTCCCATCGCCGGGCAGCCGAACGCGAGGGCGGCCGCTTCCTTAACCATGCCCGACGAGGCTTCGGAAACCGGCTTTAGCGTAACTTCCGCCCCGGCCTCTTCCGCGCCCCCGGCGACCTGCCTGGCCATCGTTTCGGTATTTCCCGTACCGCTCCAGTACACAACAAGCACCTTTTTCATCTGTTTTCTCCCTTTCTTATAACGTCAGCTTCCCGAAAGCGGGAAAAGACCGTTTTATATAGTTAGTCTTGACTTACATAAATGTTATACTATACTAATAAAACACAGTCAAGCGGGAATTGTGGAGACGCCGGGTTTTGACAAATACGGGCCCTGTTTCGCCCGGTACGCCCAATGTCAACAAGTAAACAACAAGAACCCCAAAAAGGTCCACAGATTACGCTGATTACACGGATTAACGTGGATTTTGATATTTTGACACAAAACCAGCTTGACAATTGTTGTTATAGTAATATAACATTGTGTAAGATAAAACTAACATATAGCCGGTTTCGGGACGCGGTTTTGCGGATGCCGAAGCGGCTGTTTTGGGGAAAACATGAGTATAGTAATCATCGGCGGACACGACAGGATGGTCTGTCAGTACAAAACCATCTGCAAAAAATACGGCTGTAAGGCCAAAATTTACACCCAGACGGCGACGAATCTGGAGTGTCTTATCGGGAATCCGGACCTAATCGTTCTTTTTACCAATCCGGTTTCCCACGAAATGGTCAAAATAGCCAAAAAAACGGCGGCGCAGAAAGCTATCGCTATCGTACAGTCCCATAGCGGAAGCGCCAGCGCCCTGAAAACCATTTTGGACAGCCGGTCGTAAGGGACGGTTTTTTGGGGAGGTGATTATGGAAAAGGAAACGAAACCTAAAACCGGCATGGCCCGGCTTTGGGAACTGGCCCTGCGGCGGAAATTCCTCGTTTTTCTGTCGTGTTTTCTGGCAATAGCGAGCAACGTTCTTTCCTTTACGCCGTTTATCGCGGTGTACTTTATTGTCGGGGAAATTGTCACCCATTTTGGCGGCGCCCTCAACCGGACGGCGCTGCTCAACTTCGGCGTTCTGGCCGCGGGCGGGGCGGCCGCGGCGGTGCTGGCCTATCTGGCCGCGCTGATGTGCTCCCATATCGCGGCCTTTACGACAATCTACCGGCTTAAACTGGAATTTACCGATCATATCGCCTCCCTGCCCCTGGGCTTTCATACCCGCAATTCCACCGGCAAACTGCGCAAAATCGTCGACGTCAATATAGAAAAACTCGAAACGTTTATCGCGCATCAGCTTCCCGACCTCGCCGGATCAACGGTTATGCCGCTTATTACCATAGTTATCCTTTTTATGTTTGACTGGCGGCTTGGGCTGGCAAGCCTCGCGCCGATTCTGCTGGGCTATTTGCTGCAAATGGCGGCCTACGGGGGCAGGGCGGCCCGGGTCTTTATCGAAAAGTACCAGAGCTCCCTTGAAGAGATGAACAACGCCGCCGTGGAATATGTACGGGGAATCTCGGTGGTCAAGGCCTTTAACCAGACGATCTTTTCGTTCAGGCGCTTCCACGAAGTAATCATGAACTACGGAAAATTTGTCCGTAACTATACGTTTTCGTTTGAGACGCCCTGGGTGGTGTTTATGACGGTAATAAACCACGTGTACCTGTTCCTTGTTCCGGTCATTCTTTTGATTTCGGGAAAGGCCGGCGATTATCCGGCCTTCGCCCTGGCTTCGGTGTTTTATCTGCTTTTTTCCGTTTCCATTCCGACGCCGTTTACCAAGCTTATGTACGTCTCCTCGATTGGAAAACAGGTCGCCGACGGCATAGAACGGATGGACAGGATCCTCAACATGGCGCCCCTCGCGGAAACCGCGTCCCCAAAAACGGCGGCGGCCTATTCCGTCGCCTTCGACAACGTGAGCTTTTCGTATAACACGGTTTCGTCCGGCGAAACGGAACAGGAAATCCCCGCCCTTTCGGGAGTAAGCTTCAGCGCGGAACAGGGGAAAGTTACGGCGCTGACAGGTCCATCGGGAAGCGGAAAGTCCACCATCGCCCATCTTATCCCCCGGTTCTACGACGTCCGCTCGGGAGCGGTAACAATCGGCGGCGTTGACATACGGGATATGTCCACCGGGTACCTTATGGGCGTCGTAAGTTTTGTATTCCAGGACCTGTTCCTGTTCAAGCAGAGCGTTATGGACAACATCCTCGTGGGAAGGAAAAACGCTTCCCGCGAAGACGCCGTCGCCGCCGCGCGGGCCGCCCAGTGCCATGACTTTATTGAAAAACTGCCGCGCGGTTACGACACGGTTATCGGCGCGAAGAACATTCACCTTTCCGGCGGGGAACGGCAGCGCATCGTTATCGCCCGGGCAATCCTCAAAAACGCCCCGGTTATTGTGCTTGACGAAGCGACCGCCTTCGCCGACCCGGAAAACGAACAGAAGATACAGAAAGCCTTTGAAAAGCTCATGAAAGACAAAACCGTGATCATCATCGCCCACCGGCTTTCCACGGTTCGGGGCGCGGACAAGATACTGGTAATCGACGGCGGCAAAGTCGTCGAACAGGGCCGTCACGACGACCTGGTGAGCGCCGGCGGCCGCTACAGCCGGATGTGGGAACAATACACAGGCGCGATGCGCTGGAAACTGGGAGCGCGCTGAAAACGCCCGGCCGCGTTTTCGGACGTAACCAAATTTCAGACGTAAACAAAAAGGAAGAAACCTATGTTTAACCTAAAAAAACTGTTCGGTCTGACCGATGAAGGCTACCGGAATTTCAAGCGGGGAGTTTTCGCCGTGGTTCTTTCCAATCTGACGCTGTTTATCACCTTTGCCGTGATCATTCAGACGATTATGGCGATCCTCAACCCCCTTATAACGGGAAGCGCTTTTGACAGGGTTCTGATATGGAAACTCTTCGGCGTGGGGCTGCTTGGCGCGGTACTGCACATCATCGCCGGCCGCAACGAATACCGTAAAACCTATTCGACGGCTTACGGCGAAGCGGAAAAGATACGGCTCGCGGTGGCGGAACATATCCGCAGGCTTCCGCTGAGTTTCTTTAACCGGAAAGATCTTTCGGAACTTACCACCAACATGATGGACGATTGCACTTCCGTCGAGCATGTTATGAGCCACGTGGCGCCGGGCATGTTCGCCGGCGCGATAACATCGGTTCTGGTAACCCTTATACTCTGCTTTTTCGACTGGCGCATGGCCCTTGCCCTTTTTGCCGCCCTGCCCCTTTCGTTCGGGATAATCTTTATCACCAGAAAGATACAGGAACGCCACGGACGCCGCAGCGTCGAGGCAAAACTTGAGGTGTCAAACCAGGTACAGGAATACCTTGAGGGAATCAAGGTCGTCAAGGCCTTCGGCCTTTCCGGTGAACGCTGGGACGCGCTTAAAGACGCGATGAAAACCCTGACGCGCCGGGCCATTGTGTTTGAAGGCGTCGCCGGGGTCTTTATATCCCTGGCAAGCATCATTCTGCAAAGCGGCATGGGCCTCGTCATATTCGCCGGCGTCAACCTGCTCTGGAACGGCGCGCTTGATCCGATCCGCTTTCTTGTCTTCGTTCTTATCAGCGCGAAAATTTACGGGCCTTTTCTGGTGCTCCTTACCCTCCTTCCCGAATTTTTCTTTTACCTTCTTTCGACCGAGCGGATGCGGAAACTCCGCGAAGAAAAACTCCTTTCGGGCGACGAAAACGTTTCCCTTCCAAACTGTACCATAGAGCTTAAAAACATCAGCTTTGCCTACAACGAACAGGACGTGATAAAAAACCTGAGCCTTGATATTCCGCAAAACGGCGTTACCGCCCTTGTGGGGCCGTCGGGCAGCGGGAAGAGTACCATCTCCCGCCTTATCGCCCGCTTCTGGGACGTTCGGGAAGGGGAGATTTTGATCGGCGGAAAAAACATTTCCGGCATCGATCCCGAAACGCTTTTGACTTACATGAGTTTTGTGTTTCAGGACGTAACGCTTTTTAACGACACGGTGATGAACAATATCCGTATCGGGAAAAAAGACGCGGACAACGGGGAAGTTTACGCCGCCGCGAAGATGGCCCGCTGCGACGAATTTATCCGGGCCCTGCCGGACGGATACAATACGCTGATCGGCGAAAACGGATCGACCCTTTCCGGCGGCGAACGGCAGCGTATCTCTATCGCCAGGGCGCTCCTGAAAAACGCCCCCGTCGTGCTTCTGGACGAGGCTACGGCGAGCCTCGACCCGGAAAACGAGACGCAGATACAGGAAGCGATTTCCGCGCTCGTGAAAAACCGGACGGTCATCGTTATCGCCCACCGGCTGCGCACGATCCTGGACGCGGACAAAATCGCCGTACTGGACCGGGGCCGTCTTGTGGAAGAGGGAACCGGCGAAGAACTGCTCGCGAAAAACGGCCTTTTCGCGCGGCTTTACCGGATACAACAGGAAAGCCTCGGCTGGAGCGTGGGCGGCTGAGGTTTTCGCGTGTTTTTTCGGGAATGACGAACCCCGCTTGCGAACCAACCTGGGCGAATCAATCGCCGTGAATCGGCCGCGATGTTGACAAAAACGGCGTTAACGGGTATATAACTATTTACTACTATGAGAAAAAAACTGCATATTGCGAAAACCTATCTTTCCAATAGGCTGAAATTCTGCGAATTTGCCGTTACCAACGCTTGCGTCGCAAAATGCGATTTCTGCGATATCTGGAAACAGCAGCCGAAGATTTTTGTCGATAAAGACAAGGCGCTTGAGGCCATAGACAGGCTTGCGGATTTCGGTGTGGGACACCTTACCCTTACCGGCGGGGAGCCGCTGCTCCATCCGAATATCATCGATTTTGTCAAAAAAGCTTCCGGGCGGAACATGCACAACGCCGTTCTCGACGCCGCCCCCCGGCTTTTGATGCGGAACGATATCCTCAAGCGCCTTGAAGACGCGGGATGCGATCTTCTGAGCATTTCCTTTGATTCAGGCGATCCGGTTACGATGGCGAAATCGCGGAAGATCGACAACATTATGGACGAAATGGCACAGGCCATGGAACTGATAAAACAGACAGGCCTTATAACCATGGCGTCGGTGCTGATCTGGAACGACAACTTTAACAAGCTCGAAGAGGTCTGCCTGCGGGCCAAAAATATGGGCTTCGATTTTATCTCGCTGAACTATCCGACGTTTTCAAAATCCCAGGTGTATCCGCTGGGGGGCGAAGCGATTAACTTTTCGCGGGAGGACGTAATCCACGGACTTGAGGAAGGAATCAGGCTGCGAAAAACGGGGAAATACGGAATCATCAATTCGGAAATTTCGATGCGAAATATCATCAATTACCTGAAAGATCCTTCCGGCGTAAAATACCATTGCCACGGGGGAACCCACGTGCTGTTTGTCGACTGGTTCTTCGACGTGCGGCCCTGCATGCAGCTTCCCGACGTGCTGGGAAACATTCTGACGATGAAAGAAAAAGAACTGCGCCGCACGCCCTGCAACAACTGTAACATGAGCTGGTACAGGGACTTTTCAACGTTTTTCCAGGGCATCCGTTCCATACCCATTCTGTTTGAGGCGGCGCTAAATACCCGCGGCCTGCTGTAGACGGCCGCGGATTTTATACGGCTTTAGGCGCGAAGCGCGGCAAGCTACTCCGCGGCGGAATCGCCGGAATCGGGACTTTCAAGATACGCGCCGAACACCCAGCCTTCCGGCGCGGCGATTTTGTACCAATAGGCGCTCGCGCCGTAGAGGGATACCCGCTCCTTTGTCCTGGCCGTCACGGTAACGGTATCGCCGGGCCTGACCCTGTCAACCCTTTCGCCCTCATAATCGTCGGGCCTGTCGTATACGGACAGTTCGTCTTCGGCAACGACAAAGTTCCTCGGCGTAATGGCTTCAATCCTGTCCGAATATTCCGCCTCGATTAGTCCCCGCTGGATCAGATCGTAATAACGGTCGCTCAGGCCCAGGGCGTTGTTAAGCAGTTCTTTTTTTACGACGGGATCCGCGGTCGCCATCGCGAGCTGGTACAGCGAAATGCCCTTGACATCGTCCGGATTCGTCGAAACGTTTTCCGCTTTGACATAACGCTTGTTTATCCAGATGTATTTTCCGGCGGCGTTATAGTACGCGCTTATCTTTACAAAATCGGACAGCGGTTCGGGATCGACGGCCACAATGGTATACTGATGAATCGTGTTGGTCCCGCTGGTAAGCGGGCTGCCGAGATCGGGCTGGGAATAGAGCACCGTTTCGGAAGCGGTAATTACCCCCGGTTCCGCCGGCCCTTCAATCGCGTAATCCCGTATCCAGTAATCCCCGCCCGCGTAAACACGGTAGTATTCGTTTTCCGCGTTGTTGGCGGAAGGGTTGAGAAGTTTCCGGCTTTCATTTTTCCATTCGACGGTATCGCCGGCGTTAATGTACCTGACCCATTTCACCTGGTTCTCGTTCTGGAGTTCCCACAGGCCGGCCCTGATAAGCACTACTCCTTTTGCGCCGGAAGCCACGGCCCATTCCGTGTCGGAAAATTCGGATAACATTTCGCCGCCTGACAACATTTCCCCGCCGGTTTGGGCAGGCTGTTTATCACAGGACACGAACGCCGCGAACAGAACGGCAAACAGCGCCGCGCTTACAAGACCTTTCGTTGACATATAAAACTCCTTATTGCGTTCTACGGAAGTATTTTACGGGAGTATGTTGCCCGCCGCAAGATATATCGCGTACCACTCGTCGCGGCTAAGCTGTATCTCCGATCCCTTGACACAGTCCGCGAGGCGTTCAGGGTTCATCGTCCCGGTAACCGGCTGTATGTTCGCCGGATGCCGCAGTATCCAGGCGATGGCGATTGCCGTATCGTTTACCCCGTACTTTTTGGCAATCTCGGCTATTTTCGTGTTCAGCGCGGGAAATTTGGAATTACCCAGAAATACGCCGTCGAAAAAGCCGTACTGAAACGGAGACCACGCCTGAACGGTAATGTCCTTGAGCCGGCAATAGTCGAGTATGCCGCCGGTCCGGCCCACCGCCCCGTCGTCCAGCATGTTTACGTGAAGCCCCTCGGTAACCATATTGGCGTGGGCAATGCTGAATTGAAGCTGATTCGCCACAATGGGCTGCTTAACGTGTTTCGTTAGAAGCTCGATTTGCAGGGGGCTCTGGTTGGACACCCCGAAGTACCGTACCTTGCCCGAAGCCTGAAGGATGCCGAAAGCCTCCGCGACTTCTTCCGGCTCCACAAGAATATCCGGCCGGTGAAGAAGCAGCACGTCGATATAGTCGGTCCGCAGACGCCTAAGGCTTTCCTCGGCGGCTTCAAGTATGTGATCCTTCGAGAAATCAAACGCGCGGCCCTTGCGTATCCCGCATTTTGTCTGAATAACGACGTCTTCGCGTTTTACCGCCGTAAGGGCGGCGGAAAAAATCTCCTCGCAGGCGCCGTCGCCGTACACGTCGGCGTTGTCGAAAAAATTCACCCCGAGATCCAGAGAGGTTTTTACAAACCGATCCGCGTCTTTCCTGTCAATCGTATTGATCCGCATGCAGCCCACGGCAATAACCGGAACCGTAAGCCCCGCATTCCCAAGATTAAGTGTTTTCATAATCGCTCCCATATGACAAATATAGTAAATTCGCGGGATCTTGTCAGCCTGACCGGAAACGCGCCGCCTTTACCGCGCTTCCCGGAGCCTGTACCTCTTTTCCCGTTTTCGCTACACTGTCGCCATGATCCGCCGCTATTTCGACTGGGCCGCGACGGCGATTCCCGGCCCTCCCCCGCGGGAAGGTTCCGCGTTCCCATACTACGGAAACCCTTCCTCGCCGCACGCCGAAGGCAGGGAGGCCAGAAAAGCCCTCGAAGAGGCCCGTTCCCGCTGCGCCGCCGTTCTCGGCGTCCGGCGCGAAGAGCTCGTTTTTACCTCCGGCGGAACGGAGTCGAACGCCCTCGTCCTCTTTTCCCTGCTCTGCCGGCCCCGCGCGGGCGGGAACGGCGGAGCGGCGGAACTGCTCTATTCCGCGGTGGAACATCCGTCGATACGGGAAAACAGCGCCGTTCTTGAGCGGCTGGGCGTAGCCTGCGCCAAAATCGCCGTCGGGCGCGAGGGCGGGGTTTCCCGGGCGGCCCTGGAAAAAGCCCTCGCGAAAAACCCCCGCGCGAAAATGGCCGCGCTTATGGCGGTAAACAACGAAACCGGGGCGGTGAACGCCCTCAGGGACCTTTCGGCGGCGGCAAAGCGCGGGAGTGAACGCCTTCATATCCACTGCGATTTGGTTCAGGCCGCGGGAAAAATCCCCGTGGATATAGGGGGATGGGGAATCGACTCGGCGTCGATAAGCGCCCACAAAATCGGCGGGCCCAGAGGCGCCGGCCTTTTGTGGCTGAAAAAGCCCCTCCCCGTCCTGATCCGGGGGGGCGGCCAGGAAGGGCGGATTCGGCCGGGAACGGAAAACACCGCCGGCGCACTGGAACTGGCCCGGCGCCTTGAAGAACGCGCCGCGCCGGAAAGCCTGGACCTCTCGTACCGGGAAGCCTCGGCGCGCATGGCGGCGCTGCTTGCCCGCCTGCGCCGCATTCCCCGTTTTGTCCCGGTACCGGAATCCAGGGCGGACGAAGATCCCCGTTTTTCCCCGTGGATACTTCAGGCGGCCTTTTCCGGGATTCCCGGCGAGGTGATGGTCCGCGCCCTGGACGAACGGGGCTTTGCCGTTTCCACCGGTTCGGCCTGCTCGTCGGCGGACAAAAAGCGGCCCGTTCTCGACGCGATGGGCGTCGATCCGGCGACGGCCTTTTCCGGCATACGGATATCCCAGGGCTGGTCCACGGGCATGGACGATATCGAGGCGCTTGCCGAAACCGTGGAGGAGTTGTGCGAAAAACTGTGAACGAAAGCCCCGGCCAAAGGGAGGGGGAACGGCTCTTCCTGATCAAGCCGGGGGAGCTTACCCTCAAGGGCGGAAACCGGGGGGCTTTTGAGACGATACTCCGCCGGAATCTGAGGGCGGCGCTCGAGGTCCGCGCGCCGGGCGCGAGGGTGTTTAGCCGTCCGGGACGCTTCTACGTCGTCTGCGCCGGGGACCAGGGGGAACAGGTCGCCGGGATTCTCGGCAGGCTCGCCGGCATTGCCGGCTGGGCCGAAGCGCGGGTCGCCGCCAAAACCGTGGAAGCGCTTGGCGCGGCCTGCGTCGAGGAAGGGAAGCGTCTTGCCGAGAGCGGCGCGCGTTCATTCAAGGTGGAAGCCCGGCGTTCCGACAAAAGCTTCCCGCTGGATTCCTACGGAATCTGCTGCGCGGCGGGGGACGCGATCCGCGCCGCCGTTCCCGGCTTCGAGGTGGATTTGAAGTCGCCCGGCGGGGTTATCAGCGTGGAAATACGGGAAAAAGCCTATGTGTACAGCCTGGGGAAAAAGGGCCTTGGCGGGCTGCCCGTGGGAAGCGCCGGCCGCGGTCTGCTGCTCCTTTCGGGCGGTATCGATTCGCCCGTGGCCGGCATACTTATGACCATCCGGGGCATGGGGCTGGACGCGGTGTACTTTCACACTCCGCCCTACACCTCTCCCGAAGCCCTCGACAAAACAGCGCGCCTCGCTGAAACAATCGCCGCCTACGCGCCGGGGCTGCGTCTGTACGCGGTCAACTTTAGCGGGGTTCAGAAGCGCATCCAGGAACGCGCCCCGGCTGAATGGTCCACGGTTCTTCTCCGCATGGCGATGATGGACGCCGCGTCTTCCATCGGGGAAAAGCGCGGAACGAAATGTCTTGTTACCGGCGAAAGTCTTTCCCAGGTGGCAAGCCAAACCGTCGAAAACATCGGCTGCGCCGAAAGCCGCGCCCGCGTTCCGGTTCTGCGCCCCCTTATCGGCATGGACAAGGAAGCCATTACCGGCCTTTCCAAACGTTTCGGCGTCTATGAAACCTCGATCCTGCCCTATCCCGACTGCTGCGTCCTCTTTAGCCCGCCCCATCCGGTACTGCGGGGCAGCCTCCGCGAAGCCGGCAGGCTCTACGAAGCCCTTGAACTCGGCGGGCCGCTCCGCGAGGCGCTGGAAACCGCCTCTCTCCAGGTTTTCCGTAAAAGCCGTGGAACATGACATCTCCATGGCTTTTATGGGCGATAGTGGACGTATGCCGGATGTGGCAGCAGGGAGGCGGATTACGGCGCTTTAGGCGGCACGGACGCCGCTGTGACCAGGGCTTTAGCTCCTATTCGGAAAAAAGGATCTCCTATTTTGGAAAAAGGATCTACTATTTGAGAAATGGGAGCTACTATTAACCACCTGACCCGCATACGCCTTTGTTTGCAAATGCCCATGAAGCGTACCGATGGTTTGATGACCGCGTATACCGTTCCAGCTGTATGGATACCGCTTGCGCGGTAATATGAAGAACCCACAGGAGCAAGCTCCTGGGTATGAACCCCGTTTGCGAATCAAAGGTTTGGCGGCCCGAATAAGGAAATGCGCAGCATTTCCAGGGACGACAAACTGTGGGTTGAGTGAGCCGTGAGAATGGAGCGTAGCGGAATGACCTAGGCGAACGGAACCCCGAGCCGCTACTGCGGCGATGCGTAAACAGTCCTGTTATGCGACGTTTGAAATTACTAATATTTTCTTTCATAAAGATAAATATTGCGGTATGTGAACACAAATATTATTTTATTTTCTGTTATAATATATTGAAAATCACGCCTATCTTCTTCTGAAGTAAACACTGAAATAAAATGTTTTCTGATTTGATATTGCATCTTACCGCCAAAAAGAGCGTGAGGCA
>JAIRSC010000052.1 GCA_031255645.1 Treponema sp. | reverse complement strand
GTACGGAAAAAACATCCGCCGGGATTTCGTTATTTCCGGGCAGGTTAATATTTACGATATCGCCCCGACCATCGCCGCGGTCTTCAATATCGATATTCCGCCGCTATGGACAGGCCGGGCCCTTGAAGAGGTTTTCACAAAATGACCCTCTGCGTAAACGGGGATTCCAGGAATTATATCCAAAAACGCCGCATTTAGAAGAGTTCTTCAAGAAGCGCGTCCATGCTGGTTTGTAGAGAGGTCATATCGTTGGGATGAATAAGACCGCGCATCATCGCAAGCTTGTTTTGCATATCCGCAAGCGCCTCGAATTCTTCGGTTTCGCCGGAATCCAGATCGGATAGAACGGCTTCAAGCTTGCTTTCCAGAAGGCCGATTGTCATCCCCAGAGTAATGACAAAAAACGCTTCGGCGCCCCGCTGCCCGAGCCCGAATCGGGAAAACACCCGATCTACGCTGGGCGCGCGGATATTTTTTACCTGCATAAACGCCGCCCTGAAAGCGGGAAAATCGTTACCCTCGCCGTAAAGATATGCCGTCAGAGATTCCTGAAATTCGTCCATTTTTTCCGTAAAATCAAGAAAATCCTTTTCTTTCTCTATTTCCTCAAAAGCCTCGTCCATGCCATCCATATTGTCGATGAAATTCTGAATTATCCCGGCGGTTAACACCGGTCTTTCCTGGGCGGACAGACCCGAGATCGCGATAAGCAGACATAAAACAATCAAAAAACGGCGCCTGTATTGCATCATAAATACTCCTTGAATCGTTCCGTATTCAAGCAGTATAGCCTTTTTTTCCGCGGCCCCACAAGGGGAATGCCGCTACCTGGGTTTTTTGCGCTGCTTTCCGAACCTGCGCGGTATACTGGGCGTTCCGCGCTTTGCGTGCAGGCGCCTGCCGTTGAAAATATTTTTCTCGTCCGTCAGCTTTACTATTCCCGTAATAAAGTATTCCATGTACTCCAGAAAGACCGGGGTGTTTTCCCGTAAAAAAGCTATGTCCTCTTTTCTGGCGGCGGCTTCCAGCTCTTCCGCTTTTTTTGCCGTTTCGAAGGCCGCAATACCGGCGCTTTCTTTTCCAATGCCGTGCACCGTAATGGCATAGTAGTCCATAATCGTTTCCACAAGGGGATCCGAACCAGCGCTTTCTTCGGAGGGGATCTGGAATCCCAGGTCCCGCAGCAGCAGCGTGATCCGGAACGCGTAGGTTTTCAGCATATCCAGATACCCGTTTTCTTTTTCCAGACGGCTGATGATACGGGCCATGTCCGTACTCGCGGAGGAATTGGCTTTATAAAACAGGACAAGCGGATCGGTATATTCCGTTTCGCGGTTCCTGCCGAATCTTCCCGATCCGGAAAGCGGCAGTTCTTTACAGCGGCGCCAGAATGTCAAAAACGTGCTGCCTTCGCTGTTGGCGCTTGCCAGGGTTCTGCTTTCCTCGACCAGGACATCTCCTTCCGCGTTCATGGCAAAAACGCTCCCGCGAATCCGGTTTTTCGGTGGAAGATGAGATCGCGTGGCTTCGGCGGCGCCGCCCCTCCGGTGATTCCAGGCGTATTTTCGCCGCAGAAAGAAAACCGCCATAAAGCCAAGCGCCGCGTAGAGGTTCAGTCCCGTAAAGTTTCTCGAAAAAAAATCCATGAAGAAACGGCCGGCGACTTTTTTTTCGGCCTGAAAAACCAGGCCGGGCAGCCCCGAATACGTCCGGCGCGGCGGGATAAAACCGGCAATTTGCCGGATTTCGTTCGAGGATTCGGGCCGGCTTTCTTCGGCGCGCCCGGACATCGCGGAAGTCCCGGATCGCTCCGGGGCAGGGCCGTTCGTCATAAACCGTATACGGTTTAAATCATCTTTAATCTGTGTAAGCAGCCCGTTATACACAAAAAGAACACTCAAAATTGAAATGGTAACGGCCGGAAGAGTAACGAAAACCGCCTTAAACAACTTGTTTCTTTTTCGGACCGAAATCATATTTTCTCCTTCACGGGCGTAAATGACCGGGATATTTCCCGTCATGCGGAACAAACCTACGCCCGCAATACTAATAATGATTTCGATTGTAAGAACGAAAAACACCAAAAAAGGTGATTCCTATGAAAAATTAGTCTTTTTTTCCGGTTTTTTGCGCTTTTTTACGCCGGAACCGGACATTCCGCCGCGAATGAGCCTCCCTGCCCCGGAAGTCGTTCACGGTGGAGCTCGATACCCCGCCGCAAACCGCGTTGCGCGTTTACGGCGGGGCGCCTCATTCGGAAATCTCCGGGGCTTTTCGCAGCAGAGGCCGCGGCGGCGTGTTTTTCAGCGCCGGTTTCGGCTGTTTTTCGCCTTCCCATTCCAGAAGGCCCCGGCTCATCGCGATCCGTATAGCGTCGGTACGGTTGACGGCGCCGAGTTTTTCGTATATTCGCTTGATGACGCTTTTAACCGTATTGACGGATTTTGAGATGGACAGGGCGATTTCGTCCTGGGTAAGGCCCTGGAAAAGGGACACAAGAACATCCTGTTCCCGGCGGGAAAGAGCCTGTCCTTCCGATCTGTCAAATGAAAAACGATCCGGCTTCGCGGAAAAATATTCGATAACATGGAAAAATTTCTTCGCGTAGGCCGACGACAGGTTGCGTATTTTTTCAAGAAAAGCATCCGGTATCCCCGCCCCGTCCCTGGCCGCCTGGGTAGCCAAAGCCCGGATGTCTTTTCCCATTTCGGCAAAGGGCATAAAAAAGCCGTTCGGTTCGGCAAAAAGCCTCGCCTTTTCCAGCGCTTTATAGGCGTCGGACTTGTTTCCTGTCCGATACTGACATACTGCCGCCAGAACATGAACCTCGGCCTTGCCCATAACAAAGACCCCCGCGTTACTCCGGGTTTTCCGTAATTCGTACATGGCCGCCATGTAGTTTTTTTCCCGCATATGCGCCTTGACCCTGACCAGCAGTTCCAGCCCGTCGATAGGGCCGTTAAGTCTCGCGTCTTCGTTTTCTTTTTTAAGCCAGCCGGCGACTTTGTCACAGCTTCCAATATGCGCGTAAAACCAGCTTCGGAAAATATCGTAATAAATATACCGGTTGATAAACTGCTGCTGTTCAAGAAAACCGGTTATACACCTGTGACATTCCAGTATATAATCGACATCGCCCAGAAATATGCCGATCCGCATCAGATAAAAATAGGCGCGGAATTCAATCTCGTACTGATCGCGTTCCCGGGCCTTTGCCATGGCTTCCCGCAGATGGCTTTCCGCCGCCGTCAGATTCAGACGGAAAAACTCAAGCTCGCCCCGGCACAGATCGTCCAGGCCGTACATGCAGCCGCTTACCGCGGCCGACACGTGGGGAATCGCGGCGCCCAGGGCGCTAAAATAACGCTCCATATCCGCGGGGTTTGTCGAACCGACACGGCAGGCGTAAGCCCCCAGTACGCTCGATGCTTTCGGCCGTTCTATTTCTCTGCCCCATTTGGCCTGGTAGTAGTGGCATCGTTCAAAACAATGGAGGAAAGAATAATCCCCCGAAATAGGCGTCAAAAGGGTGCTGATTACCCCAAGATGGTAGTAACAGGTAGCAAGAACGCTGCACACGGATTTACGTTCCGAAAGGGCTTCGTAGGTTTTGATAATCGCTTCGATTTTTATCCGCGCTTCGTTAAGTTTTCCCTCGTTCAGCAAAAAGCGGGCGTGAACCAGATAGGCCACCGTATACTTTGAATAGACGCCCTTGGGGATCCGTTCCATCAGGTTCAAAAGGAGCCGTACCGTTTTGCCGGGAAGTATCAGGGGCAGCATGTTGATCTGGGTAACAAGGCTGCCGTAATCCCCCGCTTTTTCATAATAGTTGATGGCGTCCATCTTCAGATCGTGGCAGGCGCACCAGCCGGCGGCGGCAAGGTACACTTCCTTTTTTTCCTTTTTGCTTAACTCGTCAAGATACTCGCCCAGGTATTCGCGGAAAAGCCGGTGCATGCTGAACACGTTGCGGTACACGTCGAAACGGATAAGGGAGCCTATCTCTTCTATTTGATGAAGAAGGGATCCCGTCTTTTTTTCTTCTTCCGCCTCGGACGCCGCTTTGCCCTGCCGCCGCAGATGCAGGCGGGCCAGTTCCCGTACCAATTCCGGCGAGGCGTCGCTTATCAGCGCCAGCTTGATAAGAAACTTTCTCAGGTCTCCGCTTATCTGCGCCATGATTTCGCTTTCGATAAGCCGGTATATGTTCGACTGAAGCACGTGGATGCCGTATCCTTCGGTGGACAGGTTTTTCAGGTACAGCCCGGCAAGCTGAATCGCGAAGGCCCAGCCTTCGGTATCCCGGTACACGGAAGCCAGGGTTTCGGACGACGCGTTAATGCCCTGTACGGAAAAATACGCATCCATTTCTTCCCGGCGAAAACGAAGATCCGTTTCGCTGATCTCGCCCAAAAGCCCCTTCGCGTGCATTTTCGTGAGATTAAGGAGCAGTTCCCTTCTGGAAATAAGAATCGAGGTAATGTTAAAAAAAGGCGTGGAGATCGAACGTTCCAGAAAACGGAGCACCGCCCTGTCGTGGACAAGGTGGATATCGTCATAAACAAAGGCGTATTTGATCGAGGGGTCGATATCCACCATGGGGATGGACAGGTATTGCTCAAACTGCCGCGCCGTCGCGGGAAAACCCTGTTTTGCCAGTTTGTTCGCGGAATCGCAGCTGATCATCGACATGGACAACGTATAGTTTTCCCAAAACCGGTCGCAGAAATTGTCCCTCTCGGAAAGCTGTATCCAAATTGTACGAATGTCCCTCCTGGCAAGATACGAATAAACCGCGTGGGTTTTTCCGTACCCGGCTCCCCCTATGACCAGCACAATGGGGGTTTCCATAGCCTTGTCAAAAAGCGCTTCAACGCGGGGCCGTTCCAGATCCAGAAGACGACCGGGAATGACTGGTCTGACGCTTAGAATATTGTCATTACTCATCACTCAACTGTTTATATATATTCTCCAAAAGCTGAAAAAGCGTCTAAAAGCTGAAATTTTAGACATCCCTCTATGATAATACCATAGAAAATCAAAAAAAACCATTGCCCAGCAAAAAAAATGAGTTTTGCGTCCAAAAAGGACAAAAAAACACTTGTCCGCGGCTCATTTCTACTGAACGGCGACAAAACCTTTCCGACGCCTTGAAATAAACCCGCATATTGATATAATAATGGCGGCATGTACAAGCCTTATATCAAACCTGTGTTCACCGCCAAACCGGACGTTAATGTTCCGGACCCCAGAATCTCAAAATTTGTTCTTTTCGTATGCAGACTCTTCGGACGGATATACCTTTTCCTTGTTCTGGGTATAGCGAGGATTGTACTGCGGGGAAGCAGGCATATTTTTGAGGCATACCAGAACGCGCTGAGCGGAAAAAGCCGCTGTATTGTGGCGTTCCGGCACCCGAACGGCGGCGAACCCCAGCTTCTTATGTGGTTTATTCTTTTCAAACTGCGGAATTTGGCCAAAAAAGCCCGTTTCAGGTTTCGCAGAAAACCCCATGTTTCGTTTGTATACGGTTACGAAGTGGCCCGCTGGGGAGGCGGCATAGCCCGGTGGATCATGCCGAATCTGGGGGCCATGCCGGTTCATCACGCGAAGATAGACACCGTGGGAATGGGCCGGATATTCAAGGCGATTTCCGACGGGCCGTATCCCCTGGCTATAGCCCCGGAAGGCCAGGTAAGTTATACCACCGAATCGGTACCCAGGCTGGAACAGGGGACGGTTCGTATCGGCTTCCAGGCGGCCGAACGGATCAGCAAAGAGGGGAAAAAATGTCCCGTGGAGATACTTCCCGTTTCCATCCATTTTCGCTACGGAAAAATGGGCGAGTGGTCTCTTGCCAGGCTTATCAAAAAAATCGAAAGGTACACCGGTCTTGAAAACCGGGAAGAAAAAGCGGGTTTTACGGATCGGCTCGAAAAAGCCAGGCTCTATATCCTTGAACAAAACGAAAAACGCTACGGGATTGCCGTTAACGAAGAAAAATCCTTTAACGAGAGGATTGACCGGCTTATTGAAAAAGCTCTTGAAACGGCGGAACAACTTTTGGGGATTAACCGCGGAAGACAGGAAACTGTCGACAGAATCTACCATATCAGGCAGCTTTGCTGGGACAGGATCGTTCTTCCGGGAAAAACCAGCCTGAAACACATGACCCTTGTGGAACGGGCTTTGGCCGATCTCAGGGCCGGAGAAGCCTGGCACGCGGGGCGGCACATGGAACTGGTAGACTTTATCTGGTATTTCCGGATACCCGTTCCATCCGATAAGGCGCCTCTCTACGAAAAAATAGAATACGCCCAGAATCTTTGGGATTTTGCCAACAGAACCATGGGCGGCGCGTATCCAAACAGGGTTCTCAACGTGCATCCGAAACGGGTGCTTATCCAGGTGGCTCCAAAAATAGACCTTTCGGCCCGGCTCGCGGAATACAAAAAAAACAAAAAAGAGGCCATCGGAAAGGCAATGGACGACCTTGTCGCCGCCTTCCAGGACTGTATCCACGAAGCCGCCGAATACCAAATCTAGGCCCGCGTATGCTCGTACAGGAAGCCCTTGCGGAAGGACACGCCCGCCTTGCCCCGGCCGGCGCCCTTGACGCGGGTCTTTTGCTGGCCCACGTTCTCGGCATCGGCCGGGAAAAACTCTACGCCGATTCGGGGGAACTGTCCCCGGAGGATCTTTCCCGGTTCCGGGAATGTCTGGAACGCCGTCTTTCCGGCGAATGTACCGCGTATATTACCGGCCGCCGGGAATTTTACGGCCTTGACTTTCGCGTAAATCCGGCGGTGCTTGTCCCGCGGCCCGACACGGAAACGCTTGTCGAAGCCGCCCTCGAAGAACTTTCCGCGTTTCGCGCCCCGGCATCCCTCCCCTCCCCTCTTTCCGTGCTGGATCTTTGTACCGGTTCGGGAGCGGCGGCTATAGCCCTAAAACACGAACGGCCGGAACTCGATGTCTGGGCGGCGGACATTTCCGCCGAAGCCCTGGAAACCGCCCGGCTCAACGCGGAAAGGCTTCTTTCGGGGCGCGGAACAATCCGCTTTCTGCGCGGCGATCTCTACGGCGCCCTGCCGGACGCCGCGCCGGCCTTTACGCTTGTTACCGCCAACGCCCCCTATGTGCCTTCCGGGGAAATAGCCGGACTGGCCAAAGAAGTACAAAACGAGCCGCGAATCGCCCTGGACGGCGGGGAAGACGGCCTGGACATACTACGGCGGATCATCGAGGGCGCGCCGCGGTATCTTGTCCGTGAAACCAGGGCGGCCGGTTCGGGCGTACCGGACTCTTCCGGGGCGGCCCTTCGCGGCGTCCTGCTGCTCGAGGCGGACCCGTCGCAAATGGAAAAACTGGCCCCGCTTATGGAACAGCAGGGTTTTGGGGATATCCGCGTACGAAAAGATCTTTCCGGCCGTGACAGGGTAATAGCCGGCCGGCTTGGGGGAAACCGGGGTATTCCGGCAACGGATACGGGCAAACCCCGCGATACTTATACACAAAGTTTGAGGTGACGCATGAAGAAAGCACACGCCGCGTTTTTAATCCCGCTGTTATTGTTAAGCGGTTTTGACTGCCGTTCCGCCGGAACTTCCGCGGCCGAAAACAAAACGGAACAAAGCCCGCCGCTCCCCGAGGAAACAACCGTTACGCTTCTGGCCGCGGGGGACAACCTTATCCACGACATCATCTACCTGGCGGCCAGAGACGGGGATCGTTACGACTTCGATCCGTGTTACAGCCGGATCAAGTCTATTGTGGAAAAGGCCGACATCGCGATGGTTAACCAGGAAACGGCGCTGGGGGGAACGGCCCTCGGCCTTTCCGGGTACCCGGTTTTTAACAGCCCCCAGGAAACCGGAACGGCTCTGGCAAACGCGGGCTTCGACGTGGTTAACCACGCGTCCAACCATACGATGGACAGGGGAGAAAGAGCGGTAACGGCGACAATGGATTTTTGGGACGGGTTTAACGAAGACCGGGAAGAAAAGGTTCTGTACCTTGGCATATTCCGCGGCGGGGAAGAACGGGAAACAAAGAAAAACATCATAACAAAGAACGGCGTCAGTTTTGGGTTTTTGTCCTATACCTACGGGCTGAACGGCTTTTCGCTTCCGGCCGGCAAAGACTGGCTTGTGGGAATGATAGACACCGAAGTAATGGCCCGCGAAATAGACGCGCTGCGGCCGGACTGCGACGTTCTTGTCGTCTCGATGCACTGGGGGAACGAATTCCGCCATACGGTAAGCGAAACCCAGAAAGAACTTGCCGCCTTTCTCGCCGAACATTCGGTGGACCTCGTAATCGGCCACCATCCCCACGTAACCCAGCCCTGCGAAGTGCTGCCGCGGCCCGACGGAAAAACGCTTACCTGTTACTATTCGCTGGGAGATTTTCTTTCGCACACCCAAACGGACTATTCCCCCGATACGATGCTCGGCGCGATGGCCTATGTCACCGTTACGAAACGGGTTTTGGGTACGGAAAGCGATGTCTCCGTTACGGGCGCGGGAGTAATCCCCACGGTATGCCATTACGGCAAAGGACGCCGTCCGCCGTTTAGCGTGTATCCCCTCTGGGACTACACGGAAGAACTTGCCGCGGAGCACTATAAAAGCGAAAAAATAAGCCTTGAATACCTGTACAGGGTTTCGCGGGAAGTGTTCGGCATGCGGATGCTTGACCGGAAAAGCTTTACTTATACTGCTCGGAAATTTCCCTGAAACGATCCTGAATGGCGATAACCGCGTCGGTAAGAACAGGATCAAACTGCGTACCCTTGCCGTCGCTTATAATTTTAACCGTTTCCTCGTAGGAAAAAGCGGTCTTGTATACACGGGCGCATACCAGGGCGTCGTATACGTCGGCAAGGGCCGCAAGCCGCGCCGCGAGGGGAATTTCGTTTCCCTTAAGCCCCTGGGGATACCCTCTGCCGTCGTAACGTTCGTGATGGCAATAAGCGATATCGAGACAATGCCGCAGATAGGTGGAATCCTCATCCTTAACGGCCTTCATCATTTCCTCAATAATATTTTTTCCCACCGTCGTGTGGGTTTTCATAATCTCGTACTCTTCCGGATCAAGCTTTCCGGGTTTTAACAGTATTTTGTCGGGTATGCCGATCTTTCCGACATCGTGCAGGGCCATTGCCTTGACGATGATATCCGGCTCGTTTGCCTTAAGCTCTTCGGCATAAACGGAATTGGTTTTAATAAGATAATCGATAAGGGCTTTGCAGAAAAACTGGGTGCGTTTTACGTGGCTCCCCGATTCGAGGTTGCGGTATTCTATAATATTCGCGATAGCCTGGAGGGTATTGTCCAGCGTCGAGGTGGCTTCCGCGGTTTTTTCCGCGACCATTTCTTCCAGGTTGTCGCTGTAGTTTTTCAGCTCCACCTGGTTCTTTACCCGGAGTTTGACGATTTCCGGCAGGAAGGGCTTGGATATAAAATCAACCGCCCCGGCGGAAAGGGCTTCGCTTTCCGAATCCGACGTTGTGATAAAAATTACGGGAATTCTTTTGAAGGACTCGTCCGCCTTCATAACCTCAAGGAACTCGTAGCCGTTCATCTCCGGCATGAATACGTCGAGAAGGATTATCTTCGGCAGCACCGCGGCCTGCCGCAGTACCGCAAGCGCCTTTTTCCCGTTTTCCGCGGTGAGGATCGAATAGTCGTTTTTGAGAATCTCCTCCAGTATCAGGCGGTTCATCTCTACGTCGTCAACCACCAATACGGCAGGAACTTTACTGTTAGGCATTTTCCTCGATGACCTTGTCGATCCGTTTCATGGTTTCGGCAAAGGCCGTCTTGACCGCTTCTATCGCTTCGTTCCCGACATCCTTTGCCTTAATCCGCGCCTCCAGTTCCTGGATACGAAGGTTGAGTTCTTTTATGGAAAGATTCGCCGTTATACCCTTGACCGTATGGGCCAGGCCCTGGGCTTCCTCATAATTGCCCGCGTCAAGAGCGGCAAAAATCGGATCTATCCCGGTTTCGTCCCTGAATTTGGTGAGGAGCCTTGCGTAGAGTTTCGCGTTGTTCATAACGCGCTTTTTGCCGTCTTCCTGGTCAATATATACAATATCTCCCATTGTTCCCCCAATGGCCGAAAAGCCTTTGTTCACGTTCCGCGAATGGCCGGAACGCGTTATGGGAAGATCCAAAAACCCAGGCGGGGATTCCGAAGCTTCCGTTACGCTTTTGACCAGTATATTCTACCATCGAATATTCGTCCAGATCAACAAGCGGTTCTGTCAATACAACGGTTCCTTGCCGGGATCATGCCTGACAATTCAAACCGTATAGTGTATAATATAAACAAATTTTTTCGAAATCAGTTGAAGCGGGTGTAAAAAAACAAGGAGAAATACGATGCGTTATACCGATCTTGATAAAACCGAAAGTTACAAAAAACTTCTTTCGTTGAAGGAAAACGCGGCGGCGCGCGGCGGTCTGGACGCCGCCAGGATCCGTTCCTGCTCGGTTCCGATGGCGGGCGGCCTTTCCTACAACTGGGCGGCCAAAGCCGCCGGGAGCGGACTAATCGCCGTCCTCGCGGAGCTTGCCGGCGAACAGGAACTTATCGACAAATACAGGGCCCTGCTGGACGGGGAAACGATGAATACCGGCGAAGGCCGCAAGGTGCTTCATCACCTCCTCAGGGGGCAGCTTGGCAAAGCGGTACTCCACAACGGCAGGGATCTGGGCGAATTCTACCGCTCGGAGCGGGAACGCTTTTCCGCGTTTGCCGAAAAGGTCCGTTCGGGAAAACTCAGCGGCTCAACGGGGAAGGCCTTCAGGCACGCGGTTCAAATCGGCATCGGCGGATCGGATCTTGGCCCAAGGGCCCTGTACCTGGCCCTCGACAACTGGGCCGCCTCGCGGGGAAGGAAAAAGCTCAGCGCCGCCTTTATTTCCAACGTGGACCCGGACGATCCTTCCGCCGTTACGGCGGGCCTTAATCTGGAAGAAACGGTGTTCGTCCTGGTTTCCAAAAGCGGCGTAACCCAGGAAACTCTTGCCAACGAGCTTTTTGTCAAAAACAAACTGAAAAACGCGGGGCTCGATCCCGGCAGGCACATTGTCGCCGTTACCAGCGAAACAAGTCCGCTGGCCCATAATCCCGCGTATCTCGATTCCTTCTATATAGATGATTTTATCGGCGGCCGTTATTCGTCGTCTTCGGCGGTCGGGGGGGTGATCCTGTCGATGGCCTTCGGTCCGGAAACCTTCGGGGAATTTCTTTCGGGCGCGCACGAAGCCGACAAACTTGCCCTTGAACGGGACATCACGAAAAACGCCGCTTTGCTCGACGCCCTGCTCGGCGTATGGGAGCGGAACGTTCTGGCTTATCCCGCGACGGCGGCGCTGCCCTACAGCCAGGCCCTGTCCCGCTTTCCGGCCCACCTTCAGCAGCTTGACATGGAATCCAACGGCAAAAGAGTCAACCGGAACGGCGAGCCTGTGGCCTATGCCACGGGGCCCGTGGTTTTCGGCGAGCCGGGAACCAACGGCCAACATTCGTTTTACCAGCTTCTCCACCAGGGTACGGACATCGTTCCGCTCCAGTTTGTAGCCTTTGCCGAAAGCCAGCGGAACGACGACCTGGAAGTGGAAGGATCGCCGAGCCAAACCAAGCTCAACGCGAATCTCGCGGCGCAGATAGTCGCGTTCGCCAAAGGCAAGGACGATCCCAACCGGAACAAGTATTTTCCCGGCGGAAGGCCTTCGAGTCTTATTCACGGGAAACAGCTTGATCCCGCGGCCCTGGGAAGCCTTCTCGCCCATTTTGAAAACAAAGTGATGTTTCAGGGTTTTGTGTGGAACCTCAACAGCTTCGATCAGGAAGGGGTTCAGCTCGGCAAAATACTGACGAAAAAAGTTCTTTCCGGCGCTTCCGGTGACGACGCGCTGGACGAGTACGGCAAACTGCTCGGTTTATAAACAACAGGAGGAATCATGAGACAGAAAGAGGTAATTCCGGCCGGCGGCGAATGGAAAAGCAGGCGGATAGAGGAATTTCCCGGCAGCCCGTTTGAGCGGATCGGGGCGGACTGGACGCTGATAAGCGCCGGAGACGTTTCTTCCGACAAGGGCGCCTGGAATACGATGACGGCTTCCTGGGGCTGCCTCGGCGTACTGTGGCAGAGAAACGTGGCCCAGATTTACATCAGAAGCACCCGTCATACCCTCGGCTTCGCCAACGCTTCGAGTATTTTCAGCCTTTCGTTTTTTGACGGCGCTTTTCGCGAGGCCCTGAATATCTGCGGAACGGATTCCGGCCGGGATACCGACAAGGCCGCCAAAGCCGGTCTTACCCCGATTGTGTTTCCCGGCGGCGCAGTTGGTTTTAAGGAAGCCGGGGAAATCATCGTGTGCCGTAAACTCTACACCCACGACTTCGATCCTTCCCGTTTTCTGGATCCGGATATCGACACGGCCCACTATCCCCTTAAGGATTATCACCGGATGTTTATCGGCGAAATAACCGAATACCTGGTAAAGAAGGCGTGACAAGAGCCGTGGATGAGCGCGGCTTTTTATAAACCGCGCCTTTCCCCGCCCGGTTCCCTTTCTTTTCCCGTCCGGCTATACTGTGCCCATGGATCAGACAAGCCGGATGGATCTGGTACGGGAAGCGTTCCATTACCGGAGCCGTTTCGCCGGTTCCACGATGGTATTCAAAATTGATTTTCCCGTTACCCGGGACCCGGGTTTTCCCCCGCTGATGAAAGATCTTGCCCTGCTCGCCCAGACAGGCTTTAAGGTGGTAATTGTTCCGGGGGCCAAGGAATGGATCGATTCAACGCTGGCCGAACACGGAATCAAATCCGGCTATGTGGAACCTGAAACCGGGAAAAACGGGCCCGCCGCGCCAAAAACAAAACTGCGGATCACCGCCGCGGAGGCCATGCCCTTTGTGGAAATGGCGGCGTTTCATGTCGCCACCCGTTTTATGACGGCTCTTTCGGCAAGCCGCGTGGACTCGGTCATCGGGAGCTTTGTGCGCGCCAGGGGGCTGGGCGTACTCAATGGAACCGATATGGAAAATACCGGCAGGGTGGAAAAAATACTTTCCGCTCCGATAGGCCGGGTACTCGATCTTGGAATGATTCCGATCCTGCCCTGTATCGGCTGGGGGCCTTCCGGCAAGAGCTACAACGTATCCAGCGGCGAAATAGCCCTGGCCGCCGCCGCCGCCCTTGGCGCGGTAAAATTCTTCATCGTCGCCGCCGGGCCGGACTCCGCCGGAATCCCCGGACTTTCCCGCGCCTACGGCCCGCCTGACGGCGTGGAGGGGCGCGGCGGACTTTCCGTATCCCTCCGGCTTACCCCCCAGGAAGCCGAAAAGGCGCTGGAACCGGGCCGTGGAGACGGCAAGGCCCTGGACGATCTGGCCCTGGCCCTGGCCGCCTCAAAAGCCGGCGTGGAGCGGGTTCATATTGTCGACGGCAGGGAAGAAGGCGTCGTCCTTGGGGAGCTTTTCTCGAACATGGGTTCGGGGACAATGATCTATACCGACGAATACGAGGCGGTCCGCCCGGTTAAAACCCGGGACATACCGGACATACTGCGGATAATGGAACCTCTTATGCGGCAGGGCGTTCTGGTCCGCAGAACCCCGGAAGACATCCTCAACAAAAAAGAAGATTTTTTCGTGTTCGGCGTAGACGGCAGGGCCCACGCCTGCGGCGCTCTTCACCGTTACGGCGGCGACGGGGAAATCGCCGCCGTCGCCGTTGATTCCGCCTATGCCGATATGGGGCTCGGCCGCCGCATAGTCGGCTTTCTCGTCAACAAGGCGAAAAAAGACGGATTAAAAAAAGTTTTTGTTCTTACCACCCAAACCCAGGACTGGTTTGAAACTTTAGGCTTCGTGGAAGGCTCTAAAGAAAGCCTCCCTGTGGAACGGCAAAAAACCTACAACAGCGAACGGAACAGCAAAGTCTACGTTCTGGAGCTGTAGGGGATTCTCTGTAAAAACCACAATGCCGCCGTTTTATAACGCCGGATTTATACGGCAGTCCGGGATATAGAATATTCCGCCGGATCTGTTGACAGAATCCCCGCCAAAGGTTATCTTTATTATGACAAATTATTGAAATTTGTCACGGAAAATGAAATGGCAGTTGAACTAATAGCAACGGGAAGAGCGGTTCCGTCCCGCCGGGTAAGTAATGAGGACATAGCGAAAACGGTCGATACCAGCGACGAGTGGATTCGTTCCCACACCGGTATCGAAAGCCGCTATATAGCCGACGACGACGCGGCGGTAAGCGATTTGGCCGTCGAGGCGGCGCGGAACGCCCTGAAAATGGCCGTCGACAGGGCCGAAGTCGGGGAAAAAAGCCCGGAAGAACTTGCCGAAACGCTTGATTTGATCGTTTTGGGAACAACTACCCAGGATTATTACGGTTGTCCCGCCACTTCCTGTCTTGTTCAGAACCGGCTTGGGGCAAAAAAAGCCGCCGCGATGGACGTAACGGTAGCCTGCAGCAGTTTTATTTACGGCCTTGAAACGGCGGCGGCCCTGCTTTCCTCGGATCGCCGGCGCAGGCGGGCGCTGGTAATCGGCGCGGAAACGCTTTCCAGGATTACCGACTGGACGGACAGGGAAAGCTGCATATTGTTCGGGGACGGCGCGGGGGCGGTGCTTCTTGAAAAGCGGGAGGGCGCGCCGGCGAAACGCGGCATTTCAAAAGACCGGGGCCTGGTTCGCACGGTACTCGGCGCGGACGGATCGGGCTGGGAAAACCTGATAATCCGGCGCGGAGGCTCCCGGAACCCCTGGAAAACGGGCGAAACCGTAGCTATCAATCCCCACGTGGAAATGAACGGCCGCGCCGTGTACAATTTTGCCGTCAGGGTTATCACCGAAACCATCGCCGCGTTAATGGAAGAAGAATCCCTGACAATACAGGACATTGCCCGCATTATTCCCCACCAGGCGAACGCCCGCATTGTCCAGGCGGCGGGCAAACGGCTGGGCATTCCCGAAGAAAAATTCTTCCTTAATATCGGAAAATACGCCAATACGTCTTCGGCGTCGATTCCGATAGCCCTGGACGAACTAAACCGCTCGGAACAACTGCGGCGGGGCGATCTTGTGATCACCGTCGGATTCGGCGCGGGCCTGACTTACGGGGGGAATTTAATCGTATGGTAAAACAGATCGTTTTTTTGTTTCCCGGCCAGGGCGCTCAATATCCAGGCATGGGGCTCGACCTCCTCGGCGTTTCTCCGGCCGCCCGGGAAATTTTTTCCATCGCGTCTGAAACCCTGGACATGGACGTCGCGGGCCTTATCCGCGATTCCGATGCGGAAAAGCTCAAGCGCAGCGACGTTTCCCAAATCGCGCTGACGGCGGCCTCGCTTGCCGCCGCCGCCGCGCTCCGGGAAAACGGCATTGTTCCCGCGGCCTGCGCCGGTTTCAGTCTCGGCGAATACCCCGCCCTGGCCTGCGCCGGGGTTATCGGCGCCGCCGACTGTTTTACGCTTGTCCGGGCCAGGGGCGGGGCGATGCAGGCGGCGATTGACCGCATGTCCGCCGGAACCCCGGAGGCCGAACGCTCCGCTCCCGGCATGGCCGCCGTCCTGGGGCTCGCGCCGGAAAAGGTCGAGGAACTTATCGCCGAATGGAAAAAAGCCGGGGCCTTTGCCGGGGATCTGTACCCGGCGAACATCAATTCCCCGGTCCAAACCGTAGTTTCGGGAAGCGCGCCGGCGCTGTCCGAAGCGGAAAAACGCTTTAAGGAAGCGGGCGCGAAACGGTTTATCCGCCTTCAGGTAGCCGGCCCTTTTCACTCGCCGTTTATGAAAGAAGCGGCGGACGCCTTCGCCTCTGTTCTTGAGGCAACGCCGTTTCGCGACCCGGACGCCGCCTTTTTTTCCAACGTTACGGGAACGCGCGTCAGCGGCGGAAACGAGGCGAAGTCCCTGGCGCTGCGCCAGATATGCGAAGGCGTCCGCTGGACAGACGAGGAAGCGGCAATCGCGGCCCTGAATCCCGGCGCCGTTTTCGAGACCGGTCCCGGAAAAGTCCTGCGGGGATTGTGGCGCGACAGCGGGAGCGCCGTTCCCTGTTACGGCGCGGGTACGGCGGAGGAGATACAAAAACTGTGCGCGGAATTCGCCAACGACCGTTCCGAAGGGCGGGGCGCGGAATGAAGGAGGATATGATGCCTGAAGACAAACGGGTTTTGGCCGGCAAAAAGGCCCTGGTTACCGGGGCTTCCAGAGGCATAGGCAGGGCCATAAGCGATCTTTTTCTTGCCGAAGGCGCCGAGCTATGGGGGCTTGGAACGAAGGAACCGGAAGATTTTCCCGAACGCGCCGCGGCCGCCGGGGGAAAGTTCCACTGGATAAGCGCGGATCTTTCGTTCCCGGAAAAGCTTGAGGAACTTGCCGAAAACGTGCTTAAGGATTCCGGGGGGCTGGATATCCTCGTCAACAACGCGGGCGTTACCAAAGACGGCCTTTCGTTCCGCATGAGCCTTGACGATTTCCGAGGGGTACTGGATGTAAACCTTACCGCGGCCTTCGTTCTTGCCAGAACCGTCGGCCGGGACATGATCCGCAGGCGGGGCGGTTCCATCATCAATATGTCGAGCGTTGTCGGCGTCCACGGCAACGGCGGACAGGCGAACTACGCGGCCAGCAAGGCGGGCCTTATCGGCCTTACCAAAACCCTCGCGCGGGAGACCGCTTCCCGGAACGTAAGGGTCAACGCCATCGCTCCGGGTTTTGTGGAAACCGGCATGACGGAGGTTCTTTCCGCCGCGGTAAGGGAAAAACTGCTGGAACAGATTCCCCTGAAACGCATGGGGAAACCGGAAGACATTGCCGGAACGGCGCTCTTTCTCGCGTCGGACGCGGCCGCGTATATAACGGGGCAGGTTTTTGCCGTCGACGGCGGCATGTTCATGTAGGCGGAAACGGCTTTGCGATTGGTGTTTTTGACGATTCCCGATAGATTTGAGATGCAAGGAAAGGAACGATGAACAGAAAAGTGGTAATAACCGGAATGGGCGTTATATCCCCCATCGGAAATTCAATTGAGGATTTCAGCGCCGCCCTAAAAGAAGGCAAAAGCGGGGTTTCCCGAATCACCGCCTTCGACACAACGGATTTCGACGTGCGGATAGCCGGGGAAGTAAAGGACTTCGATCCCGGCCTGTGGATCGACAAAAAGACGTTCCGCAAAATGGCCCGTTTTACCCAGTTTGCCGCGGCGGCGGCGGATCAGGCCCTGAGCCAGGCGGGGCTGCTCACCGACGACGAAGAAGGCCGCAGGCGGATTACGGCGGATCCCGAAAGAACGGGCGTCGTCCTTGGGAACGGTATCGGCGGTTTCGAGATAGCGACCGAATCGTTCAAAAAGCTTTTCAGCCAGGGGCCGAGGCGCATGCTGCCCTTGACCATACCGCTTATGATAAGCAACGAGGCGGCGGGTAATATTTCGATGATCTACGGAACCAAAGGCCCGGCCTATACCCAGATAACGGCCTGCGCTTCGGGAACCGACGCGCTGGGCCAGGCCCTCGACCTTATCCGGGCGGGCCGCTGCGACACGGTAATTTCGGGCGGAAGCGAATCCTGCATCGTTCCTTTCGGCATAGGCGGCTTCCAAATGCTCAAGGCGCTTTCGGCGACACACAACGACGACCCGGAAAAGGCGAGCCGCCCCTTCGACCGGGACCGGAACGGTTTTGTCCTGGGGGAAGGCGCCGGAATACTTGTGCTTGAAAGCGAAGAACACGCGAAAAAGCGGGGCGCGAAGGCGCTCGCCGAATTTGCCGGATACGGCGCGAGCGCCGACGCCTATCACATAACCGCCCCGGATCCGTCGGGCGACGGGGGCGGCAGGGCGATACGCCTGGCCATCGCCGACGCGGGCCTCAATCCGGAAGACATTCAGTACTACAACGCCCACGGTACCTCGACCGAAATAAACGACCCGACGGAAACAAAGATGATCAAAACGGCGTTCACAAGCCACGCCCGCGCGCTGAAAATTTCCAGCATCAAAAGCATGACAGGTCACTGCGTGGCGGGTTCCGGCGGCATGGAAGCCATTGCCTGCGTACTGGCGATCAGAGAGGGCTTTTACCCGCCGACGATCAACCTCGACAACCCCGATCCCGAATGTGATCTTGATTACGTGCCGAACAAGGCGCAGTACGGAACGATAAACGCCGCCGCGTCCGGCAGTCTCGGTTTCGGCGGACACAACGGCGTCGCCGTGTTCAAAAAGTACGACTAACGGAAGCGGTTCCAAAACTTCAGTTTTTGGAACCGGCTGAACAGTTACAGCTTAACGCGGGCGGCCTCGGCGCCGCGTTTGTCAGGAGAAGTATGAAAGCGGAAATCGAAACCCTGCTGCCCCACAGAACGCCGTTTTTGTTTGTAGACGAAGTAAAAACGGAAAACGGCCTTATCGTCGCAAGCTATACCTTTAGCGGGGAAGAATTTTTCTTCAAGGGACACTTTCCCCGGTACCCGGTGGTTCCGGGAGTGATCCTTGTCGAAACAATGGCCCAGTCAGGCGGAGCGGGTCTGCGCAAGGAGGGAATTCTCGGCGGCGACGGCCTGTTCTTCCTCGCTTCGGTGGACAAGGTCAAGTTTCGCCGCCAGGTCAGGCCCGGCGAAACGGTCCATTCGGAAATACGCAATATCCGCGTTTCACCCAAAATGATAAAACAGGCCGGCAAAGCCCTCGTGGGAGACGAACTGGCCGCGGAGGCCGAATGGCTCTGTCTTGTCGGCCAGGCATAAGGAGAAAACAATGATCATAAAACCAATGATCCGCAGCAACATCTGTATCAACAGCCATCCGGCGGGATGCGCCCAATCGCTGCGAAACCAGATCGACTATGTAAAGAAAAATTTCGCCGGTTCCAAAGAGGGGCCGCGCCTTGTTCTTGTCGTCGGCTGTTCCACGGGCTACGGCCTTGCCAGCCGCGTCGCCGCGGCCTTCGGTTACGGATCGGCCAGCGTCGGCGTTTCCTTTGAAAGGCCCGGTTCCCCAACCAGGGCCGCTACGCCCGGCTGGTACAACAACCTCTGCTTCGACACGGAGGCGGCGAAGGCGGGGCTCGCCGCGAAAACCCTGAACGGCGACGCTTTTTCCGATGAAACAAAAGCCCTGACCGCGGCGGCAATTCGGGAAACCGCCGCGCGGGCCGGCGTTCCGGCAAAAGTCGATCTTGTCGTTTATTCCCTCGCGTCCCCGGTACGCACCGACCCGAAAACGGGGATCATGTACAAATCGGCCATCAAGCCGATAGGCCAAACCTATTCGGGAACGACCCTCGACATGATGACGGGCGCCATGATCAACTCATCGGCGGAAAAGGCGACGGAAGAAGAAATCGCCGGTACGATCAAGGTGATGGGCGGCGAAGACTGGGACCTGTGGATAAAGGCGCTCGGGGACGAAGGCGTTCTTTCCCCGTCGCCGCGGACGGTCGCCTACACCTACATAGGGCCGGAACTTTCCTGGGCGATTTACAAAAACGGAACCATAGGCAGGGCGAAAGCGGATCTGGAACGGGCGGCGGCGGCGATCAACGCCGGCTTCGCGGACGCGGGCATGCGGAACGGCAGGGCCTGGGTTTCGGTAAACAAGGCCCTGGTTACCAGGGCAAGCGCGGTAATTCCGATCATTCCGTTTTACGTTTCATGCCTTTTCAGGGTAATGAAAGAAAAGGGGCTGCACGAAGGCTGCATAGAACAGATTGTCCGGCTGTACCGGGAACGGCTTTATGGGGCCGGGGCCGCGTCCGATCCGGCGATGGTTCCCGTAGACGACGAAGGCCGCATCCGTATCGACGACCTGGAAATGCGGGACGACGTGCAGAACGAAACGACGGAACGCATGAAAAAAGTCAGCCCCGAAAACGTGTTTGAGCTTACCGACATCGCCGGCTTTAAACACGATTTTCTTGAAGCCCACGGCTTTGACGTCGCGGGCGTCGATTACGAAGCCGAATCCGATCCTTCGGGGATCGTATAACGCGAAGGAACATACATGCAGATAAGCGAATCGTTTGTTATAAAAATTATCGAAAAATTCAGCGCCGGGAAAATCGGCGAGCTTGAACTGGACGACGGAACTTCAAGGCTTGTGCTGAAAAAATCCTCTACCGGGGCGTCCGGCGGACAGGCGGCATACGGACAGGCCGATTCCGGCCAGTCGTCCGGCGCGCCCGGCGCCGCGTCGTCCGCCGAGGACGCCGGTGTCCGCGCGGACGGATCTTCTTCCGCGCGGGAATTCATAACCAGTCCCATTGTCGGGACGTTCTATCCCTCGCTGAGCCCGGACGCCCCTCCCCTTGTCAGGCCCGGCTCAAAAGTAAAGGCCGGCGACACGCTCTGTATCCTTGAAGCCATGAAGATGATGAACCACATGGAGGCGGAATTCGACTGCGAGATACTTTCCGTCAAGGCCGCTTCCGGAGACCTGGTCGAATACGGCCAGACGCTTTTTGAGGTGAAGCGCCTGTGATAAAACGCCTTCTTGTCGCCAACAGGGGCGAGATCGCCGTAAGGATCATGCGAAGCTGCCGGGAAATGGGCATTGAAACCGTCGCCGTGTATTCCACGGCGGACAGCGACAGTCTTCATGTACGGCTCGCCGACCGGGCGGTCTGTATCGGCCCGGCTCCTTCGGCTCAAAGTTACCTTTCCATGAACAATCTTGTTACGGCGGCCCTCCACACCGGCTGCGAGGCGCTGCACCCCGGCGTCGGTTTTCTTTCCGAGAACGCCGCCTTCGCGAAACTCGTAAACGACAACGGCCTTGTCTTCATCGGGCCCTCGCCGGAACACCTCGACCTTCTGGGCGACAAGGTCAGGGCCAGGGCGACGGCGCGGAAACACGGCCTTCCGGTTACGCCGGGAACGGACGCCGTAGAAACGGCGGACAAGGCCGTGGAAAGCGCGGAACGGCTCGGGTTTCCGGTTATCATTAAAGCCGCGTCGGGCGGCGGCGGCAAGGGCATGAGAATCGCGAGAAACGCCGCCGAACTAAAGGAAAACATCGCCGTGGCGAGCCGCGAAGCCGAAGCCCATTTTGCCGACGGGACGGTCTTTATCGAAAAATACCTTGAAAATCCCCGGCATGTGGAACTTCAGATACTTTCCGACGGCGGCAATGTCGCGGTTCTCGGGGAACGGGACTGTACGGTACAGAAAAACCACCAGAAGCTGATCGAGGAAAGCCCTTCCCCGGCGGTGGATTCCGCGATGCGCGCTTCGATGGCCGCCGGCGCGGTTCCGCTTTTTCGCGGGCTGAAGTACCGCGGCGCGGCCACGATCGAATTCCTCGTCGAAGACGGATCGTTTTATTTTATGGAGGTAAACGCCCGCGTCCAGGTCGAACATCCCGTCAGCGAAATGGTAAGCGGAACCGACATAATCCGCGCCCAGATTCTCGCCTGTATCGAAGGCCGCATGGACATCGATCCCGAAAAAGTTTCTCTTTCCGGCTGGGCCGTTGAATGCCGCGTTAACGCCCTCGCGCCGGGCAGGGTAGAGCGTCTGGAAATTCCCGGCGGGCCGGGCCTGCGTTTCGACTCGTTTCTCTATCCGGGCTGCGGCGTTTCTCCCCATTACGACTCCATGGTAGCGAAACTTATCGCTCACGACGCGGACCGGGAAAAAGCCCTTGACCGCATGGATCGCGCCCTGGGCGAACTGGTGATTGCGGGAATCCCCACGAATATCGACCGGCAAAGGCGGATCGTCAATCATCCGACATTCCGTTCCGGCGGTTTTGGGACGTCCTATTACGCAGAAATTGAAAAGGAGATCGAAGGTGCCCTCTAAATCCGGAAAAAAAACGCCGGCGGCGGGGCAAGGCCCCTGTCCGCGCTGCGGAAAACAATACGACGCGGACACTGTCGCCGCGGCCCTTATGACCTGCCCCGGCTGCGGCTTTCATTACCGAATGGAACCCCGCGAGCGGATCGCCTACCTTGCCGACAGCGGCAGCTTTTCCGAATTTTCCGCCAACCTCCGTTCTCTTAATCCCATCGATCTTTCAGGTTACGAGGAAAAACTTTCCGAGGCCGAAGCAAAGGCCCGGATGAAAGACGCCGTCATTACCGGAACCTGTACTATAGAAGGCAGGCCGCTGATTCTGGGACTTATGTCGTTCAAATTTATGGGAGGTTCCATGGGTTCCGTAGTCGGGGAAAAGGTAAGCCGCGCCCTGCTTAAGGGAGCGGAAGAAAAAACCCCGGTGCTTATCTACACGACGTCGGGAGGCGCCCGCATGCAGGAGGGCATTTTTTCGCTGATGCAGATGGCGAAAACCGCCAGCGCCGCGGCGGAACTTGACAGGGCGAATACGCCGTTTTTTATCATGCTCTGCGATCCGACAACGGGCGGCGTTACGGCGTCATTCGCCATGCTGGCCGATGTGATAATGGCGGAACCCGGCGCCCTTATCGGTTTCGCGGGCCCCCGGGTGATTGAAGGCACCATCCGGCAGAGCCTTCCCGAAGGCTTTCAGTGCGCCGAGTTCCAGCTCGCAAAGGGCTTTGTCGACGTCATTGTAAAACGGAGCGATCAGCGCCGGATGATCTCCTCACTTATCGATCTTCACAGGAGCGGACAATGAGCAGACTTTCCGCCAAACTCGGAGAACTGAAAAAACTTATCGAAGATTCGGGGCTTGACGCCCGCGAAGAGCTTGAACGGCTCGAAACGAAAATAAACGCCGCCTCGAAAACGGAGACCGTCTGGAAGCATGTGGAACTCGCCCGTCACCCGGAACGTCCCTACGCGCTCGACTATATCGGCCGCATTTTCGACGGCTTTATCGAACTTCACGGGGACAGGGCTTTCGGCGACGACCCGTCAATCGTCGGCGGGCTCGCGTTTCTCGGTTCGAGGCCCGTCACCGTCCTCGCGAATCAAAAGGGCCGCAGCCTTAAAGAAAACGTGCTCCGCAACCACGGTATGGCCAATCCCGAAGGTTACAGAAAAGCCCTGCGGCTTGCCAAAGAGGCGGAAAAATTTCACCGGCCGATTATCACGCTGGTCGATACGGCGGGCGCTTATCCCGGCCTGGGGGCGGAAGAACGGGGTATCGGGGCAGCCATCGCATGCAATCTCAGGGATTTCAGCCGGATTTTAACCCCGGTGATCTGCGTCGTTATCGGGGAAGGCGGATCCGGCGGCGCTCTGGGGCTGTGCGTAGGCGACAAAATCTATATGCTTGAAAACGCGATCTATTCGGTTATCAGCCCCGAAGGCGGCGCTTCCATACTGCTTAGAGACGCCACAAAAGCCAAAGACGCCGCCGCGATGCTGCGTATCACAAGCCGGGATCTTCTTGACTTTAAGGTAATCAACGGCGTTATCCCCGAACCACCGGGAGGCGCCCATACGGACCCCGACGCGGCGGCGAAAACAATAAAGGACATACTGGTACGGGATCTCGACGACCTTTGCGAAAGAAACCCGGCCGTGCTTGTGCGTTACCGCAATCAAAAAATACGCACCATCGGCCACTGGAATGAAACGCTGGAACGGGCATAGCATTTTATTTCCCCAAATGGTATATTTATACTATATGACGGGACTCCTCCAAAAAACGCCGCGGACCCGCGAATCGTTCCGTCCGTTTCGCGGAGTATTGACCGGAACGGTTCTTTTTTTGCTGTACTTTTCCTCATGCGCCTCGTTTTCGGCCCGGACGGAAAAAATCCCCGTTACCCAAAAGGGCGGAATGTCCGAGGTAACCCTTGCCATCGTGGAGCGGCAAAATTTCATTAACGACGGCGAAAGAACCTATACCCACCCGGACGGCCTTGTCTTTTATTTTGTCATCAATCCGGCCGGGGAGCGATCGTACCCGGCCATAAAAGATTCCCAAAACTTTACGATAGACGGAAACGAATACTGGCGGAATCTGCCCGGTTCCATCGATTCGTACACCGTTATATACAGTCCCGGAATATTTGCCCTGGAACATCCCGCTGTCGCCGAAAAAATCGGCGTCGTCAACAAGCCCGGCGCATTTGTCCAGAAAACGATTATCTGCGGAGAGAAGCTGCCCCCCAAAGGCCTTGTCCGCTATGTTTTCCACTTTGGCTTTGAACAGGAACTTGAAGAATTCGAGTTCCTGTTCAGGCTGCAGGACGTACTGTAAAACGGCAAAACAGTCGAACGCTGTCTTCGGGGCAGCCGTCGATCAACGTATCATTCGGCGATAATTCGCCGCCGCAAAATGATACGCCGATCGGCTTTATTTGTTTCCGCGCAGCTGAAGAATATCCCCGGCGGTTCTGTTCATGTTGGTTTTTAAATCGGCGTCCGCGCCGTATTCCAGCAACAACTCGCGTAAACCCTCCGGATAGGCCGCCGCCGCAAAATGTAAAACCGTCCAGCCGGCGTAATTTTGCCGATTAATATTAACATTCGCGTTCAACAGGGCCAGAACATTGGCAACCTGGCTTTGCTGTACCTGCCGCACGTTACTGTAATGCGGCATATCGCTGATAAATTTGATTTTCGCGCCTGTCTCATTTTCGAGTACCGGCGATTCCCAGTCGATACGGGGGCCGTAAGCGGTTATCGCGTAAAACAACGCTGTCTGCCCGTTGTTGTCGAGAGCGTTTACATCGGCCCCCGCCTCCAGAAGAAATTTTACCAAATCGGCATTATTTCTTCGCGCCGCGATATGCAAAATAGTAGTCCCCAAATCGATAGTTTCTCCAAAAAAGCCCGTGTCAAATGCTTTCGCTTCAAGATCAATATTGAAAGCGTCTACCGCCGTCTTATACTCCTCCGGCTTAAAATGAAGCAGTATATAGGAACTGGTCAAGGTATTGTTACTGACCTCTTTGGCCGTTTTGATTTTTTGATCGACAGTCAAGTCTTCTTTCGAAAAAAGGTAATAAAACGCGTTTGCGTTTTCATTACAGTCAACGCCGGCGTCCGCCAAAGCGCGGGCCAAATCATACTGCGATTCTTCCAATGCCGCCGAAAAAGCCCGGTCGCGTCCGCCGGCGCCTTTACCCAAAAGATAAAGGGCGATTTCCGGAAACTCCGCGGCGCGTTCCAACGGATAAATTCCCATGCCTCCATATTGCTCGTTAATATCCGCCCCGCCTTCAACCAATTTCTGAACCCGCGCAAAATTACCGCCGGCAATCGCCTCGTGTAAGGGAGGAGCGCCGCCCGGCAATGTCGAACAGGCAAAAAACGTCATGGCGGATGCCAGCGCCATGACGAGCAAAACGCCAAATACTACGGTACTCTTACCGCGAAACCCGAAAATTCCCATCTCATTTCTCCTTATGCGTAAATCCGCCGATTATATTTGCGGATATTTGGCATATCCGCGTTATTGCCAACACTCCATATTTACAGGCTACCTTCCACTATAGGAAGTTTGCAGATAAACACCGTCATAACGTTGATGGGGGTTTACCAAACCAGGCCAGGGGTTATATACCGTCTTCCGGTTTATTCCAGCAAGAACAAAATGCGACGGATCATACTGCTCTTTCACGGCCGCAAGCTTACTGACCGCGGAAGATTCGGGAACACTGCCCCGTGTAAAATTCAGATTTATATTTCTTATACCGATTACGCTTTGCAGCGCATAGTTTGCCAGCGACGTGGCATTACTGACCAACGCGGAACTTTTCATCACCCCATTCGACAGGGCCCATTTCCATATATTGGTTACCGTTTGCGCATCGAAAATGTCTCCCGTAAGCAGCTGGGGAACGGCTATTGTCGACATAAAATTACAGCCGCTCAAATACAGGGTTGTATTGTAAAACGGAGAATCCTTGTCTCGAAAGACGGGATCGTTTTGATTCAGCAGCATCGACAAATAGGGATTGTCTTCGCTGATTTTCAGCAGATTTTTCGACGTACCGTCGGAAAACTTGACGCTATCGATATACTTGCTCAACAGCCCGTTTTCCACACTGCCTGATTTGTATGAAAAATCGTAAGTTCTGGCGCTTATTGCCGTTTCGTATCTTTGAGCCGCGGTGACAGGTACGTTATTCGGCGTCCAGTTTCCCTTGCTGGTAAAGATCAAATCAACGCCCTTGCTCTCCGCCAGGCGATAATCCATGGTGTTGTTGTAATACGTGAGAAAAACCTGTCCGTCTACGGTATTCCCCGCCACCTCCATAATGCGGTTCATATTAAGCATGGCGCCGTCTTTCCAGCCCGCCGCATTTATAAGATTGTTCGCGAAATCCCGCTGAGCCCTCGAATAGCTGTTTAAGGATATGCCGCTTGTTCCGCCGTATAAAATATTTAACAAGCCTTCTCTGATATCCGCCGCGCCTATCGTATCTTCGGTAATGGAATCGGTTCTGTTTCTACTGACACTTAGATACTTACCGGCGCTGTCCCTCAGCCAGCCGCTGCCGTCATTTACCAAAACGCCGTCAAACCTCATCCTCCAGAAATCGGCGCTTGAGTCGTAACTGGTCAGTATGGCGTTTATGCCGGCGGCCGCGCCGAGCTGTTCCTCCACGGAACTGTTTTCGTTAAATAAAACCCTATAGTTTTCAAAAAAGCTTTTTGCCTCGCCGGCCATTGCCGAACCGATAGAACCTTCTCCGTAGCTTTGCATTAGTCCAAGGGCCGTAGCGATATGCCCGATTACGGCCTGGTTTGTCTCAAACACCTGCGTTTCTTCTCCGTCATCCATACCGTTCCGGTACGATTCATGGCTAAAGACTACATTAAGTCCAAAACGGCTGTCGTCATCAAGGGCGTCGGTTCCAAAAAAGATATACTTGATTCCGCTTAGGGAACTGTATTTGCTTTCTGTCTCTCTGACCAATCTGTTTTCCAGGATTTTTGTTCTTCCCGACAGGATTGCCTCATATTCCGTTTTGTTGGTCATATTTCCGGAGTAAAGTGTTCTCATCTGGCTGATGTATTTCTGCGCGTTGGCGGAATCGGAATTCCATATCCGCAAATTTACCCGCCACGCTTCCAGTCCGCGCGCGGCGCTCGCGAGAGTCCCCGCGCTTATATCCGTCCCGCCGGTTCCCACCTGGGTACTAACGCCGTCCCTGCCAAGGTGGAGCTCAAGAAGACCGGTTGAAGCCAGATTCCTGTTGGCGAAACCCAGATTAAATACGTTTAAGGTAAAATCCCCGCCCGAGGCAAAATTAACTCCCTGTCCGCTCAAACCGCCGACCACTGAAGATAATTTGCCGCCGTCCGCGTAGTATTGTCCGTAAAAACCTTCAAGTCCAAGATTCATTGTACCGGTAACAAACGAACCGATTCCCGCCGAAACGGCCCCGCTCAAACCGCCGTATAATCCCGATGAAAAAGAATCCTGTGACCAGCCGAATCCGTTTTCCCGGCTGTAGGTAACGGCGCCAAGGGCGCTGGTAACGGTATCGGCGCTGAAAGCCTGCGCCCCGGACAACACTCCCATGGACACTACCTTGTCGAAACTTTGGTCCAGAGCGCGGTCAATATAACCGCTTAAACCGCCCGTATTGAAAAAGCCCGCGCTTCCTTCGGCAGCTTTGCCGAAACCGTTAAAAACACCCCCGACCGCCGAGGAACCAACCGCTATCAGGGCCTTTTGCCCGAACGCAAAGCCCGCTTCGTCCCAGCTCTTGTAACCGCCGGCCAGGTCCAGAGCGGTGAACAAAGCGTCGTCCGCGAGATTTATGGCCGTGCCCAGGGCCAGAGACGCGCCGCCGGTCAACGGCGCGGCGGCAACGGCGACGACGGATACCGCCGTCATCGCGATGTCCGCGACGCTTCTAAGACTTGGGGCGCTGAACCACGATCCCCTGGAATCCCAAAACGGCTTGTCCCAAAAAGGCGCGTTTACCAGCGCGATTCCCTGAGTCTGTTTTAACGCATAGCGGTAATATTCCCGCAAGAGCCTGCCTAATTCGCCGCTTCCTTCCTTCGCGAAAGCGCCGTTAACCATTTCGGGAGCTTCGCCAATCCATTCGGCAAAAAACCCCTGTTCTCCGGAAGTATTGCCAAAGACGGCTTCGCTTTTTTGCCGGACTTCGTCCTGGACAAGAGCGATTAGGGATCTTATGGCAAAGTAATCAAGTCCGTCCAGATAACTGTCGTTCAGATTGGTAGTAAAATCCCAATATTCCATTACAAACCATTTGTACGAATTTACCGTTACCTTATCGCTTATAACAGGTTGAAAAAGTGTCGAGTGAACAATTATATCCCGAACATATGAGTTCCCGAATTTGACCCATCCCGATCCCATCGTAAACGTTTCGTCCATGTTTTTATCAAAATTCAGGTTGGCGTTCTCGATGTTTTTATTAAGTTGAGCCTTGGCCTGAAGGGCGCTTTCGCGGGCCTGTAAAGCGAGAATTTTCATTTTTTGCGACGCCAGTTCCGCCGTTCCCGCCCGGGCAAGTTCCCGGGCTGCCGCGTAAGCCTGTCCTGTATTCCAGAGGCCAAGGCCGCCGTTCCCGCCGCGGAGCGCGGTTCCCGCCGTTTTCGCGTTTCCGTTAACGGCGTCGAAAGCTTCCGCCAGGCCTTTAATGCCCGCGGACGCAAGGACATCCTGCAGTATTTTTCCGGCTTCTTCCGCCCCGCCGTATCCGGGCGCGGCGGACGGGAAAAACGCGGCGAGTTTCCGGCTTCCGGCTTCCGCTTCCGATCCGATAAATGAAAGGAGGGCGCCCTGAAGCGCGTTATCCGCGGCTTTCATGGCGCCGGTCACCCACGCGTCCTTGTCCTGTAAACATTCCAGATACGCCGCGTTCCAGGCCGCGTCGACCCGGCCGTATTCTTCCTGAAAAGACTCCGCCCATTTCTCATTCTTTTCGAGCATGTTTTCAAGTCCGTTTTTCCAGTCCTTTCTGCCCCTTTCAAGAATAAGTCCCGAGGCCTCTTTCCATGAAGCGATTTTTTGGACGAGGTCTTCCCGCTGTTGTTCCCATTCCGTTTCTCTGGAAGCCAGTTCCGAGTCGAAGCGGGATCTGTAGATACGCTCGATAAGTTCCTCGTATTCAAGCGCCAGTTCCCTGAACTGAAAAGCGTAGCCGCTTTTTTCATCGGCCGCTCCTTCAAGATCGAACAACATTGCGCCGCCAAGGTTTTCAAGGTGGTTTTTAATCGCGGGAGAATGTTTTCCATAGGCTTCTTCCGCGGCGCCGTTCAGTTCCGCCAGCGACGCTTTTCCGTCTATGTACAAACCCAGAATTCGCCTGTATTCATTCTGGGATTCTTTACGCAGCGCTTCGTCTTCGGCATAGGCCGCTTCAAATCGCAGTTTTATACCGTTTCTGTTTCCTTTTGTCCAGGTTACAAGCGTTTCCAGAGCGGATATGGTGTTTGTGAACAAAAGCGGAATTCCCTGCCTTTCATGATAGGCAAGCATCCCGTTCCAGGACTCTTCCATCTCCGCCGTTTCTTCCTCACTGAAAACCCGCAGAACCGCGAGGGTTTTTTCAATGTCGCCCCAAACGATTTCCGGACCGTTTTCATTTCCCAGCAGCGTTGTCAGGTTTTCGCAGGATTCCCGGTAGTCCCGCCATGTTCGGGACAAGTCCGCGATTGCGCCCGCGTATTCGCCGCGTTCAGAATAAATCCTGTTACGAATCGAACGGGCCTGTCCCGAGGCAAAATCGCGAATGTAGTTCAATTCGCCCGCATTGATATAAAAGGTGTAAGGCCATCTGTAAAACACCAGCGTAAAAAAAAGGATTTTTTTCGTGATTCGGTAATAATCCGCCTCACTGTATATCCATTGCATTTCACGTAATTCGGACGACATTGTCAGCCCTTCGGATCCGGCGCCTCCTCCTCCGGACAGGACAAGAGCCGCGAAGAATTCCAGGTCGGCCTTCTCCGAATCGCTCAAGCTGTTATAACTTGTACGCTGGGCGTCGGGAAGCCGCTGCGCCCTAAAGCGGTATAATACCGAATTTAGGCTTTCGCCGTCCAATTCCAGCGATCCGTTTTCACCAAGGTTGATCTGCGTGTAAGCGCCGTCTATTCCTTCAATATCGGGGTTGTTTTTGATTAGCTGCCTTACAAAATAATCGAACGCAAGGCCCCAGCGGACAAAATTTTCCATATTATCCAGGCGGTAGGATTCCATGCGAAGGCTCCATTCGGCCAGGGCCGATTCAAAATCCGAAGCCAGGGAATCGCCGGCCCCGGCGCCTTTTGTAAAATACGACGCCATATCGCCCAGAGAGGCGTTCGACAACAGTTTATACGTACCAGGATTGCGGGAAAACGACAACATTCCGTCGTTTGTTACCGTAAGGTAATCAAACCACGGATTTCCGGCGGCGTGTTCGGAACCCGTAATAAATGCAACAAGCGCCTGATTAATATACGGAGACACCTGTCCGGAAAAAGAACTGTACAAAGACACATTGTTGCTTTTCTCAAACGCGACGGCGTTTTCGAGTTCGGTCATGGCTTTCATCGCGAGAAACATACGGGTAAAACTGACCTTGTATTCTTCGTAAAGCTTGTTGTATTCCCCGTTTTCATAAGGTCTTTTTTCCCCGCCGTTTCCGTATAAATCTTCAAGGACCCGCAGCGCCGTACGCGCCCGCTCCACTCTTGCCCCGGCATAGGCCAGTTCTTCCCGCGGCTCCATATAGTATTCGGTTTCAATGGGCCCGCCGCCCCCGTACAAATAAGCGGTCGCCGCCCAGCGCCGGACAGCGTCGTGTTTTTCATACTCAAGCCGGGCGTTTTCCATTGCCGTAAAAAGGTTCTTTGTCTGTGTGTAGATGTCTTCATAACAAGAACCGGCGCGGGCAAACGTGTCGGCGGCCCCGGTGTATTGGGCAAACGCCGACCGGTAATTTAACTGCAGCCGTTCCAGTTCTTCGGATATTTTTTTTAGCTCTTCCCGCGCTTCAAGCCCGCCGGCGGGCATTCTGCTGAACTCAAGACCGAGACGGGCAATTTCCGCCTTGAGAAATTCCCCGGTATCCGAAAGGGCCTTTAATTTTTTTTGCTCGTCCAGATAAAATTCATAACTTAGCGCCGGAGCCGTTTCGTCAAAAAGATTTTCCCAGACAAGCGCCGAATCGTCCGAATACTGTCTTGCCGTTTTCATGAACAGGCTTGCGGAAGGACCGAATGGTTCGTCCAGGAACAGACCAAGGGCCGTTTCGAGTTTTTTTCGTTCGTTTTCCGCGTTTTCCCAGGCGTCGGCCAAAAGTCCTTCTTTCCAGGAAAAGGCGCCTTTTATCCCGCCCGTTTCGTCTTCCGGGTTTCCCGCGGAAGCGGCGTTCATTTGTACGAATTCGTCTTTATTGAGGTTGTAAAGATCGAAAAACGGACTGGAAATGTAGGTCCGCCAGTGTTTGGCGCCGGGTTCCGCCGCGTCTATTGCGCCGATCTTGTCCTCATAGGCCGCAAGATATTCACGAAGATAGCGGTAATGCGCGGCTTCGGCGGCCAGTGTTTCATAATCGTCTTCGGGTTTTTCAAAACCGGGAATTTCTCCGAATGAAAGATACAGATCGTAAAGGTAAATCGCCTGAAGTTTTTCTTCCCGTTCCCGGTACATTTCGGAAACGGAGGACAATGTTTCCGCCGGAGTTTTTCCCTCGTAAACGGTTTTCGCGGCCAGATAATCGAGTACGGCGTTTTTCCAGGAAGCCGTTTCCTGTTCTATCCTATCGGGGACAAACATTGTTTGCCTGTCGATCCTGACGAAAAATTCCGCGGCGGCTTCTCCGTAACCGATCCCCCGCCGCTCCGCGTATCCAAACAGAGTTTTGCCTGCAAGACCTGTCGGAGGCAGCGTCCCGGGCAAAGCCTCAATTCCGTATTCGGCGAAAATCCGCTTCATCCCGTTCAGGGCGGAAAGGACGGCTTCTTTTCGCGCCGCCTGGGAATGCGGGGCCAGTTCCAGGTAGGCCTCGAGCAGCAGGGCGGCTCTTCCGGCTTCGCTTTCGGACGCCGCTTCCCGTTCAAGACGCCTGAAAAGGCCTTCTTTTTCAAGAGCCCGCCGTTCTTCCGCCGAAGATTCCTTTCCGCTGAATGTAAAATACCAGCCGGCGGCGGATTCGGCCCCAAGCAGGGCAAGCTTTATCGTCCGCGGCTCGCCGGTTTCCAGGCCGGCGACGCTTCCAAGTTTTTCCCAGGATTCCGCCAGACCGGAAGCTTCCGAATAATTCCGTAGCGCTTTCAAATAACCGGTATAGTACGCGTCGTTCTGCTCCCGTTTTTCCCGCTGCCCGATAAGTGAAGCGTAATGGGAACCCAGCTCCTCCAGGATAAAATCAGGCGAATTAAGCCGGTAAGCGGCCATTTGAAGGGCGTAAGCCGCGTTTAGTTCTTCCAGACGCCGTTCGGCGATGTCAAGCGCCCGCGCCGCCCGAAGCATCTCTTCCCTGGCTTCGGCGACCGAAAGGTTTGCCGC
>JAIRSC010000185.1 GCA_031255645.1 Treponema sp. | reverse complement strand
ACCGGGTGGCGATCACGATCATCAGGCGGGTGGCCGATCCCGGCGACTATCACCGCGGGCTTACCAACGCCCTCCAGATGGACAAAGCGCCGAGCCACCAGGCTGTAGACCTTATGACGATCATGCCCCATGTGGAAGCCACGGGTATCCTGGTACACACCCCGGTAACCCACGGCCATATCATCACCGTTCTGGCCCACGGCAAGGGCGGAAAAAAGATCACGCGAGACATGGCTCTTGAGGCTTTCAGGACCCACGACAGGATCCGCGTTGTCCGTATCGAGGACGGTTTCCTTGGAAACGCCTCGTTCTTCCGCTATGCCCGCGATTTGGGGAATGCCCGCGGCGATATGTACGAAATCGGCCTTTGGGAAGACAGCATTGTCGAAAGCGGGGACAATATCATGTACGCGATCAATATCCCCCAGGAATCGGTAACGATCCCCGAAACCATGGACGGCGTCCGGGCGGCCATGAAGATGCAGGGCGATTCAAAGAGCGCTACCGCGGAAACCAACAAGTACCTGGGTTTGGGCCGCTGGAAAAAGTAGCGCGCCGGGAAAAACTCCGCGTTTTCCAAAAAAATCTTTACAAAGACAGGAAAACATGGTAAGATGAATTTGGTATGACCATCTTACCAAAACACCAGGAAAAAGCGCTTTACGGCGCAGAGGACTAACGATGAAAATTGATCCCGCTTTAAAAGATCTGGACAAGCTGTTCCCTTCCGACTTTACCGAAGATCAGAAGGCTCAAGCCAAAACGCTGTTTTTAAAAAACCTTTCCGCCGAAGCCCACCGCTTCTACGGCGGAAAAATGCAGACCGTACCGAAGTGCGGCGTCTACGGCCTTAACTGGTTCAACGTCTGGTACACCCCCGGAGTGTCGAAAGTCTCCACGACAATCAGGGACGACAACGACGCGTCCTTCGCCCTTTCCAACCGGGGCAACCTTGTGGCGGTAGTGTCCGATTCCACCAGGGTTCTCGGCGACGGCGATTGTACGCCCCCCGGCGGTCTTGGGGTCATGGAAGGAAAAGCCATGATCATGAAATACCTGGGCGGGGTGGACGCGGTGGCCCTCTGCGTGGATTCCAGAGGGGCCGACGGCAAAAACGACCCGGAAAAAATCATCGGTTTTGTAAAGATGCTCCAGCACAGTTTCGGGGCGGTAAACCTCGAAGACATAAGCCAGCCCAACTGTTTCAGGGTGCTCGACGATCTGCGGGAAGCCTGCGACATTCCGGTCTGGCACGACGACGCCCAGGGGACGGCCTGCGTTACGCTGGCGGGGCTGCTTAACGCCCTCAAGCTCGCAAAGAAAAAGCTCAGCGAGGCGAAGATCGTGCTTCTCGGCGCGGGGGCTTCCAACACGACGATAGCCCGGCTTATCCTGACCGACGGCGGCGATCCTTCAAAGATGATAGTGTTCGATACCAAGGGCAGCCTTCATCTGGGCAGGGAAGACATTAAGGGAGACAAGCGGAATTACCGAAAATGGGAGCTCTGCGAAAAAACCAACCCCGGCCGCGCTCCCTCGATGGAAGAAGCGATTAAGGGGGCCGATGTGCTTATCGCCCTTTCCACCCCCGGCCCGGACACGGTAAAGCGCGAATGGATACGCTCCATGGCGCCCAACGCAATCGTTTTTGTCTGCGCCAACCCGGTGCCGGAAATCTGGCCCTACGCCGCCAAAGAAGAAGGCGCCTATATTGTCGCCACGGGCCGGGGGGATTTTCCCAACCAGGTGAACAATTCGGTCTGCTTCCCCGGCATATTGAAGGGGGCGCTCCTTGTACGGGCACGGAAGATTACGGACGGCATGGCGATACGCTGCGCCCACTCCATCGCCGACTTTTCCGAGAAACGGGGCATCGATACCGACAACATCATCGCCACAATGGAGGAAACCGAGGTATTCGCCGTGGAAGCCGCCGACGTGGCCCAGCAGGCGATAAAGGAAGGGGTCGCCCGAATCAACCTTTCCTGGGACGAGGTGTACAACCGCGCCAAAGCGGATATTGCCGCCGCCCGCGCCCTTGTGGAGGACATGAAGAAGGCCGGCCATATCAAGGACCCGCCCGCGGAACTGCTCGAAGCGGCCCTTAAAGCGGCGGTCGAGGCGGTAAAGTAAAAATTTAGCCGGACAAAAAACTACGGACAAAAGGCCGCCGAAAGGCGGTCTTTTTTTACCAGACAATCCCCAGCGTAATACCCAGGGCAAGGCCGTGGCGTCCGGTCAGGAAAAAATAGGTAACCGGGATATCAAAAACCACCCGGCCGAATTTAAAGCCAAGCCCCATCATAAGCTTGGGGTTCGCCGCCGCGGGACCGAAGCTCCCGCCGGCGTCCACGGCAAGGCGTCCCTGAGTCTGTGTAGAAACAGTATTCATGCTTGCATCGGCCGCGTTGATCGCTACGGCGCCGTCCATGTTTATGTGCATGTCGTTTCCGCCGAAGGCAAAATCCAGCCCCAGGCCAAGACTAATGTTAAAAAACAAAAGCTGGAACGCGGTGTTGACTTCCAGGGGTACGACAAACGTAGTAACGTTCATGTCGAAAGCCAGTTCGGGGTCTATGAGCTGCAAATTGCCGGAAAGAGAAATAGAAGTAGAAGGAATAGAAACAGAAAAATTTGTGGCACGGGTACCCGCCGTATACCTGTACGTCAGATTCGTTTTTTGAAAAATAACGCCGGATCCAAGACCGACCCCCCTCCAGGATATGCCGGCGGCGCCAAAATCAACTCCCCGGACTATCCGGTAATTACCCACTATCCCCAACTGAAGGGTGTTATATGTAAGATTTTCGACGGCCTCGAAATTAAAGTAACCGAAGCGGAGACCCAGATACAGGTTTTCGAGCAGAAACGCCGAGGTGTTAATACTTAGCTGCCCCGTGATGGCCTGAACATTGAGCCCCGCCGCTATATCGCCGTCCGTTTTCAGCGTATCGCCAAAATTTGAAAATTCATCAGCGTTGATTCTGGCGCCCGGAAGCTTAAGGCCAATCATCGGTCCTATTGTAAAGGCAAGGTACTTGTAGCCTTCGTAGGCCCGCTGGGAAGCCCCCGTACTGGCAAAGACCGAGGCGTCGGCAAAACCCTGTATTAACTTTCGGGGGTTCGGATCGCTTTCCAGAATCGCGGGAATGACTTCATTCTTGAGAATATCACCAAAATCATCGCTGAAAAAATTCTGGATACTGGAGGAGAACATAGGCCCTGTAAGCACCGGGGCTTGCCACTCCACAATATCAAGGGCAAAACCCCGTATCCCCAACAGGCATATCAACAGAGACGCGAAAAGTAAACGTTTATACAGCGCTTTCATCCGTTGTTACAACTACACCATATTGGAGGTTTTCGGGCCGTTTTGTCAACCACGCCGGTTCCAAAAGCCGAAGCCGCGGGCGGGGTATCCCGGATTTTACAGGACGGGCATTGTGTGCTATAAATATAACATGAAATTACTGTTGCCATATCTGGATAAAACATTTCCGCTGGAATTTCCCGACGAAAACCTTTTGGCCGTGGCCGAACCGAACGAATACAGGGCGGCCGGCTCCCCGGAAGCGCTGATCGCGGCGGCGCTGGCAAAACCCCGCGGGCCTTTGACGGGCGCGCCGAAACCCGGCGGGGCGGTGTCCGGGGCGGACCTGGCGGAATTTTTGCGCGGGGGGCGGCGGATTCTTGTCATCATTAACGACGCCACGCGCCCCACGCCCACGGAGGCGATTCTCGCCGCGCTGCTTCCCGTCTGCGAGGAAACCGGCGCCGAAAACCTTAGCCTGCTCATGGCGACCGGCGCGCACCGCGCCCCGACCGAACAGGAATACCGCCAGATACTGGGACGGTTTTTTGACAAGCTCCGCCCCCGCTGTTTTCACCACGACGCCCGTAAAGACGAGGACATGACGGATATCGGGACTACGCGGAACGGCACCCCGATGCTGCTTAACAAGCGGCTTTTCGAGGCGGACAGGATTATCGCCACGGGCAGCGTGGAACCCCATTACTTCGCGGGTTTTACCGGCGGACGCAAGGCGTTCCTTCCCGGCATAGCCGCGTATAAAACCATCGAAGCCAACCACAGGCAGGCCCTTTCCCCCAAAGCCCATTCCCTTGCCCTTGAGGGAAACCCCGTGCACGAGGATATGATGGACGCCCTTCCGCTGATCAAAGCGCCGGTGTTCTCGGTGATGACCGTACTCGACAGGGAACAGGGAGTCGCCGCGGCGGCCGCCGGTGATCTTATGGCGTCGTTTTACGAGGCCGTGGAAATCGCCCGGAAAATTTTCTGCGTCGCCGTTCCCTCAAGGGCCGACATCGTAGTTTCCGTGGCAAAGTTCCCGATGGACATCGATCTGTACCAGTCCCAGAAGGCCATCGACAACGGCGCCGTCGCCCTTAAAGACGGGGGAACCCTTATCCTCGTATCAAGCTGCCGGGACGGAATCGGGGACGAAGCCTACGCGAGGCTGCTCGCCGAATCCTCGTCTCCCGCCGACGCCATTGAGCGGATCAGGGCGGGTTACAAACTGGGTTACCACAAGGCCGCGAAAATGGCGGAGGTTTCCGGCAGGGCCGCGGTACGGGCCGTGTCGGAACTCAGCGAAGAAAGGCTTTCCTCAATGTTTATAAAAAAGGCCGCCGCGCCCCAGCAGGCCCTGGACGAGGCCATTGCCGAAGCGAAGGCAAAGGGGAACCCCTGCCCGAAAATTCTTGTCCTTCCCGACGGCTGCGTAACCGTGCCCGATCCGGGGGCATAGGCGGATTTCAAGCCGAATGTCCGGCGCGCTTCGCGTAAGGCCGGGTATTTGTTCCCTGACATTTTGAAAATGTCAGGGAATTCCGATTGTAATTGTTTGTCAGGTCAGCCAGTTCCAAAAACTGAAGTTTTGGAACAGCCTCAGCTAAGGAATTAGCCAATTCCTTAGCTGACAAACCCAAATCTATGGTATATACCTGAATTTCACGCGGCTCTCACACTCCTCTAACAATTTCCGGCTATATTTCCGGTATCTTATCCAGGAAGGAGTGTTTGTAATGAAAAATCCAAAAGGCATTAAACGTTTTGGGCTGTGCTTTCTGCTGTTTCTGCTTTCCCTGCCGGTATTCGCGAAAGGTTCGACCGATACGGTGGAGCGGAACACCGCTACGGCCCGTGCGGGAAAGGCAAAGTACGTGTTTCTTTTTATCGGCGACGGTATGGCCATGCCGCAAATCAGTTCCACGGAGGTCTACGCCACGGCCCGGTCCTCCAGGGACATCGGCATTACCAAACTGGGGTTTACGACGTTTCCGGTGTCGGGGCTTACCACGACCTACGATGCGGGAACCTTCATCACCGATTCCGCCTCCGCGGTAACGGCAATTGCCACGGGAAACAAAACCCTGAGCGGCGTTCTTAACATGGATCCGGGAAAGACAAAAACGTTCAAGACTATCGCCGAATATTGTCACGAGGCGGGAATGAAGGTCGGCATCGTATCTTCGGTTACGCTGGATCACGCAACCCCGGCGGGTTTTTTCGCCAAAGTTCCCTCGCGAAGCAACTATTACGACATCGCGGTTCAGATGGTAGAGAGCGGCTTTGAATATTTTGCCGGCGGCGGCCTCTTGCAGCCTACAGGCAAAAACAAAGATCAATATGACGTAATCGAAATGGCCCGTTCCAGGGGATACACCTTCGTCAATTCCAAAGCCGCGTTCGGCGCGTTAAAACCCGGCGGCGGCAAGGTGCTCGCGATAAACGCGGTTCTGCAGGATTCCGGTTCCATGCCCTACGAACTTGACCGCGGCGACGGCGATCTTTCCCTGGCGGACTATACCCGCAAGGGAATCGAACTTCTGTCGGATAACCCACAGGTCTAAAAGGCCTTTTCGTAATTCCTTATACCACAAGGAATTACGGAGCATGTGAAAATATTCTTTTCAAAACTATTTCCAAAACGTGTATATAGATTATACAATTATCATATGGGACGGCCACGGGCAAAAGACGGCGTACGGGCGCGGGCGCGCTCTTATGACGGTTATATCGAAGTCCACTTTGAGGAGTATCCCGGCCACTGGATAGCCTCGCCGGAACGGGACCGGGAAAAAGCTCTGAGGTGGGCCAGGCGGAACCGGGAGCGGCTTATTAACCGCAAGACCCACGACATGGCGTTTTACTGCCGGGGGTTTTACGAACCTGAAAGCACCTGGGTTGTCAGAATGAGGGAGAAGGGACGGCACTTTATCGACCAGTATCTTCGGAACCGTCAGGCGCACCTCGATAATTATTTTATTCCCGCTTTCGGAGATGCCGCTCCGGCGGATATTCGGCGCCGCGATATAGATTCATGGTTGTTGACCCTGAAGAATCCAAAAGAACGGAGGCTTTCCGGGGCGACGAAAAACAAGATCATTTATTCGTTACGGTCCGTATTTGAAGAACTCATTGATCTGGAAATAATCGAGAGAAATCCGCTGGATGGTATTGTCCCCTACGATAAAACCCCGGTACGGCCCCGGGGAACCATAGACCGGGAATCGCTGGATAAGATATACCCCGCTACCCATGGGGAGCTGGTGAGGGTATGGGGATCGTCCATGTGGGCCGCCATGATGCTGGTGTTTAACGATACCGGAAGCCGGCCGGGAGAAGTCCGGGCGCTGACCTGGAGAGACATCGATATCAAGAAACGGTTTATCCCCATCCGTAAAGGGATTGAATCCGGGACGTCCGAAAAAGTTAAGGAGACGAAAACCGGGGTTGTGAAAGCGGGATTCCTGACCGCCCGGACCGTACAGGAACTTGATATCTGGCGGGCGGAATCCCGGTGGTATGAAGACGGCGATTATGTTTTTACGGCAAACGGCGCGGCGCCGGTTAGCAATGAGGGCATTAACAAGGCGTTCCGCCGCGGACTGGTTTCGGCCGGGATTGAGAACAAGACCTGGACGCCCTACTGGCTGCGGCACAGCTTCGGAACCTACAGCCTTGAGACCCTGTCGGAAGAAGAAATAGCGGCGCTTATGGGGAACGGCGTCGCGGTATTGCGCCGGCATTATCTGCACCCGGATGACGAAACCCTGTACCGATCCGCCAGGGTGATAAAGGAAAAACTGGACAGGGCGCGGGAAGGGTGAAGAAAACACTAGCGATCCATATGAAATGGGCATATGATTTAAGGAGGAGGGTACTATGGCAAGCGTAGTTGATGTAGCTAACTACATCCTAAAAGTCAGCAAAGAGGACCCCGAAGATGAGGAATATGAACTTATTTCCCACATGAAGCTGCAAAAACTCATTTACTATTGCCAGGGGTTTAGCCTCGCTCTTTTTGACACGCCTCTTTTTCCAGAGCCAATAGAAGCCTGGAAGCACGGTCCAGTATGCCCCCGGCTTTACCATGAGCTTAAATACTGCGGGTCCGCTCCGGTTTCGGTAATCGGCCCGGATTCTGAATCTCGCCTGACCAGGGAAGAACAACGGCTCATTTCGGATGTCTATTGGGAGTACGGCCAGTATGCGGCCTGGAAGCTCAGGAAAATGACACATGATGAAATCCCCTGGAAAGAAACCGTTGCGGGGACGGTTATATCGCCGCCGGTCATTAAGGATTTTTTTGTCAGGAATTTTATCATGGTTCCCCCGGAGGATATGCCGCCCACGACAGAGGCGGAGAAAGAAATGATACAGGCAGCTATTGCGGATGCGGAGAAGTCCGGTGAAATTAACCTATCAGAGTTTTGCCTGTAAACAACGAGACAAAATCCTTGCCGATTATCCGGCATTGGCCGGGTCCGTGTGTGCCCTCGAAAGGATAATAACCGAAAAGCCGGAAGCCGGAAGAGAAGTCCCCACTCTTTCCGGAAGCGGTAAAACAATTCTCTGTAAGCAGAAGTCGGTGAGGCTTAATTTCTTTGCGGAACGATATGCCATCGGATATAGCCGCCTGAC
>JAIRSC010000184.1 GCA_031255645.1 Treponema sp. | reverse complement strand
CCTGTTAAGGGATGTGTACCGCAAAGCGTCTGAACAGGGGAAAGGCATGTTCATGTTCGCCGGGTATCAGGGAAATGATTTTGACGATGATGGAGCCTGCCCCAAAACTAATTGACTGTGCGCTGCGCGCACGGTTTTGGGGCAGGCTCTTGCGGTTTTTCAGGCCTTCAGCCTTGTAAAACCGCGAATTTCAAGGTTGCTTTCCCAAAAACTGAAGTTTTGGGAAAGCCTCTATCACCAAAAAAATATACACTACGACCCCCCTTGAAAGAATATCGCTATACGGTATCATGTAATACATGGGGGAAATACTATGTACGCGATAAAGGCAATTTACGACGGTAATTCTTTTAACCCCGAGGAACCTATTCCCGTGAAAGGGAAATATGAAGTGGTAATAACATTTACCAATCCAATTATAACAAAAAGCACGAAACGAAAACGGATGTTGAGGTACTTTGGATCCTGGGATGAGGAGGACGTAAAAACAATAAATGAAATAGTTGAAGAACGGATACATTTTTCCACAGGCAGGGATGAAATATGATATTTCTGGATACCAATATCATTTCTTATTATTTCAACGCAAACAATAAGGTAAAAGAAAAAATAATGGAGGCAGTTGACGATGATGAGGAAATATGTACAACGGTAATAAATGTTTATGAGATACTAAAGGGATTTAGATGGAAAAATAATAAAAGGAAGGAGAAACAATTCATAGAATTTCTGGAAGATATAGTTGTGTTCGGTATAGATGATGATACTATAAATATAGCATCTGATGTATATGCACAATTACGAAAAAAAGGCAAAACAACAGGGGATGCTGATATATTTATTGCCGCAATTGTAATTAAAAACAATGGAATTCTAATCTCAAATAATACGAAACATTATGAAAATATTGAACAATTAAGTCTAATGAATTGGCTATAGGCGCCTTTCCCAAAACGTCAGTTTCTGGAACAGCTTCCTTGAACGCAGGATGTTTCGCAAGTCTTAAATCCATTTTTTTGGCTTTTTTGACTCCCCGGCGCCAAAAAAAGAAGCCCGCGAACGGCGCGGGCTGTACAAACAGGAGAAAAAGCGGTTAAAATAGCCCTGGCGTTTGAACGCCTGGAATAGGCATTGCAACGCCTGAACCGGGCGTTGAAACGCCTAAGCTAGACGTTGCAACGCCTGAACTAGACGTTTGAACGCCTAAGCTAGACGTTGCAACGACTGAACTGGGCGTTGCAACGACTGATCCGAGCGTTACAACGCCTGAGCTGGGCGTTGCAACGCCTGAACTGGACGTTGGAACGCCTAAGCTGGGCGTTTGAACGTCTGGAATAAGCGTTGAAACGACTGAACCGGGCGTTGCAACGCCTGAATTGGGCGTTGGAACGACTGAACCGGGCGTTGGAACGAACACAACGCGGAGGAACCCCTCCGGGCCGGAGGGAGCGCACGGCGGCCGTTTCGGCCCCGAAAACAAAGGAGCGTGTTATGGCAAAGACCACCGATTGGATGCCCGGGCCGCGGGCGGAGATTCTGGCGATGTGTGAAAACTGGATTGACTATATGACAAGCGAGCGGCGGACCGCCTGGGGCGTGCCCCCGGACGAATATACCAGCCTCAAGAACCTCTGCGCCTCGGCCCGGACCCTGCTGCAAAAGGCGTCCGACCCCGATGAACGGACCCGCGTCATTACCTTCCGGGTACGGGAGGCCTTCCAAACCCTGGAATCGAAGATGCGCTTCTTCCGCGGCCGGTATTTCAGGATACCCCCGCTGACCGGGGGCGACTGGGCGGCGCTGGGCTTCCGGCGCAAGCGCTCCCGCTCGTCGCCGATTCCCCCGCCCGACGGGACGCCGCTGGTTTCGCTCAGCTACCCCGGCGATCCCCGCACCATCATGGCGCACCTGGGCCCGATGCCGGGAACGGAGGAACTGGATTCCCGAAGCGGCCACGGCTACGCGGTCTACGGGGGGATCATGCCCCCCGGCGGGGCAACGCTGGAAGAGGCGGCGTCGAAAAAACACTACCTGATGGAAGTCCCCAAAGACGGGGACGGCCTTACGCACTACCGCTTTACCCGCTGGCGGAAAACGCGGCTCGTCTTTGACGCGGAGGACGGGGGCAAGACGCTGTTCGTCTGCGCCCGCTACGAAAACGGAAAGGGCGAAACAGGAAACTGGGGCCCGGTGGCTTCGCTGATTATCCCGGGCTAAACGGGACGGCATTCTCAAAATCCGCGTAACCTTCTATACTATAGATATATGACCGAAAAACAGAATTCCACCCTGAAAAGCCGGATCCGGGAGCTGGACGGCGAAAAGCGGGAACTGCTCCAGTCCCGGGACAAGGTTCTGGAAAACCTTGGAAAATCGATTTTTGAGCGGCTTGACGACGGGGCGTTTCCCGGCGAAGAAAGCGAATACCGCCGTCACAAGCGGGAAATTGCCGATTCCGAGCGGACAATCGGCACAATCAAAGACGCCATGGCAAAGATCAGGCTGCTTGACGAGGAAATAAGCGTAAAAAACGAGGAAAAATTCGACCGGAAAGAAGAACTGGAGATTCTCCTTGGCGCCCTTGGGAAAGAGCTGCTTAACGGGGACTACGAAACGGGCGAATCGCTTGAGTCCTGTAAAAAACAGTTTGGCCTTTGCCGTTCCAGAAAAGAATCCGTCGAAAAGCAGATTCGGGATACCGAAGACACGCTTCGATCCGGGGTCTTCAGCCTGATAAGCGGCGGCATAAAAAAGACAATCTTCCGGTTTTCCCTGAAAAAATGCGAAACGGCGCTGAACGCTGTTTACCGCGAAGCCGGCGCGAAATACCTTGACGAAAAACGCGGGGAAAGCGGGACGCTTGAGCTTCCCGTTCTCGGCATCCTGTTCAGGGACGCCCTTGCCCTGAGCCGCGCCGTCGAGGAACTGGAAGGGGCCGTCGGGACGCTTGAGGAAGAAAAGCGGAACATCGAGGCGTCGCCTGGCGGCAAGGCTTCCCGGCAGATACGGGTTCTTGAGGGGCAGGCGGAAAAAAGCCGAGGGGAGCTTGGGGAACTGTACCGGAATATGGGCGAAAACGCCGTTCTGGACCACCCCGCCGTATCCGGCATATTGACCGAACAGGACAGGGCCGCGCTGGAAGAAGCCGGGCGGCTGCGGAAAAACGCCGACGAAAAAACCGGCGAAATCGAACGAACGGAAGCGGTTATTTCGATGAACAGGGAAGCGGCCGAACTTTCAAGGCTGGAAAAAGCAAAGGAACGGGAAAAAAGCCGGATTGCCTCGGAAGAACGGACCATGGTTGAGCTGGACCGGAAAATCTCCGAAACAAAAACCAGAATAGAAAACCTGCGGGCGAAAAGCGATTCGGCTCGCTAGAAACCTCTAAAGGAGTTACACGGATGAAATCAGTCGATACGGGGAAAAAACGGGGCAGACCGAAAACCGCGGAAAAGCCCAAAGGCCTTGCCGCGAAGGCCGCTGCCCTGCGCGAAAGCGCCGCGAAGCCGGCGCCAAGGACGGCGAAAGCGCCGGCAAAAGCAGCGCCGGCAAAAGCAGCGGCCGCGAAAGCCGCGCCGGCGAAAGCAGCGCCGCCGAAAGCCGCGCCCGCCGGAAAGCCGGCAAAGGGCGGCTACGACGAGTCCAAGATAACGACGCTGTCGTCGCTTGAACACATACGCCTGCGAACCGGCATGTACATAGGCCGTCTGGGCGACGGTTCCAATCCCGACGACGGTATTTACGTGCTGCTCAAGGAAATAATCGACAACGGCATCGACGAGTACATTATGGGGAACGGAAAACAGATCGACATTCAGGTAAAAGACGGAACGGTCAAGGTGCGGGACTTTGGCCGGGGCATACCGCTGGGAAAACTTGTCGACTGCGTGTCGATTATCAACACCGGGGCCAAGTACAACGACGACGTGTTCCAGTTTTCCGTGGGGCTTAACGGCGTTGGGACCAAGGCGGTAAACGCCCTTTCCTCCCGGTTTCGCGTAGTGGCGATCCGGAGCGGGGAATTTGCCGAGGCGCTTTTCGAGCGCGGGGTTCTCAAAGACCAGCGCAGGGGAAAGCTTCCCCCTTCCACGCCCGCCCCGGCGCGGAAAGACGGCACGTTTGTCGAATTTACCCCGGACGGGGATATCTTTCCGAATTACGGTTTCAACCTTGAGTTTATCGAAAAACGGCTCATGAACTACGCCTATCTTAACACGGGCCTGACCCTTACCCTTAACGGCCGCCCATACCTGTCCGAGCGGGGGCTTTACGATCTGCTGACGGAAGAAACCGGGGACGACGTGCTTTATCCTATCGGCTATTGCAAAATGGAACATCTGGAATTCTCGTTTACCCATACCAACAACTACGGCGAGGAATACTTTTCGTTTGTGAACGGCCAGTTTACCAGCGACGGCGGTACGCACCTTTCGGCTTTCAAGGAAGGGTTTCTTAAAGGCATACAGGCGTATTTCAAAAAAGACTACCGCAGCGAGGATATCCGGGAAGGAACCACGGCGGCGGTGGCGGTAAAAATAAAAAGCCCGGTGTTCGAAAGCCAGACCAAAAACAAGCTCGGCAACAGCGACATCAGGGCGTGGCTTGTTCAGGCCGTGCGCGAAGGAACCGAAGACTGGCTGCACAAAAATCCCCAGGCGGCCAAAAAGCTTGAACAGAAGATCGTTTCCAACGAAAAACTCCGTACCGAACTTAACGCGGTAAAAAAAGAAGCCAGGGAAGCGGCGAAAAAAATCTCCCTTAAAATACCAAAGCTTAAAGACTGCAAGTACCACCTTGAAGACGGCAGCGAAGGCGGGGAATCCACGATCTTCATTACCGAAGGCGATTCGGCGGCAGGTTCCATGGTGAGCAGCCGCGACGTTATGACCCAGGCAATTTTCGCCCTGCGCGGAAAGGTCGAAAACATGTACGGCAAAAACCGCGCGGCGATTTACAAGAACGAGGAACTTTACAACATGATGATGGCCCTGGGCATAGAAAACGACGTGGAAGGACTCCGCTACGCCCGGATCGTCGTCGCCACCGACGCGGACTTTGACGGCTTTCATATCAGGAACCTTCTGCTTACGTTTTTTCTTTCGTACTTTGAAGAACTGGTAACGGGCGGCAGGGTCTTTATCCTTGAAACGCCGCTGTTCCGGGTACGGACAAAAAAAGAAACCCGGTACTGCTACAATGAAGCCGAACGGGACGCCGCGGTTTACGAACTGGGATCGGCCAGCGAAGTAACCCGCTTCAAGGGCCTGGGCGAAATCAACCCGAAAGAATTCGGCCAGTTTATCGGCGAAGACATGCGCCTTGTGCCGGTTTCGGTTAACACCCTCAAGGCCGTTCCCCAGGTGCTTTCGTTTTACATGGGGAAAAACACCCCCGAACGCCGGGAGTACATCATGAAGAATCTGATAGAGGACGCGGGATAGCGGGGTATCGGACTCTACCGCGAATCAAAGGGGGGATTATGATAACCATACACGGAACGGGCTGCTGCCTGATTGACTTTCTCTATCCCAGGACCGATTTCAGCGCCCCGGCCTTCAAAGAAAAACGTTCCCTGAAAGACGGGGACGGGGGGCTTGCCGCCGGAAAGCTTGTGTTTGCGGAAAACTTCGAAAAATTCGCGAAGACGCCCTACGAAAACGCCCTCAGGGAAATCGCCGGCGGAACGCCTTCGCATAACCTCGGCGGGCCCGCCGTTGTGTCGATTGTTCACGCCGCCCAGGTTCTGGCTGCCGGCGGGAACCGGGACGCCCTGGCGCGGGTTTGTTTTTACGGCGTCCGGGGCGGCGACGAAACGGGCGATCTGGTGGAAGAAGCCCTTGTCCGGGCGGGTTTCGGCCCGGCGAGCTATACGCTTACGCGCCGTAAAGGGCCTACGCCCCGTACCGACGTGCTTTCCGATCCCGATTATGACAACGGCCACGGCGAGCGGACTTTTATCAACCTTGTCGGCGCGGCGGGAGAGTTCGGGCCGGAAGACCTGGGGGATGATTTTTTCGACGCGGATATTGTGTGCTTCGGCGGTACGGCCCTGACCCCGAAAATTCACGACAGCCTTGACGAACTGCTTGCCGGGGCAAAACAGGCGGGCGCCGTTACGGTGGTGAACCTCGTCTACGATTACCGGAGCGAACAGGCCGCGCCGGGAAAAAAATGGAAGCTCGGAAAAAACGACGGCGCCTATTCCTTTATCGACCTTCTTGTCGCGGACAGGGACGAGGCTCTGCGGACTTCCGGCTGTTCTTCCGCCGCCGAAGCGGCCCGGCGTTTTGTCCAAAACGGATGCGGCGCGGCGGTGATTACCGAGGGGACAAAGCCGCTGCGCCTCGCGGCCGGAACGGGAATCTTTGGCCCGGTCGAAACGGCGCTTCCCGTTTCCGAAGCGATAAACAGGGAGCTTGCCGCCCATCCGGAAAAACGCGGGGACACCACGGGCTGCGGCGACAACTTCGCGGGCGGCCTTGTCGCCGGCCTTGCCGAAGCGCTGCTGTCAGGCGGAACGCCGGGCCGGCCGGCCGCCGCGTTGTCCGGAATCGATCTGCGGGAAATCTGCGTACCCGGAATCGCCGCGGGAGGCTTCGCCTGCTTTACGCTGGGCGGGGTGTTTTACGAAAAATGGCCCGGAGAAAAACGGGAGCTTCTTGCCCCGTTCATTGAAGCCTACAAACGGGAAGTGCAATTTTGACGCAGCCCTGAAATTCGCGGTTTTGCAAGGCTGAAAGCCTCGAAAACCGCAAGAGCCTGTCCCAAAACCGTGCGCGCGGCGCACAGTCAATTGGTTTTGGGACGGGCTCGACGGAAACGCAATTATAAGGGGAGCGCGATTCTGATGAAACTGGTTCAATTCGGCGCGGGCAATATAGGCCGTTCTTTTATCGGCCAGGTTTTTTCAAAAGCGGGCTGGGACGTAGTCTTCGTTGACGTGGACGAAAAACTCGTTTCTCTTATAAACGAAAAAAAGCGTTATACGATCGCGATAAAACGCGAAGGCAGGGAAGACGAACCGCGAAGCGTCGGGCCGGTACGGGCTGTCGACGGCAGAGACGCCGCCGCCGTCGCCGAAGAGCTTGCCGGCGCGGATATCGCCGCAACCAGCGTGGGGAAAAACGCCCTGGTAAAGGTGCTGCCCCTTATCGCGGCCGGGCTTGAAACACGGCGGCGGCGCTTCGGGGAAAGACCGCTGGACATTATCATCGCGGAGAACGCCAGGGAAGCCCCGGAACTTTTCAGAACCGTCCTGTCAAAAGAGCTCGGCTGTTCCCTTGACGGGCTTGTGGGCATTGTTGAAACCAGTATCGGCAAGATGGTTCCGATCATGCGAAAAGAAGACCTTGCTTCCGATCCCCTCCTTCTTTTCGCCGAAGAATACGAAACCCTTATTGTTGACAGGCGGGGCTTTAAGGGCCCGATACCGGATATAAAAGCCCTGTGTCCCGTTGAGCCTGTCGAAGCCTGGGTAGACAGGAAGCTTTTTATCCATAACCTCGGTCACGCCGCCGCCGCGTATTTCGGCTGCCGGGCTTCCGCCGATCCCCAGGGCGCGGCCATACCCGGGGCGCTGGCCCTGCCGGGCATCGAGGATGCTGTCCGGCTGGCGATGAACGAGTCCGCCGGGGCCCTGCTTGCCGAGTACCCCGGAGTATTCGACAGGGCGGATATTTCCGCCCATATTGACGACCTCGTTTCGCGCTTTAAAAATACCGCCCTCGCCGATACCCTTCACCGCGTAGGCCGGGATCTTCCCCGCAAACTCAGCCGGGACGACCGCCTTACCGGGGCCATGATCCTCTGCGCAAAACACCGGCTCCCCTTCGACACCGTCGCGGAAGTTTACCGCGCCGCCCTTGACTTTGCCTGCCCCGGCGAAGACGGCGCGCTTTTTCCCGCCGACGCCGAATTCAGGAAAAAGTACGGCCTTGACAAAAACGCGGAATCCGGGGAAACGGACGAAACCGGCGCGGAGGCAATCCGCGCCGCGCTGCCGTCAATATTGACCGAAGTGTCGGGCCTTGACAGAAACGATCCGCTTGACGCGGCGGTGTATGACGGCGTAGTTTCCCGGGAACAAAGATTGTGAAAAAGCCGGCCGCTTAAAGCGCGGCGGCAGTTCGCGTAACGGGCCCCAGCAGTTCGATCCGGGCTTTTATGTAATCAAGCCTGTCCCTGTTTAACACCGCCCGGCGCTGCCTGGTTCCCCGCAGCCTGAAGATATCGTAATTTCCCCGGCTGATAAATTTTTTCCCGCCGCCTTCGGTAAACCAATACACCAGGGCTATGCTTTCGTTGTCCAGTTCCAGGGCGTTTATCCCCTTTTTGCTGATGGCGCTTCCCGAATTGAAAAGACAGGGAACCGGCAGTTCGTCGCCGTAAAGACTCTGCCGAAGCACGTCCCGCCGCTCGGATCTTTTCAGCTTGCCGAGGTCTTCCTTCAGGGCGGCGACTTCCCTTGCGATTCTGCTTTTTTCCGCTCCCGCGGCGTTGGGGTAATCCCTGCAAAGCCGCTCTATCTCGAACTTGATGTAATCAAAACGGCCCAGAGATTCAAACAGCGCCCTGTGGGTATGTCCTATAATCGAAATGCAGTTATGCGCCATCGCGAAATCGTAGGCCTGTTTTTCCACGAAAAAACGGCGGTGGGGGCTGCGGGCTGCGGAAATGTTCCGTATGCCGAAGGGTTTTAAAATATAGCGGATTATGTTCCTTATCAGATTGTTGTAATCGGTATACACCCTCGAAGACTGATGTCCATGGTACACGTACAGCGGAATGTGGGAAGTTTCGATCCGTACCGCGTTGTACAGCTTATAGGGATAGTTTTTTTCAAAAACAAGATCTTCGTCGTGGTTTCCGATGGTCTTGCAGAGCCTTCCCCTCGACGCGAAACTGTCGAATACGGCGAAAAGCCCCGGCCACCGGGCGCGGATGGCGGCAAGGGAATAGCGGAGCATTTCCTCAATATCGCCGTTAAGCACAAGGTGCCAGCCCTGGGAAAGATAATAGCTTTCCAGCATGTCCGTAAGAAGCCTGCCGTTCTGGGCAAGATCGTCCCTGGGGCCGCAGCCCATGTGCAGATCGCTTAACACGACAAGCTTTTCGGCGCTGTAAACGCCCGACTCGGGATCGGCGCGCCGGTTCCCGGTCAAATCCAGGATCGCCATATTGTACTTCGGATCGACCATATCCGAAAAAAAAGTATTGGACACTATTCCTCCGCCGCGTTCCCGGTTTCAGCGGAACCGGAAATTCCGCCGCCGGCAAAATCCGGGCCGATTTTGCTTCTGATATAATCCCCTCGGCTGACAATACCCGCGAGTTCGTTATTCCGCATAACGGGAAGATATCCGATATGATGCCTGAAAAAAAGCCGTTCTATTTCCCGCATCGTGGTTTCCGGCGGAATACTGATTACCTTTCGAATCATGCAGGAACGTACCGGAGAATTCATTTGGGAATTTTTTCTGCCTTTCATGATTTCCTTAAGGGTTAAAAAACCCGTCAGTTCCCCCGCGCCGTTCAATACCGGAAGCCCCGTATGGTTTACCTGTTCCATGTACTTTGAGGCCTCAAGAAGGCTCCGGTCTTCGTTTATCGAAAACACGTTCCGGCTCATGATGTCTCCGGCGCACAGGGCCGGAGCGAGTGAGCGTTCCAGGTAAGCCTGAAAATTGTCGTAAAATTGCCGCCCGTCTTCCACGGTAAGTTTCGCCGACGCCGCCGCCTGGTGACCGCCGCCCCCATACGGAGCAAGAAGCTCGTGAAGGTCGATACGGGATTTTTGGCTTCGGGCTATGACAAGGGCCGTGTTTTTTCCGGGAATAAAAAAAACGGCGAAATACGCGTCGGGATTTTTGACGCCGGCGATTTTGTCGACGACCGCCGCGAGGCCGGACACCTGCCTGTCAAGTTCGAGGTAACTGACGAGGATTTCGTTGCCCTGTATGGTAACCGGCCTGACATCGAGCAAAAGCCGGTTCAGGACCCGCACCTGCTCGTCTTCCTTGATCGTCTCAAGAAAGGATTTTACCAGTTTAAGCGACGCTCCCATGTCAAGAAGCCATGCCGCTATTTCCATATCAAGCGGCTTTACGTTTTCGTAGATAAGGCAGCCGGTATCGGCGTATATCCCCGTAAGGGCGATGGTCGCCTCTTCGCTCTCAAGGCGTATCCCCCGCTCTCTGGCAATCCTGCCCAGTCCCGAAGTATTGGCGCCCAGGGAAAAACCCACGCGCCGCGCGCCGAATATGTCGCAGCGCTCCGCGGGATGATGATCGTAAATCGTGATGTCCGGGTTCGAAGCGTGGATGTGTCCCAGATATTCCTGGATCCGCGCGGAGCTTGAGGTATCCACGACGATAATGTTTTCAATCGTTTCCCGTTCCATATCCACGGCTTCGATAAAATTGAAATAGCTTTCAAAAAAGTCGTACAGCGTGTAGGCGACGGGATGAATCAGCCTGCTCCGCACCAAAACATAATCGGGAAAAAGTTTTTTAACGAAGACAAGAGAACCAAAGCAGTCCGGATCCATGTTTGTATGACCAAAGGCTACGTTCACAACCACGAGTATACAGCCAATAATGCAAAATAGTATAGTGATGCCATGACTGTATGGCTCGCTTCGGGAAACGCCCACAAACAGAAAGAACTGGCCGCCGTCCTGGCGGGTCATTCCCTCGTTATTCCCGCCGGCGCGGGAATAACGGACTTCGAGCCGGACGAAAGCGGATCCTGTTTCGCGGAAAACGCCCTTATCAAGGCGAAAGCCCTCTACGCCCATCCGGGCTTTTCCCGCGCGGCCCTGTCCGCCGGGGCGGAACATTCGCCCGTGCTTGCCGACGATTCCGGCCTTTGCGTGGACGCCCTGGACGGCAGACCCGGAATTTTTTCCGCCCGCTACGGATCGGAAGGCGGGAAAAAAGCCGGCGCGGCGGAACGGAACGCCATGCTGCTGGAAGAGCTGAACGCGGCGCTTGCCGCCGGAACGCCGGACAAGCAAAGCCGTTCCTGCCGCTTTGTCTGCGCCATGGTCCTTCTCTACAGTCCGAACCGTTTTTGCATCGTCCAGGAAACCCTGGAGGGGGAGCTTGTCGCGGATATCAAAGCCGTCCGGGGTTCAGGCGGCTTCGGCTACGATCCGATTGTTTTTCTGCCGGAATTCGGCTGTACCGTGGCGGAACTTTCCGAGGAAGAAAAAAACAATGTCAGCCATCGGGGCAGGGCGGGAAAGGCGATAGCGAAGCTGCTGGCCGCCGGCTGAAGCCGCCGGGACAAAGGAGGCTTTTATTTGAAAACAAGCCGCGTTTTGCTCCCGCCGAAAGCGGTTTACAGAGCCGCCTTTACCGCCATGATCCGGCGGCAGCTTTCCTCGATCCGTTCCGGGGGGATTTTTCCGGCGCGGACCAGATCGTAGATAACGGCGATACCGCGTTCGGCAACCGAAGGATCGAATACGGCGCCGTTGTTGGAAAAACAGAGTATATCAACGCCGGCGTTTACCGCTTTTTCCAGCGCGGTTTCAAAACTGTAGTTCGCCGCCACCGCGGCCATATTAAGATCGTCCGAAACGATAAGGCCGGTAAAACCCATCTCGTTTCGCAGAATGCCTTCCAGCGTGGACCGCGAAAGCGTAGCCGGGTATTCCGGGTCCAGGGAGGAATTAAAGACGTGGCTGGTCATTACAAAGCTAACGGCGTTTGAGGCGACAAGATCCCTGTAGGGAAAAAGTTCTTCCTCCCGCCAGCTTAAACTAACGTCCACCGCGCCCCGGTGGGTGTCGCCCTGGGAACTGCCGTGACCGGGAAAATGCTTAAGGCAGGAAAACACCCCAAAACGGTCGTGGGCGTCTATCCACAGCGCGGCGTGGCTTGCCACAACCCCGGGATCGGAAGAAAAGCTCCGGCCAATCCCGCCGATGATCGGATTGCGCGGGTTAAGGTTAAGATCGACGCAGGGGGCAAAGTTCAGGTTGATCCCCATTTCGGAAAGCATTCTCGCGGTTTGTTCCGCGTAATACGCCGTTTCGCTGCCGTCGCCCTCCCCCAGTTCGGCGGCGCTCTTTGTTTCGGGAAAACCGTTCCGGGTTTTAAGCCTGTTGACCGCGCCGCCTTCCTGATCTATCGCGATAAAAAGCTTCGTCCCGCCGGGGCTTTGCGCGGCGGCCTTTTGCAGTTCCGCGCACAGCCGGGTAAGCTGATATTCGGAAACAATGTTTCTGATCCGGGAACGGGTTTCCGTGTCGTAATCGAACAGCAGAACCCCGCCGATTCCCCGTTCCGTTATATCCGCGTAAACCGGATTGTCCCTGTCAAGGCCGGTTCCCCGAAAACCCACCAAAAACATCTGGGCGATTTTGGCTTTAAAAGCTTGCTCCGCGGCGGGATCGTCCGAAAGGAAATCCGGCGCCCGGCCGCCGGCTATCCGGCCGTCGGCTATCCGGCCGTCTGTTGTCCGGCCATCTGTTGTTCGGTCACCGGCTGTTCGGCCGTCTGTTGTCCGGCCGTCTGTTGTTCGGTCACCGGTTATCCGGCGTTCCGGCGGCCGCGTTTCCGGCTCCTGTAGTTTCGGGGCCCGGCAGGAAAAAAGCGCGAACGCGGCCAGGGCGAAGTAGAAAAACTTTTTCATATACGCAGCCGTTCGGCGTGATGATACGCCTCGGCCCGAAGGGCCTTTACCGCTTCGTCGGTCAGATAGTCGTCGAACGGCATCATCCGGTCGATGATCCCCGCCGCGCCGGAAGGGCCGGGCGGCAGTATCTCCACAACGCGGTTGGCGACGGAGGTGATAAATTCGTGATCGTGGGAATTGAAAAGTATGACTCCCCCGAACGCGATAAGCCCTTCGTTGAGGGCGGTAATCGCCTCAAGGTCGAGATGATTCGTCGGCTCGTCGAGAATAAGCACGTTGGCGCTTGAAAGCATCATCCTTGAAAGCATGCAGCGAACCCGCTCGCCGCCGGAAAGCACGTTGACCGGCTTGAGGGCCTCTTCGCCGGAAAACAGCATCCGCCCCAGAAAGCCCCGTACATAGGTTTCGTCCTCGTCCGGCGAATAACGCCTGAGCCAGTCTACAATCGAAACGTTTTCGCCAAAGAACGCGGAATTTTCTTTGGGAAAGTACGAAAAACTTGTGGTTTGGCCCCAGTACACTCCCGCCGGGGGGTTCTCCCGCGTAACGAGTTCGAACAGGGCGGTTTTCGCCTGATGTTCCATTCCCACAAACGCGATCTTGTCGTTTTTGTTGATCGTAAGGGAAAAATCGGCAAGCCCCGAATCCGGGACGGAAACCTTTTCGATCCGCAGCACGTTGTTGCCGATTTCGCGGGCGGGCTTAAAGCCCACATAGGGAAACTTGCGGCTGGTTACCGGAATGTTTTCAAGGTCGAGTTTTTCGAGCACCTTTTTGCGGCTTGTCGCCTGCCGACTTTTCGCCGCGTTGGACGCGAAGCGCTGGATAAATTCCCGCAGCTCTTTCGCCCGCTCTTCCCGCTTCTTCAGCTGATCTTTCGCCTGCTTCTGGAGCATCTGGCTCATCTGGTACCAGAAATCGTAGTTCCCCGTATACTGGGTAATCCTGCCGAAATCTATGTCGCAGATATGGGTACACACCGCGTTAAGAAAATGCCGGTCGTGGGATACGACGATCACCGTATTGGGAAAGTCGATAAGGAAATCCTCAAGCCACGCTATCGATTCAAGATCGAGGCCGTTGGTCGGCTCGTCCAGCAGCAACAGGTCAGGGGTTCCGAACAGGGCCTGGGCCAGCAGTACGCGCACTTTCTTCGACTCGTCCAGATCGGCCATAAGCCTGCCGTGATCTTCCTCGTCAAGGCCAAGGCCGGAAAGAAGCCGGCCCGCCTGGGCTTCCGCCTCCCAGCCGCCAAGGCCGGCAAAGTCCGCCTCAAGCTCGCTGGCCTTCATGCCGTCTTCTTCGCTGAAATCGGTTTTCGCGTAAATCTCTTCCCGGTCTTTCATCACCCTGTACAGTTCCGGGTAGCCCATGATCACCGTTTCCATCGCGGGATGTTCCTCGAACGCGAAGTGATCCTGTTTGAGCACCGCCATCCGTTCCCCTTTTGAAACGGAAACTTCGCCCTTGTCGTGCTCCGTCTCGCCGGAAAGGATTCTGAGAAACGTCGATTTTCCCGCGCCGTTCGCGCCGATAATCCCGTAGCAGTTGCCCGGGGTGAATTTTAAATTCACGTCCTTGAAAAGAATCCGTTCACCGTATGAAAGGCTCAGGTCGCTGACATTTATCAATTACTACTCCTCTTGATACCTGTAGAAGGCTCTATTTTGAAAATAGAACGTTCTATTCGGGAAATAGAACATTCTATTTTGGAAATAGAACACTCTATTTTGGAAATAGAACACTCTATTTGGCAAATAGAACACTCTATTTGGCAAATAGAACGTTCTATTCGGCAAATAGAACACTCTATTTTGGAAATAGAACACTCTATTTGGGAAATAGAAGCTTCTATTTTGGAAAGGGGAGCTCCTTTTTTGGAACGGGGAGCTCCTTTTTTTCTTCACGGCCGGTACTCGATGATCAGGGCTGCCCATAGTGTTTACAAAGACATCCGCCGGTCCCGGACACGGACACTGGGCGTTTACCGGAGCCGGGCCATCAACTCTTCCGCGAGCGCCTTGTACTTTTCGGGCGAGGCGTCCGCCGCCTCACGCAGAAATTTCCCGGCGTCTTCCGTTCTGCCGGCGGCGGCGGCGTTGACCCCCCGGGCGTATTGGACAAGACCGGGGTTTTCACCCAGATTAAGCGCCGTTACATACCATCGTTCCGCGGCGTCGTATTCCTTTTCGTCATAGGCGATAAGACCAAGGTAGAAAAAAGGAACGGGACTGTCCGGTTTCAGAAGAACGGCTTCGCGGAACAATTCCAGGGCGGACGCGGGATCTTTCGCTTCGTAGGCTTTTTGCCCTTCCTCGACCAGTTCGGCGAAGGTCTTCCTGGAATTGATATAGGTCTTATAGTCGGATTCAAAGGCGTCTATGCTGGTAAAAAGCGAAAGCCGGTCGTAAACGATCTTGCCGTTGTCTTCGGCGGAGGCGCCGGGCTCAAGCAGCATAAAGGAATCGGTGAGGGTTCTAAAGTAGCTGCTTTCCCTATTTGTCAAAAAGAAAGAAACAAGCGACCAGGAAAACGCGTGAAAATTGTCCGGAACGCCGGAAGAATCCGCCAGCAGAACGGCCCGGGGAGAAGCGGTGGAAAGCCGCTCCTTTACCGTATCAAGCCACGCGAGGTTTTCCCCGTATTCCAGCGTCCGCGTATCCGCGTTGAATTTAAGGGTATTATAATAGACGGCAAACCCTTCCCGCATCCACGACGGGGGGTTGGGCACAAAGGCCCTGAAAAACTGAATAAAAGCCTGGTAAGGGAGCGCGGCGCTTTCCTCGCCCTTGAGTACGACAAGCTCCCGCCGCTCCGGCGCGGAATAATGAAGGTACACGGCCCCTTCCACGGTGGGACTCTCTTCCCGTATTCTGGAATCGATATACTCCCGGTACTCGGCCCGGTCGGTAAAATACCTGACCTTCAGCGCCGACCGGAGTTTCGCCGGCTCAAAATGAAAAAGCCTGTTGTAGGTTTCAAAACGCTGCTCAAGCTCCGAGGCAAGGACGGCGGTGCTCGGCCTGTCCGCGGCGGAACGTATCTCGTAGTTTCCCTGGTTCATCGAAATCCAGGACTGCGCGCCGGCGGCCTGGCAGATCACAAAAAGCAGCGGCAAAAATCGTCTCATCGTATCCTCCTAATTATTCTCCTCTATTATTTTATCGATAATAACGTTCACTTCCTCAATTAAAATACCCGTATATCGTTCTATATTATCGATTACATAGCGCTGAAGCTCGTGGATATTACCGCCAAGCTGGGTTCCATAGGGCACGTCAATCGTAATTACCAGGCGGTAACCGGCGTCGTCGTCCTTGACGGCGATTTTTTTTATCCGGATGTTCTCATTATACTCATCAACGCAGTGAATTACCATCTGCGAAAGGGCCGCTTCGGAAATGACAACCTTTCCCCGTTTTGAGTATTCGGGCCGCACGACGGATTTTTCGTGAACTTTCGGGGCGGGCCCCAGAGTTTTGGCGAAACTCCGGTGCTTGAGTATCCTGATGGCGTCGTAAAAGATATGGGGATAGGTCCGCTTTACCTCTATCGAGGGAACCGGTATAACGTGTTTCCCCTCGATTTTGCGGGTTCGTATGGCGCGCTCGATTTCTTCCCGGCTCGCGATGTCCTCAATGCGGATAAGCCGCGACGGATTGGGAAGCTGGAGCCGCGCCGCTATTTTGTTGACCATTTTTTCCGAGGTTCCCAGCACGAGAATCTTCCTGAACTTTTCTCCCTGGAGCTTCCGGGCCACTTCGTCCCTTTGGGCCTTGTCGTCGAACAGCGCGGTTTTTACCGCCGCCATAAAGGTTTTTTCTTTCTTCGCCGAATGGCCGGCCAGTATGCGGTTGTCCCGAATCAAAAGCCCGTCGTCGATGATAAAATCGATGCCGTATTTCTGGGCCACAAGCTTGGCCCGAAAGCTTTTGCCGGTTCCGCTTTCGCCGACGAGGGCATAGGTTTTAATCCGCCGAAACGCGAAAAGTAAGTCCCGGAACATACCCGTATTATAGTACAAGCGGGCCGTTCGCGTCAGACGCTTTCGCGGCAAACGCGCGGGCAAATACGGAGAAACGTCAAAAAATCCGGTCGAACAGTCCGCTCAAAAAGATATCCGGGCCGAACCGTTCTTTCAAAAAAGCCGTAAAAGCGGCGGGCGGCCCTGCCGTTATCCGCCGGGGAAAGGAGGCTTCCGGGGGGAATTCCAGCGAAAGCGCGTGGAGGAAAAAGCCGCCCTCCCCCTTCGCGCCGTACTTCCGGTCTCCCCACAGGGGGAAATGATGGAGCGCCGCCTGGGAACGGATTTGGTGGGTACGCCCCGTTTTCGGCTGTACCAGGGCAAGGGTCAGGCTTCCGGGCGCGTTGGAGCGGCACAGAGGCCGCGCCACAGTAAGGGCTTCCTTTTCGCGGGAATTCCGGGCCCTGTTCCCGGGGACGGCCGGGTTTCCCGCGGCCGGGCTTCCCGCGGCGGGAGCGGCTTTGGGGCCGGCCAGGCTTTTGCGGCGTTGTTTGTCGCGGAACAGCAGGTCGTTCCAGAGCTCTTCGTGTTCAAGGCTGCCCTCAAGAACCGCCAGGTATGTTTTGACGAGTTTCCCTTTTTCAAGAAGTTCGCTGAAGGTTTTCGCCCCTTCCAGGCAGGTTGAAAAAACGACGATACCGCTTGTCGGCTTGTCGAGGCGGTGAAGCGGCCCCGGCCGGAACGACAGGGACGCGGGAATCCTGTCCCTGAGGTAGGTTTGTACCCTCCGGTTCAGGTTGTCCCTGTCCGGGCCGTGAACCGCCAGCCCCGCCGGTTTGTTAAGGACAAGAAGCCCCTCCCCCTCAAAAAGAATCTCCGGCAGGGGCGCGGCCGTTTCCCGCCGGGGGCGGCCCGGAGCCGGGGCGCGGTTCGGCGCTCTATCCGGGGACAGCCCGTCTCCGGGGATTTGTATGACGCTTCCGGCCGCGACCCGATCCGCCCCGGAAGCGGGCCTGCCGTCCACAAGAATCGCCCTCCGGCGGAAAAGCCGGTACAGGGCGGAAAGGGGGATTCCGGGCAGGGCTTTCCGCAGTACCCGGTCAAGGCGGCGTCCCGAATCGTCGTCGGCGGCGGTAAAGGTCATGGGCGCAGTATAGCCGAAAAACCGAATCTCCGCAGCGGCGCGCCCGCTCCCCCTTTCGGCTTTTCCGCCGATGTGCTACCGTATATTCAATGACTTCGGTTTTGTCACAGCAGGCGGAATTTTTCCGGCTGTTGTTTGAGAATTCCATTTTTTTGTCCGCCCTGACCAGTTGGTTTTTTGCCCAGCTTATAAAAACGGTAATACTGCTGCTGCGTTCAAAACGGAAAAACCCCAGGGACGCGATTGAAAATTTTATCTGGCGGACGGGCGGTATGCCGTCGAGCCATTCCGCCCTGGTGGCGTCAATGACGGCTTCCGTGGCTTTTTCCGAAGGGCTGCATTCGAACCTTTTTGTGGTAACGGCGATGTTCGCCCTGATTATTATCCGCGATTCCCTGGGAGTGCGCCGTTCTTCCGGGCTTCAGGCCAGGGCGCTCAACATGCTGGGACGGCAGGTTTCGGAAAAACTAAACGTGGATTATCATCCGATTAAGGAAATCCACGGTCATTCCCCGATTGAGGTGCTTGTGGGAATACTGCTTGGAATCTTTATCGCCGTCGCCTACCGTTATTTATAGTCATGCCGTTCCGTCCTTTTTTCTCCGCGCTGCTGTTCTCCGTCGGGTCGGGAATCCTCTTGTCCGCCGCGGCTCTGATGACGCTGGAACGGGCCGGGTCTCCGTGGGTCGTACTGGAAGTTCCCGAGACGGTTCCGGGCAGGGAGCTGGCGGAAACCCTTCAAAACGCCGGAATTGCCTGCGTTTCGGATGTTTCGATACCTGTTTTGCTTAACGTTTTTGACGGAATCCGCGAAATACCGCTGGACAGCTACGACGATTATGTGGAAGCCTTCGATCCCAGAAACGACGGCTACGCTTCCGCGCTCCGTTCCTTTTTTACCGCCGCAGGAAAGCGCCGGTTTTTCCTGCGGCCGGGTTTCGGCCTGGAACGGAAGCTCGCGAAACTGCCGCCGGAGTTTTCGGGCGCCTGGACTCTTGAGCGGTTCGGGGTTTTTCCCGTCGCCGCCTGCGCCGCGTTTGCCGCCGCGGCCCTGTTCTTTGTCCTGTGGGAAACGCTTTCCGCGGCCGGAACCCGGCCTTCTCCGCCGGACCGCCGTTTCTCCGGCGGGGGCGAACCCGGCTTCCCGTTTGGGGCGTTCTGCGCGGTTCCGGTTCTTTTTCCGCTGGCCCTGGCCGGCGCTCCGGGACTTATGGCCGCGGGGCTCTTTGTTGTTTTGTTTCACGCGTCGAAACCCGTTCTACGGGAATATTTCCGGCGTTACCGGAAAAGCTTCCGTTCAATGAAGGGGAACGAAGGCCGGGAACTGGCCGGCCTTTATCCGCTTCACCGCGCCGTGGGCCTGGGGATCTTTCCCGCTTATGTCCTGTGCTGTCTTGTGGGCGGAATCAGTCCCCTTATCGCGCTCCCGGCGCCGTTTTTTTTCTGCGTTTCGCTGTTTCTTTCCGGTAAAGCCGAAGCCGCCGTGGACAGAAACGTCTTTTTCCCCCTGCCGATCAGCGGCAAAGTCCGGCCGCGCGCGCTGTTTCCCCCTGCCCTGCCTGTTTTTCTGGCGGCCTTTGCCCTGGCGCTGTCACGGCCGGTTTCCCCGCCGTCTCCGCGTTCCGCGCCCTACGGCCCCCTGCCCGGCCCCGAAGCCTACGCCGCCCACGCGGAGTTCCAGGCCTCGTTTTCCCGCCGCTCCCTGTACGGGGAACGCAGCTACGGAAGTTACCCTGTCGGGGAAGACGGCCTTATTTCCGGCTTTGTCCCGGACCCGCCCGCGCCGCTTCCTTCGTTCCCGCCCTATCCACCCGAACTGGAGGAGCTTGCCCGGCTGTTTTCCGGCGGGAACGACTGATACCGCCGTTACCAAATCCGTGGTTCAAAGCCCGCGGGCGGTTCGATTTTTACCGTGTCCCCCGATTGTTCTATCAGATAAAAGCCTTTCTTGAGTACGTAGTTTCGCAGTTCCGGCGGGACAATCGCTCCGGCTATAGCGCCCAGCAGCTTTCGCGTATCGTTCCGTTCGTCAAGGTAGGCGCGGAGAACATCCATCCGCTTATAATGATCGTCTACGTGTTCTTTGCGCAGTTTGGATTTTACCTCCACCGCCATGGCGAATTCGCCGTTTTCAAGCCAGACGTCCACTTCCGCGAGGAAGGTTCCGTCACCGCTCAAAAACACGACGTCGGGGCCGGCCTTGGTAAAACTATAGCGCAGAGCCCTGAATTTCTCGGTAATGTTGGGAGTTACAAGATGTTCGGCCAATTCTCCGAAACGGTTCCCCAATTCCCCGATTTTCCGGTCTGTTTCCTTCATTTTCCGGTCCGTTTCCTTGAAGCGCCGATCCGTTTCTTTAAACTGTTGGGCCATTTCCTGAAATTTCTTGTCCGTTTCCATCATCGCGGCCCATACGTCCTCAAAAGTCAGCCCCCGCCGGGGTTCGCGCGTTTGTGTTATGTCTCCCATAGTTCCGCTCCTTGCGCCGGCCGTAATACCGGCCTTCCTTATAATATACCCCGTCTTGAAACCACCGGCAACAATCGGGAAAACCGGATTTGCCAAGCCCAACATATTCCGGTCTTTCCCTATATATGGCACGAACCGGAGTATTGCTTTAATTCCCGCAACTTCAGTTTTTGGAAAACCCACACTATACGCCACATATTCAGGCTTGTCCGGCGGGGAATCGGCGGATACAGCAGCTCATTTCGGTATCGGCCGTACTCCCTTCGCGCCAAAAACGGCAAGAACCTGCCCCAAAACCGCGCGCGGCGCACAGTCAATTGGTTTTGGGACAGGCTCCGTAGTTTCGCGGTTCCGGCCGCCGTCATTCCTGAAAGAAACCGTTTTTCCAGTTGAAACGCAGCGTTCCGGCGAGGGGCCTTCCTTCCAGGGCCGCGGTCATTACATTCCGGTATTCGTGTTTTTTCAGGGATGAGAAGCCCGAAAAATCGAGGATAAAGCGGCGGAAACCCGATTTTTCGAGGAACGGTTTTTTATCGACGATGGAAAACGGTTTTTCGGGAACCACCAGGGTTTCGGAGGCGCCCTGTTCGGAAGAATCCGTAACAAGAAAAAAATTTTCGTCCTTTCCGCCGCTGAATTCCCTGAAGCGGTATACGGGGCCAAGGTCCGGGCGGATACGGAACAGGGAGGGCCGGGAAAAAAGGGTTACGAATACCCGATCCCGCCCGGCCGGCCAGGTTTTTTCCAGGTTCTGGCGGTTGTTCTCGAAAGGGCTTACGACACAGGCGGCCCCAAGGTTTCGGACAAACAATCCGGCGGAGCTGTTAAAGGTATACAGCCAGGGCCCCGCTATCAACAGCGGAGCATCCCCGGCTTCGCCGCCGGCGGAACGCGGAGCCGCGCCGCCAGAACGCGGGCTTCCGCTGGTGGAACGCGGGCTTCCGCCGCCGGAATCCGGCCGTTTCGGTTTTGGCGCGCCGAAGAACGAAAAATGTCCGGGATTGTTGAGGATAAAGGTCCGGTATCCTTTTTCCACGAGGGCGGGCAGGACTTCGGAATAAAAATCTTCCAGGCTTTGGGGAAAAAACGGATCCAGGCTGGGCAGCAGTTCGCCGGGTTTGAAGGGCAGCGATTCGTCCAAAAGCTGCCGCGCGGATTTTCGGTTAAGGGGGACAATCGCCCCGGCCGGCCGTATCGACTGGAGTACATACAGATCCTCCGGCCGGGCGACGGCCGCGTATATCCCTTCGGGCAGCGAGGAAAAACGTCCCTGCCGGGGAAAAACCGGGCGGGGCGCCTCCGCGCGGCCGGGCCGTCTTTTGAATGTCGAAAGATCCTTCGGGATAATCCGGGGATACCGTTTTGTCATGGCTTTGGTTTGAATGAGGTAGGCCAAATCGCCGTCGCCGAATTCTTCGGGCACGGAAATACAGTAGAGGTCCCCGGAGGCGGATTTTTTTTCCGCGAATACAAGTTTATGGGTCTGCCTGAGCGAATCGTCGGCCCGGTGAAAACGCAGCGAATCTCCGGCGGCAAGGGGAAGCCCGCAGGAAACCAGGGCGCGCCGCCGGTCCCCCCGTGTTGTTACGCCGCGCAGAGCGCCAAGGCTTATTCCCGTACCGCCGGCCTGTTCGTGCTGAAGCCAGGAAGGCTCCGGGGAAGGAGCTTCCCGGCCCGCGGCGCGCCCGCCGGAACGATCCTGGCCGGAACCGGTAAAGTATTCGGTTTTGGGCCGGGCAAAATCGTTCCGCAGTATATTCCGGGCTTCTTCCAGCGCCCGGCGGCGCTCGTCCTCTCCCGCGTCCAGACTGTCGATAACCAGCCGGTAAGCGGAGACCACGGTCCCGACATATTCGGCGCTCTTCATCCGCCCCTCGATTTTAAAGGAACGAACCCCCGCTTCCGCAAGTTCCCCGCCGCGGCCGACAAGCGAAAGATCGCGGGGGCTGAAAAAATATCCGCTTGTTTCCCCGGAACCCGTCCGCGCCCGGTAAAACCTGCGGCAGGCCTGGGTACACATGCCCCGGTTGGCGGACTTCCCCCCAAGATAGCTTGAAAAGAGACAGAGCCCCGATTCGCTGACACACAGCGCCCCGTGAACAAACACTTCCAGTTCCAGGTTGGTTCCCCGGCCTATGCCGCGTATCTCTTCCAGCGTAAGCTCCCTTGAAAGCACGGCCCTTGATAGGCCGTGCCTGGAAAGGAGGTTTGCCCCCCGGGCGGAAGCTATGTTCATCTGGGTTGAAGCGTGCAGCCTGAGTCCGGGAAAATCCCGGGCCATCGTTATAATGCCGAAGTCCTGCACGATAACGCCGTCCGGCCCGGTTCCGGCGAGATACTTGAGGAGCTGATACACCCTGTCGCTTTCCCGCTGTTCAAACACGGTATTGACCGTAACATATAGCTTACGTCCCATCCGGTGAAGCGCCCTGAGCGCCCCCTCGAACTGGGCGTAGGCAAAGTTCGCGCTCCGCATCCGGGCGTTAAATTCCTTTAGGCCCAGATAGACGGCGTCCGCTCCTTCGGCAACAGCCGCGTCCAGGGCCTCGGGGGAACCGGCGGGCGCCAGGAGTTCAATATTTCGCATAATACCTGCCGTCTGTATGATACGCGCTTTCCGGGCACTTGGTAAACCGGTGTTCCCCGGCTATACTCTATGTATGGGTGAAATAACAATAACAAGCGACAATTTCGATTCCGAGGTGCTGGACTCCGCCGTACCGGTGCTTTTGGATTTTTGGGCGCCGTGGTGTAATCCCTGCCTAATGATAGCTCCGTTCATCGAACAAATCGCCGAAGAATACGACGGCAGGCTCAAGGTAGGAAAAGTTAACGTTGACGAACAGGCCGAGCTCGCGGGGAAACACGGCATTTCTTCGATTCCTACGCTGGCGGTGTATAAAGACGGAACGGCGGTGTTCCAGCAAAGCGGCGCCCTGCCGAAATCCGGCATTGAGGATCTGGTAAAAAAATACCTGTAGGGGCGCCTGTCCCAAAACCGTTCCCTCAGGTGTTCGGCGCTCCGGGGCTCGCGTTGCCCTTGTCCCTGACGTACCAGTCCCCGGCGGTGTCGCTGTCCGGTTTCGCCGCGTTCCGGTTAACGGTCCGCGTGGGGCTGGCTTTCGCCGTGGAAACCGCGGAAGAGGCCTCGCCTGAATTCCAGACGCCTTCTTCGGCAAAGCGCCGCGCCGCCCGTAAAACGTCGTTCTTCCAGGCATCCTCTTTTTCGCAAAGCAAAACCCCGTCGATGATTCCGTCGTCCTGATCCGCGATGAATATCGCGTCGGTATTGTGAAGCCGTTTCGCGCTACCGGGAATCCAGATATCCCGGGCGGGGGTCGCTTCGTATCCGCCCGAATATCCAAGATCGTTTCCGGTTTCGTCACGGCATCCGCTCTGGTTCGGAAGTGTTCGGGTATGGATCACCACATATTCCCCCGAATCCACCATAATCGGCGGGAATTCCAGAATCGGCCTGTCGAGGCCTTTCCCCGTGTTGTTCCCCGCCGCGTAGAGCCGCAGGCCGCCCAGGTTCCCCGCGCTCAGGACGCGCAGTTCCACAAATTCCGTCCGGGGTTTGTCGCCGTTCATGTTGGAATATTCCGTGCGGATTTCGTTGACAAGGAGATCCGGTATCCGGTTGTTTCTGGTTCTGAACGGCACGAGTACGTTAAGGGTATTGCCCTGACCGTCTTCCACGAGCAGATCCGCCGTTACCTTTTCGCCGCCCGGCAAATCCGAATCGAGATACAGCACGAGGGTTTCCCCGTCCGCGCGGGATTCGTATTCCAGCGGGGGATCGAAATAGGCCGATTTCAGCGTAACCGGCGCGGAAAAGCTGAAGCTGACGCCGCCGTCCGCACCGGTTTTGCAGCCGTAAAACACCGGCGCCTGGGAACTGGACATGAAAATCTCCTGCAGCGCCGCCTCGGTTGAACACTCCGCCTGAAAAAACAGGCACAACGCGCAAAACGCCGCGGCGCCCGTCTTTGCCGCGGTTTTGGGTAAATGTATTTTTTTCATAACTGCCTCCGTCTATAAGAGGGCAATGAGATTCTCGCCGCTTTAATGGTTTGAAAAAATTGTAAATGCCCATGAAGCGCAGCTGTGGTTTAATGGCCGCGTACACCTTTTATGCCGCGAAAACCCCGATGCTAAGGCCCTCATCACAGCGGCTCCATGCCGCCGGGCGCACTGTCCAATTGCAAGATTGAAAAACTTCGATTAGAATACAGCGTATATATGAAAACCCTTATCGCCGACAAAAAAATCGCCAAAGCCGCCCTTTCCGTTCAGCGGGACGAAATTACCGAGCATCTTGTCTATACCCGCCTGGCGGCGCTCTGCCGGGATCCCCGTAACGCCGAAGTGCTTCGCGTCATAGCCGGGGAAGAACTCAGACATTCCGATTACTGGAAAGACAAGACCGGCGTGGACGTGCGGCCGAACCGGGTCAAGGCCTTTTTTACGATTCTGCTGGCCCGTATTTTCGGCCTTACTTTTTGCCTCAAGCGGATGGAGCAAAACGAAAACGCGGCCCAGCATACCTACGACGCGCTCGCCGTCCGTTTTCCCGAAGTAACGAAAATCAACGCCGACGAATCGGAACACGAGCGGAAGCTGCTCAACATGCTGGACGAAGAACGGCTTCGCTATGTCGGTTCCATTGTTCTGGGGCTTAACGACGCCCTGACGGAATTGACCGGGGCGCTGGCGGGCTTTACCCTGGCCCTGGGCGGAACCAGGCTTATCGGTCTTGCCGGCATCGTTACGGGAATCGCCGCGGCCTTTTCGATGGGCGCGTCGGCGTACCTTTCCGGCAGGGCGGAAGGAAATTCCCGCGCGGCCAGGTCGGCGCTGTATACCGGCGCTGCCTACATAATTACCGCGGCGCTTCTTGTCCTCCCCTTCCTGCTTTTTTCCAACAGATTCGCCGCGCTGGCCCTGACGCTGTCCATTGCCGTGTTTATCCTTTTTATTTTCAACTATTACCTCGCCGTCGTCAAAGAGCTTAATTTTACCCGGCGTTTTCTGGAGATGGCCTTTATCAGCCTTGGCGTCGCGGCCCTGTCTTTCGGCGTGGGCTTTGCCCTGAAAGGCGCGCTTGGGGTTGAATGAGTTCCGTTGGATACGTTTCGTTGAATGAAGAACCCAGGAGCAAGCTCCTGGATATGAACCCCGCTTGCGAATCAGCCAGTTCCAAAACCCTATGGCTAGTGTTCTGTCCAATACAGATTCAACAAGACCCTCTTCTGTAAGTAAAAGCCCACTCTGATAGTTTTGACCGAATCAGAGAGTGTATATTGTCAAAATCCACGTCGCCGGGATTCTGGCAGGCATACCCACGAAAAAAGTAGCGCGGGGTGGCCGCAAAAACCGACCCGAACTTGTTCCGGGGCGGGTTTTTGCGGACAGGCCCCCAAACTTTTTCGTTTGCCTGCCTCAATAATAAGCGACGTGGATTTTGCCGGCATTACGTTATTTGATTTGGACAGAACACTAGGGGAACAAAGTTCCCGATTCCACCGGCTTTGGAGATTCCGCCTACAGGCGTCCGGCCGTCCAGACCTTCGCGACCGGATCGCCGGGCGCCAGTTCCAGCGCGGCGCGAAAAAAAGATTCCGCTTCGGCGTTCCGGCCCTGTTTTAGGGCGAGCGTTCCAAGGTTGCTGATGATTTTGACGTTGTCGGGATCGTCCCGAAGGGCCTTTTCCAGTTCCAGCCGGGCGGCGGCATAGTCGCCCGTTTCCATAAGGCAGATGGCAAACTCGTTTCTCGTGTCGGCGTTGTCAAGGCCGCATTCAAGGGCCTTGGCAAAGCAGGCCGCGCCGTCTTTCCAGCGGGAAAGACGGCGCAGGCCCCAGCCCAGTATAAACCAGCCTTTGCCGGCCCTCGGGTTCCGCTCAAGGAATTCCCGCGCTTTAAGAACGGCTTTTTCTTCCTCGCCTTTTCGCATAAGCGCGCAGGCTTCCATAAAAACGCCGTTGTCGAGGCCGTCCCGCCGAATCTCCTCAAGAAGTTCCCGCGCTTTTTCCCGTTTCGCGTCGTCCTCGTCGCTTTCACCGGCGTTCCCAGCGCCTTTGTCGTCTTCGATGTCTTCGTCGTTTTCGACGCCTTTGTCGTCCGCCCTGTTCCGGGAAGTCCACTGGGATTCGGCGGAACGCGGCGCTTCTTCTTCGTCAAGATAAAGAACGAAAAGTTCCGCCGCCCGGACGTACTCTCCCTGCCGGTAATAAAAAAGACCCGCGTAAAAGACGGTGTCAGTAACCGGCGACGCGAGAGCGTCCTCCCAGGCCAGTTCCACGGAAGCAAAGCCATCGACGCCCGGCGTCGTCCCCGCCGTTTTGGATGACGCGCCGGCGGCCGAAACTTCGGACCGGGCCTCAAGAACCAGGGCCCTGTTAAGAAGGATCAGCGGATGGCGGGGAAAAAGCCCCAACAGAACGTCGAATATTTCCAGGGCGGCATCGTGATCCCCGTTTTTCGCTTTAAGGATGGCGGCCTCGGTTAACTCCGCCAGTATGCCCGGCCTGACGGCGTTTACCAGCGCCCGGTAATAGTCGAACCATTCCTGATACGGGGAAGGCCCCGAAAGCTCCCTGAGGATTCCGGACAG
>JAIRSC010000116.1 GCA_031255645.1 Treponema sp. | reverse complement strand
TTGTTACGGCCTGTTTCAAAACCGGCGTTTTGAAACAGGCTTTTCCGCGGCTGTCGTATAACGGCTATTACCCCAGCCTTCCAAGCTGGAGACGTGGGTTCGACTCCCATCAGCCGCTTGTTCCGGGCTTCTCGAATCATATCTGGAACATGGGGATCATTTTACCGTACCCGATATGCCGGACCTCCCCGATTGGTACGAAATTGAACCGGAGCCTGAACTTGCCTTTGTACTTTGGCTTCGAGCCATGCGGAAAAGCCGTAATATGACTTTAACCGATGTGGCTGACAAGATGGGGGTAAAATATCAGGTTTACCAAAAATTGGAAAACCCCAAAATGGCAAACCCAACGCTCAAAACCCTGAAAAAACTGGAGAAAGTATTTGATACGGAGCTTGTATCCATATAGCCCCACCAGGTTTTAGCTTCCTGAATTTCCTTTCGGGATCGATGATGACCCTTTTTACGGTCGCGGGGTTTCTTCCCATGTTTTTTATTTCCCCCTTTGCCGGAGTCTGGGCGGACAGATTCAACCGGAAATATATTATCAATATAGCGGACGGCGCGATAGCCTTTGTCAGCCTTCTGGCGGCCCTTTTCATCATGGCCGGCGTTGACGGTATCGGCATCCTGTTGGTCTGCGCCGTAATACGTTCATTGGGGCAGGGAGTACAGATGCCGGCGGTAGGCAGCTTTATCCCCGACATCGTGCCCCGGGAACACTTGACCAAAGTAAACGGCTTCCAAAGCAGTATGCAATCATTCATAACCCTGACAGCGCCCGCGGTAAGCGGCGCGATGATGGCGTTCGCCCCGCTGGAAAATTTGTTTTTTCTTGACGTAATTACCGCCCTTGCCGGTATAAGCGTCGTATTGTTTTTTGTCAAAGTACCGGAAAAAGAAAAGCCGCTTGCGGAAACGCCGGAACATAAAGGTACGGCGTATTTCCATGATTTAAAAGAAGGAATACAGTATATAGGAAAGCACGGTTATGTTTTAAGAATGATCATTCTCTGCGCCATATTTCTGTTTTTCTTCGCGCCGGCCGCGTTCTTGACGCCGCTCCAGGTAACAAGGAATTTCGGAAACGACGTATGGCGGCTTTCCGCGATAGAGATTACGTTTTCAATCGGTATGATGGCCGGCGGGGTTTTAACCGGTCTCTGGGGCGGTTTCAAAAACCGTATATACACCATGACGCTTTCCTGCGCTTTGTGCGGTTTATTGGCCGCCGGCTTGGGGCTTGCTCCCAACTTTATACTGTACCTTGTCGTTATGGCGATACTGGGAATGTCGCTGCCGATCTGGAACGCGCCGTCGATGGTTTTACTGCAAACCACGGTGGAACCGGCTTTTATGGGCAGGGTGTTTTCGGTTTTCATGATGGTAAACAGTACCATGATGCCGCTGGGCATGGTTGTTTTCGGGCCTGTCGCGGATATTGTTTCAATAAACATTCTTCTTGTTGGAACGGGTATTATCGTAACCTTATTATGTATTCCGATGATGACAAGCAACACGCTTCTTGAGGCCGGGCGAAGGCATCCGCAAAAACAGGCGGCATAAAGGCCTGCCCGGCCCGGAAGGCCTGGTTCAATGCTCCGGAGCTCTGCTCCGCGGAGGTTCATCTGTAGAATACGATTTTTATAAAATCCCCATTTGTCAGAATACTAGCGCCCGTCAATACAGTATAGGCCTTCTTTCTCCGCGACCATCATGTCTTTTTTGAGGGAAGCAAGGGCCCTGTGAAAATCCTCTTCCCGCAGCTCTTCCAGTTCCGCCTTTACGCCTTCCAAAAGCGCCTTTCCGTTCTGCCGCCCCTGTCCGGCAAGTTTCCGCACAATGGCGCCCCGTATTTCCCGCAGCGAGCCTTTAAAGCGGCTTTGCCGGACATAAGCGGCGCTTTTCCGGCCCGGGTTGGCCGTCGTTTTTTTTAGTTCCGCGCCGTAGTCCATAAGGGCCCAGTACCACGTTCTTGGGTTTTCCCTGTCCATCGACGCGCTCAACAGCGGAAACAGGTCTTCGTCCCGTACTTCGGTTTTGTCCTGAAAAAAGAAATGAAGCATTACCGAACGGATGTTGGTTTCGATAAAGACCGAAGGATAGTTCCAGGCAAAACAGGCTATGGCCCCGGCGCTGTAGGGGCCTATGCCGGGCAGGGTTAAAAGCGCTTCCGGCGTTTCCGGCACCCTGCCGTCGTAGTTTTCCGTGATCGCCCTCGAACATTCCCACAGGTACTTTGCCCTGCGGTTGTAGCCGAGGCCGCTCCATTCCCGGACGGCGTCCTCAAGGGAAGCCGAAGCCAGATCGGAGGGCGCGGGCCATTTTTTCATCCACCTTTCCCAATAGGCCACGACCCTTGCCGTTTGCGTCTGCTGGAGCATAAATTCGGACACCACGACTCCCCAGGGATCGGCGCCGGTTCTCCAGGGAAAATCCCGTCCAAAACAGGCGTAATAATCGAGAATTGTTTTTCTGAATTCTTCTATAGTCATGAATCTGTCAAACGTATGAACCGGTCATAAACCGCAAGAGCCTGTCCCAAAACCGCGCGTATAACGCACAGTCAATTCAGCCGGTTCCAAAACCCCATGGCTGCGGGAACGAAGTTCCCGATTTCACTGGCTTTGGGACGGGCTCACGATACTTTTTGCCGCGCCGCGCCGACAATTCGGGAGACGATCTCTTCCGGCGTCAGCGAATCGGTTTCGATTACAAGATCGGCAAACGAATAGTCGTTGTTGTCAATCCCGTAAATACGAAGATAACGCTCCGTATCCTGCCTGTCCCGCTCCGTCGTAAAGGCCGCCACCTCCTCGAGGCTCCCCCCCTCGCGCCGGACGATCCGCCGCGCCCTTGTCTCCGGCCTGGCTTTAAGGTAAACCTTGAGATCGGCCTCGGGGAGCATCCAGATGGCAAGCCGCGATCCGAGAACGCAGCCTTCGGCGTTCCTGGCAAGCGCTACCTGGCGGCCGTCCACCTCGTTGTCCCAAAAATCATCCGCCGAGGCTTTTTCAAGCACTTCGGCAAGACTCAATCCCCGTTCCTGGGCAAGGCTGCGAAACGTAAAGTTGATAAACGACAGGCCGAGTTCTTCGGCAGCCATGCGGCTTACCGTCGTATTCCCGCAGCCGCTTTTTCCCGAAACGGCTATTTTAATCCGCCCTGTCATCCCCTACTCCACGTTCCGCAGTTGTTCCCGCATATTTTCAAGAGAATCTTTCATGTTCACCACTTCCCTGCTTACCTCAAGCATAACGGCTTTTGAGCCGATTGTGTTTACTTCCCTGTTTATTTCCTGGCAGAGGAAATCGAGCTTCTTGCCCAGGACTTCCTCGTTTTCCAGTACGGAGCGGAATTCCCCAAGGTGGGCTTTAAGCCGGGAAATTTCCTCGGAAATCGTATACTTAACGAGCAGGGCCGCGGTTTCGGCGAGCACCCTGTTCTCGTCTACGGCGTCTCCAAGAAGCTCGGCGAAACGGGACTTTATGTTCTCTTTAAGTTTTTCGTCCAGCAGGGAACCGAACGATTCAACGACGGAGAGGGATTTTTCCATGGCCGCGAGATGAACGGATATGTCCTTCTGGGTGTGGATCCCTTCCCTGCGGCGCTCAGCGTCAAAGGCCGCGAACGCCTTTTCAAGAACCGGCTTTATAAAACCGTAGGCCGTTTCGGCGTCGCGGTTTCTTTCCACGTCCAGTACGCCTTCCCTGTTCAGAATGTCCGCCAGGGCCGGTTCCGAAAGGCCCAGCTCCGACGCGACACCGCGGGCCGCGTCGTAATAGGCCCTGGCGGCTTTTTTGTTTACCGCGACGGAAACGGAAGCGCCGTATTCCCGGCAGCGCAGCCACAGTTCCACCGAACCCCGGCGGCATTTTCCCGAGGCGTACTCCCTGATTCTGGACTCAAGCGAAGAAAGATGCGAAGGCAGGTTTACCGTTATGTCGAGAAAACGGTTGTTGTAACCCTTTATTTCCACGGAAACCGTCCGTTCTTCGCCCGGCTCTTCCGCCCAGCCGTAACCCGTCATGCTTTTCACGCCCGGCCTCCTCCGGCAAAAACGGACAAAAGCGCCTTTCCCAGTTTCCAGTTGTCGCCGGCCCCCATCGTTACAAACAGGTCCCCCGGCTTGAGGATTTTTTCCAGTTCGGGAACCGCGTCTTCCGGCTCTTCGGCATAATACACGCCGCCGCGTATGTTCGCCGCCGCTTCAAAAAGGGTTCTGCCGCTAATCCCGCCGGAATTGCTCTCCCGCGCCGAAGCGTAAATCTTGTGGAGAAAAACAATGTCCGCGGGCGCGAGGGAAAGCGCGAAATCGTCAAGCAGGGCGGCGGTACGGCTGTAGGTGTGGCTCATAAAACTTAGGACGAGCCTCCTTTCGGGATAAAATTCCCTCAGGCCCTCAAGCGTGGTTTTTATCGCGGTGGGATGATGGGCGTAATCGTCGATAAAAAGAATCCCGCCCGCTTCGCCGAGTATCTCGGAACGCCGCTTTGAGCCGGAAAAGCCTTCCAGCTCCGCGGCGGCCGCTTCTCCCCGCCAGAAGGTTTCGGCGCTTTCGTTAAATTCTTCCCCGGCCAGAAGCCCCGTCAGGGCCAGCGCGGCGGCGGCGTCCAGAACGCAGTGGCGTCCCGGCAGGCGCAGGGCAAAGTCCCTCGGAACGCCGGCCAGGCGGAAAACGGTCCGCCCGTCCCGGACGGCGTATGACTCAATCTTCCAGGGGCCTTCGGCGCCAAAACCGTAGGGAATGATTTTGACGCCGTTCCGCGTTCCGGCGATTTCCGCGACTTCCGACGCGCCCCTGTCGTCGGCGCAGTAGATCAGCGCGCCCCCGGCGGGGAGCTTTTCCACGTATTCGACAAAAGCGTCCCGTATGTCGCCGTATCCGGGATAGTAATCCTGATGATCGCTTTCCACGCCGGTAAGGACGATACGCCTCGGATGAAATGCCAGAAAGTGCTTTCTGTACTCGCAGGTTTCCGCGACAAAGTATTTGTTTCCAAGGCAGAGCGTGGAGCGCCCGTTGAAGGCCGCGCCCCCGGCCAGCACCCTTGCCGGAATTCCGGCGGCGCGGAGCAGAATCCCCGACAGGGCCGTCGTGGTCGTTTTGCCGTGAACGCCGGCGATTCCCGACGAGTCAAACAGGGACGAATAAGCGCCGAGGGCTTCGGGATAACTGAGGAGCGGCAGGCCGCGCCGCCCGGCCTCGGCAAGCTCCACGTTGCTTTGCGGGGAATAGGCCGCCGAGTAGACGACCAGATCGGTTTTTTCGGGTATATGGGAAGGATCAAACTGTTCGTAAAAGGGAACGCCAAGTTCCCTTATAATCGCGTCGGTATAAAAAACCTCGTCCCGGTCGGAACCGGAAACCTCGACACCCGACGCGCAGAGCAGTTCCGCGAGCGCCGCCATTCCGGTTCCCTTGATTCCCACAAGGTACACCCTGGCGCCTTGTTTCGCGAGAATACGCGCCGCATCCATGCCTTATGGTAGACCACAACGGTTTTTTTTTCAATAATGGTGGCGGTATGTTCGCGAATTCAGACGCCGTTTACCAGTGGCTGTGCTCTTTTATCAACCTGGAACGCGGTTTGGGAGGAAGGCCGCCGGCCGGAGGAAAGCGGGATTCCGCCGCCTCGGCTGAAGAACACTTCAGGCTTGACAGGATGAGGCTCCTGGCCGAAATCGCGGGAAACCCCGAACGAAGCGCCCCGGTGATCCACATAGCCGGCTCAAAGGGAAAGGGATCGGTATGCGCGATGACAAGCGCGGTTCTTGAGGCGGCGGGCAAACGCCCCGGCAGATACCTTTCCCCGCACGTGCTCGACTGGCGGGAGCGTGTCTGTCTTGGCGGCGCTTGTTTTTCCGAAGAGACGTATACGAAAGCCGGAAACGAGCTTTACGATCTGTACCGGGACTACCGTTCCCTCGCGTCCGGCTTTCGCGGCGAAGCGACGTTTTTCGAGTTAATCACCCTGTTCTTTTTCCTCTGTTCCCGGAACGCGCGCTGCGACTGCGTGGTACTGGAAACGGGGCTTGGAGGAAGGCTCGATGCGACCAATATCGTAGATCCCCTCGTTACGGTAATTTCGGCGATTGAAAAAGAGCATACCGAATACCTTGGCAACAGCGTCGAAAAGATAGCGGAAGAAAAAGCGGGGATCATCAAGCGCCGCAAACCCCTTGTACTCGCGGAACAAACCGAAGCCGCGCTGGACGTTTTCCTGAAAAAAGCCGCGGAACGGGAAGCGCCGCTTGTGTACCTGCCCCGGGCGGCGGCCGTCGAAAACCCGCGATCCGGCGAAAACGGGGCGGCTTTTTTCCTTCGCTTTACCGGGCCGGAATTCGCCGGACTGTCGGCGGACTACAGCCTGGGCGTTCCCGGAACCGTGTATCCGAAAAACGCCGCCCTTGCCCTGCTCGCGGCGAAAACGGCTTTTCCCGATCTGTCCGCGGACGCGGCCCGTTCCGGCCTGGCGGCGTTCCGCCTCCCCGCCCGCTTCGAAGCCCTTGACGCCGGCACGGGCCGGCCCTTTATAGCGGACGGCGCCCATACTCCCCAAAGCGCCGCTCTCTGCGCGGAAACATTCGCCGGATTGTACGGTTCCGGGGGAATCCTTCTTTTCGGCTGCGCCAGGGGAAAAGACGCCGAAGGAATGGCCGAAGCCCTGCTGCCGTATTTTTCGGCCGTGATCGTTACCTCCCCCGGAACGTTCAGGGAAAGCGATCCCGAAGAGGCCTACGGCGCTTTTTGCCGCAAGGCCTCCGCGCTCCCCGGCGCTTCCCGGCCGCCGGTCGATCTTGCCGTGGATACAAAAGACGCTTTCGAAAAAACCGTCAGGACGGCGGCCGAAAAAAAACTTCCGGTTCTGGTCTGCGGATCGTTTTATCTTGCCGGGGAAACGATCAGGCTTGCCCGGCAATCCCGAATTTAAAACTCTTCCAGGCTGTAACGCAGACGCCTCCCGGTTTCGGGGTCGGTAAACGAAATAGCCTCGGCGCACAGGGCAAGGCAGCCTTCCGAAACCGCGCCGTCGTTGACGCCGCCGTAAAGGGGATCGTTTACAATCGGCCGGCCAATCCAGGCAAGGTGGCAGCGGATCTGGTGGCGGTATCCGCGGCTGATGCGGACGCGGATACGTTCGTTTCCGCCCGCGCTTTTTTCCGGGGAAAGAATCTCCGTGCGGTATGTTTTCAGGGCCGGAGAAGGCAAAACCGGGCGGACGGCTTTTCGGCCTTTTCCGTAGGGGCGGAACGCGCTTTCAACCGCGCCGGACTTGCCGGGCGGAAGGGGCGCGGGCGGAAAACCGGGAAGCGTTTCAGCGGCGAGGGCCGAAACGGCCGTATATTCCTTGACAATACGATCCTGTTCCTGCTGACCGCGCAGCGCGTTCATCGCCGCCTGGCTGCGGGCGGCAAGCAGCAGCCCCCGTGTGTCGTAATCGAGGCGGTGGACAAGACCGCCCTCGACGGGTTTCCATCCCCTCACCAAACGGACTTCGGGATAGATTGCCGCGACAAAATCAAGCAGCGTTTCGGCAGTCGAAGTTCCCCCCGTCCTTCCATTGCCGGCGGAACCGGAAGCCCCGTCCCCGTTTTTGTTTTCCCCGGAGGGCCCAAGCGGGGCCGAATGTAGGCGGGGCGGTTTATAGACAACGATAAACGAGGACGTTTCGACGACGATTGCCGGGGCCGTTTTCGCGGCAAAGAAGTCCGTTTTCACGGAAAACGTCCTGTAAGGATATCGATGTTTTCCCGGAACGGCGGAGGAAGGGGCGCTTTGAAACGGGACGGCGCTTCGTGATCCGGCAGGGTTATCTCAAGACTGTAGGAGTGAAGCATAAGGCCCCTGCGGAGAAACGCCGGCTCCCCGTAACCGTAGACCGGATCCCCGGCGACAGGATGGCCTATCGACTTCAGGTGTACCCTGATCTGGTGAGTGCGTCCGGTCTTCGGCCGTACAAGAAGAAGGGAATAAGCGCCCCAGGATCGGATAACCCGGTAGCGGGTAAGGGAAGCTTTTCCTTTTCCGGGAACGGCGCTTACGGTAAAGCGTTTTCTGTCGCGGGGATCGCGGACAAGCGATCCGCTAATGATCCCCTCGCCGTCCGCCGGGGTTCCGCGGACCAGCGCGGCGTAGCGTTTTTTCGCTTTTCCGGCCTTGAACTGGGACGACAAAAACGCGAGGGCGTCGTCGTCGTAGGCGGCGATAATGACCCCCGACGTATCCTTGTCGAGCCGGTGCACGATGCCCGTCCTGAGCGCCGAGGCGCCGGCCGGCGCGCCTTTTTTCCGTAAACGCCGGAACAGGAGCGCGTTGGCCAGAGTGCCGCCGTGGTTGCCCGCGCCGGGATGCACGACCATTCCCGCCGCCTTGTTCAGGACCACCGTCCTGTCGTCTTCGTACAGTATGTCCAGGGGAATGTTTTCCGGCGCCAGGGTTTCCGGCGGCCTGTCCCGCCAGCGCAGTTCCAGAAGGTCTCCCGGACGCAGGGGTTTTGAAAGCTTCACCGTTTTTCCGTTCAGCCTTGCCTCAACGGACCGGCTTTTCAACTGTGAACGGCTTATGATCTTAAGACATTCCGAGGCGTACCTGTCAAGGCGCATTCCGGCCTCGGCGCGGGTTTCCACAATGCCGGAAAATTCTCCCACTAGTCCCCCGGAATCAACACGGGCCTCTTGTCAAGCGGCACGGGTTTTTCAAGGTCCCGTGTCCGTGAACGCCGGTAACGCAGAATAAAATGATCCACGACGGCTATCACGAGAGAACTCGATACGGCAATCGTGAACATCATCGAAATTTCCTGATTTGTCATTCCCACCGCTCCGGCGCCTTTAAAAGGCCATGGCGCGTAACGGTTGTCCCATCCGTGCGAAGCCGTCCTGTACAAATCCATAAAAAACGAGGTCCAGAACAGGGTCAGCGGAAAAGAGCCGAACGCGACGATTTCCGCCCGCCGAATATCCTTAAGCCAGAGCGGAACAGGCGAGGCGGCGCTTTCGGGACTTTCCGTTCCCGCGCCGGAAGCGCCGGCAAGTTTTGTAAGCCGCGGCGTCCCAAAATCGGGCGTGCGGAACATGCCGTCGAAGCCGCGGGAAAGCTCCGCGCGGGCGCCATGGGACTCCCCGCCGAAAAACAGGCTCGATTCCCCCAGCTCCGGTTTCGTTAGGCCCGGTTTTGTCAGGCCCGCCCCGCCGGACAACGCGCCCGGTTCCCCGAAGGACAGGCCCGCCTGCGAATAAAGACAGGGGGCAAGAAGCAGCGCGGCAAGCGGAAAGAAAATTTTCACGACGACCGCTCCCCGAAAATTGCCGTGCCGATTCTGAGCAGCGTCGATCCTTCTTCCACGGCCGTCTCAAAATCGTTCGACATCCCCATCGAAAGACAGGAAAGCCGGAGTTCGGGAAAGCGGGCGGAAAGGCGCTCGCGGGCGGAAAACAGGGTCCGAAAAGATTTGCGGATCGTCTGAACATTTTTGGTAAACGGCGCCATCGTCATAAGCCCCGACAAAACCAGGCCCGGAAAGCCGAGGATCAGTTCCGCCGCCCCGCACAGGGCGTCCAGATCGGGATACCCCGATTTTGATTCCTCGCCCGTATGCATCTCCAGAAGAACGCGGAGCGGCGCCGGCCTGTCCGCCGCCGCGGCGCCCAGTGTCGCCGCGAGCTCGTTCCGGTCGACGGACTGAATACAGTCGAACAGGGCTGAGGCGCTTTTCGCCTTGTTCCGCTGGAGGGAACCTATCATGTGGAGTTCAAGCGCGTGTTTTTCCCGTATCGCGGGAAATTTCCTTTCGGCCTCCTGTACCCTGTTTTCGCCGAAAAGCGAAAGACCGGCTTTCAGGGCTGCCTCGACCTTTTCCGCCCCGTGGAATTTGGAAACCCCCATAAGGCGCAGCTCTTCCGCGTTTCTGCCCGAAAGAAGCGCCGCTTTTTCGATGCGGCTTTTTATGTCTTCAATACGTTCGCCAATGGTCATTGTCTTTTCCCGTCCCGTTCCAGAGCGTCCGCCAGGGCGTTAAAAGCCCTGTAATCCAGATTTTCCGCCCGCTCTTTCGGCGCTATGCCGCTTTCCAGAAGCAGCCTTTCCGCGCGATCCCTGGGGCGGATGCCGGAAGCTCCCGGATACATTGTAGCGGAAACGGACAAAAAATGCTCCAGGTTGTTGGCCGCCGTCTTTCTCCGGGACGCGAACAGGGCCCTGACCAGCGGAGCGAACAGCGCCCGGTTTTGTTCGCCGTCCCGCCGGGTAAAAAGCAGGGCCGCCGAATCGACTTTGGGGGGAGGATAAAACGAAGCGGCCTTGAGGATCATAAGCGGTTTTATGTCATAGACGGAAGCGCAGAGAACCGATATCGACGAATAATCCCCGCCGCCGGGTTTCGCCGCCATACGGGACGCCACCTCTTTTTGCACGGTGATCGCCATGCGCCTGAAAAAACGGCCTTTTTCGATCAGGCTGCCGACAAGAACGGCGGCAATCGTATAGGGAAGGTTCCCCAGCAGGTAAGGGCTTCCGTCGTCGTTTTGTTCCCAGGTCTTTAACACGTCGCCCTGGACAAGGCTGAACAGGCCTTCCGCCGCCGCGCCGGAAAAAAGCTCCCGCAAAAGGGCCGAAAAACCGGGATCAATCTCAAAAGCCCTGACCCTGGCCCCTTTTTCAAGCAGAAGGGATGTCATCGCCCCGATGCCGGGACCAATCTCAAAAACGCCGTCTCCGTTCCGTATCTCCAGGGCTTCCGCGAGAAGCGAACGCGCGCGCGGGTTTACCAGGAAGTGCTGGCCCCACTTCTTCCGTATGCCCATGCCCCTGTCCTGCAGAAACGCCCTGATCGCGTTTCCGGAATTGTAGTCCGGCGGGTTTCTAGTCAAAGCTGTCAAGGCGGCTCCGGTACGAACGCAGGCGTTTTTCAGCGAAAAAGACAAGGGCGGCAAGGAAAAGGCTCAAGACAAAGACCGGAAAAAACGGCGCGCCCAGGCCCGGTATGCCCGATGCCGCCGAAACGGTTTTGGCGATAAGCGATTCAAGGAACGAAAGGATATGTACGGCAAACGGAAAAAATCCGCCGCAGGCCAGGAACAACAGCGACGCCGCCATAAACAGCGAGGTAAGGGGGACGACCACAAGGCCGGAAACGATCCCGCCCGGCCGTAATTCGCCGAACAATCCCGAAACAAAGGGGGCGGAAACGATAAAGGCCCCCAGGGAAGCGGAAAGCGCTTTCGCCAGAAACGGCGGTACGCGGCCGCGCGCCAAAAACGAAATCTTTTCACCCAAAAGAAGCAGTCCCGCGAGGGCCGTATAGGAAAGGATGAAGGACGCCGAAAGGCCGGAAGCCGGATCGAAGGCAATCTGAAGCAGAAACGCCGCGCCAAGGAATAAAACGGTAAATTTCGGCATACCCGAAAGAAGCGCCCAGACTCCAATCGCGTACATGATCGCCGAACGCAGCAGGCTCGGCATGGGGCCCGCGATAAACACAAAAACGACGATAAACAAAAGCCCGGCAAGGGCCGAGGCGTTTTTTCCCAAAGGCCGTATAAGGAAAAAGGCCAGCAGCCCGGAAAAGAACGACAGGTGCATGCCGGAAAGGGCGAGAATGTGGGAAAGCCCCGCCTCGCGGTAGGCCCGTTCAAGGCGCGGGTCAAGGCCGTCCCGGCTGCCCAACAGCAGCGCCGCCGCGAGGCCGCCCGGATCCAGCGAAGAAAGGGTTTTGACAAGGGAAAGCCTCGCGGCGGTACGGAGCTGTTCCAGGCGGGAAGCCGGCTTTACCAGGTGAACGGAACGCGCCGAGAATACCGGCTTCCCGTAACGTTTTTCCGAATTTGAAGAAAAGGCGCCCTCGACAAACACTTCCCCTCCCCTGCCGAATTCCTTAAGCCGGGGAATCGACGATTCCGGGAAAAAAACCAGCGCCGTTCCCTCCGCCGATGCCCGCACGGCCCCGCAGCCGGGAAGCTCCGCTCCGGCGGCAAAGGCGCGAATGTTCGCGAAGCCGCCGCTGCCGCCCGCCCTGGGATCGTCGAGCAGAATTCCGCCGATGGAATGTATCTTTTCGGGGGGAAGCCCCGGAGAAAACGGCTTCCTCGCCGAGGCCCCGGAAACGCAGCCAATGACAAGGCCGATGCTTAGGGCAAACGCGCCGGCCAGGGCGGGCAGACGCGCAGCGGCCGGGGCGGACAAACGCCCCACCCCGCCCCGGCAAGGCGGCGGCTGAAGTTCGCGGACACCGGCCCCGGTATTTTCCGCTTCACGCGGCCCAGGTCTTTGTACAGCGAAAACCATCGCCGCCGCCGCGACACCGGCGATACAGGAAACCCAGGGAGAAAAACGGGAAAGCGCGTAATAACCCAGAACGCCGCCTGAAACGGCCCAGACAAGAACGCTCATTTTTGTTACCAGTCAAGACGTTTCAGGGCTTCGCGGGCGGAGTTCTTGACGTGTTCCGGGTAAGGAAGAAAAACGGCGTAGTTCAATGAATCGTATGACGCCTTGTAACGTAAAGCGCCGAGGGCGTCGATAACCGCAACGGTAAGGTCAGCGTCGCAGTCCCCGGCAAATTCCATCCGGGAATTTGCCAAATTGAGCCTAAGGCCGAGCAGCACGGCGGCGTCCGCGCTTTCCATCGCGGCAAGGCACTGTATCGCCTCAAACATTTCCGCCCTGCTGCCGTCGTCCCGAGGATCGGACTGATAGGTTTGTTCGGCGGCGTAAAAGTATTTGACCACCAGCGGAAAGGCGCGCGTCCATCTTAGTTCACGGATTATCCCCGCCGCCCGCAGGCGCAGTTCCCTTTCCGCCTCCCCGGAATGTCCGCCCGCCGCCTCGAGGGCCGCTTCCGCAAGGCCGGCCTTTTCCTCCGTACTTATATCCTGCCGCATGCCGAAACGGAAGGCCGCCTCTTTTTCGGGAAACGAAGCGGAAAGAATGATTCTCGCCAGAAAGGCGCCCAGATCGCCCCGCAGCGCCCCCAGCGACGCAATCGCGTTTTCAATGTCCAGCAAAAGATCGCCGTTGTAGGGAAGAAACAGCGCCTCGAACAGCGTCTCGTAACTTGATTCGTCCCCCGATCTTCCCAGAATGGAAACCAGCGCCCTGAGAATGGGGTAATTCGGCGCGAGCCCCGCGTCAAAAAAGCCGTTCTGCTCCCTTAAAAGCCTGTTAAGCCGCTCGGCCAGCGACGCGCCCGAATCGACAACGGCAAGCGTGTTGAGTATCTCTATTTTGGTTCCGTTGTCGGGAAAAACACGAAAAGCCTGCCAGAGTGTTTCCGCCGCGGAAGCGTAATTGCGGGCGCGGATTCCCTCCAGCGAAATATAAACAAGGTTTTCCATGTCGCCGTCGTTCCTGAACAGGACGGCGTTGTCCAGCGCGAAACGAAGGGCGAATTCATAGAGCGGGCCGATAAAATCCCCCGCCCTGTCGTCGGTCGCCGCGTCGGAAAGCACATTCGCTTTTTCGCCCAAACCGGCCCGGATAAAATGCCGCTGGTAGGAACTCAGTATGGAATCGGCCGGTTCCTGGGCGAAACCGGAAACGGCAAGGATCAAAAAAAGAACGGCGAAAGCGTAAGCTGTTTTCACTTTTATCCCCCTTACCCGTTTATATGGCGCTGTCCGCCGCGCCGCTTTGATTGCTTTCCAGATTTTCTTTTATTTCCTCGTCGATAACCTTGAAGGGCAGATCGTCGTCTTCTTCCGGTAACATTCCGAAAACCTCTCCCAGAATATGGTTCCGCGTCTCTATGGACAGCGGATCCGCCTCAAGGTGAAGAAGGGAACGGTTCTGTTCCTCGTTAAATTCCACGGAGCGGACAGTACCGGAAACGCATATCGGAACGTTGTTCAGTATAAACTGAACCTTGAGCCTGAGGCTTACGGCGGCTTTCCCGCCGATGGTGATCGCGCAGCCGGTATCCGAAAGATCCTCCACAATGCATTTAAGTCCCGGATTAAGCTCTATCGTGTCGGACGGTTCGTCGCCGGAAAGAATATAGAGAAACGCGGATTTGTGGGTTTTAATTCTGATGGATTTGCGTTTCTGGGTTCTGAAAAGCGATTCCCCGTGGCTTATTTTGAGAGAAGCGGTTCCTTTTGAAAAAACCTCGTCCTGTACCTCGCTGTCGAATACATAACCGGCGTCGTCGTCCCGCCAGAAATACACGGAAAGCTTTAACCCGTTCCACGAAAAACTCACCGGCAGCTTTGAATTGTTCGGCCGGGCTATCGTCAGGTATTGGCCGGTATTTTTGACAAGCTTTGAATTATGAACCCCCTGCCCGCCGGCCAAAATACGGAGACTCTGGCCTTCTTCGATCTGGCGCGTATCGGTTATGCCCGTTTTTATTTTGGGCTTTTCCATTTCAATTTTTTTTCGATAGTCGTAGAGCTTTGAAAGAAAATCCTGGGTCGCCTGATCGCCGCCGCCCGAAAGCCGCGCGCTGCGAACCATATCCCTGATGCACATATCCAGCTGATTCTGGGACCAGAACAGCGCCGTGGGGTCTTCAAGGCTGCATTTGACGGCAAGCCGGCGAAGCAGTTCTATTTCCCGGAAGCTGAAACCCGCGTCCTTGCCCTTCGCGAAAAACTGAACCCAGGATTTCCGCTTGTCCTTGTTCGACTGGGAGAGGAAGAGAACCAGAAGTCCTGATACAACTATAACTATAACCAGTATCGTAACAAGCATTGCGCAGATTCCCTTTCTAATGATAATCTTAGCGAAAAAGGAGCGGTTATTAAAGACCTGATTGAAGTCCTCGCGTTGTTTTTTGTCATTTTTTTCGCTCCCGCTTCGGTTTCGCCGGCTTTTTCGGAACTGGAACGCTCGATTCTGTTCCGCGTACCCGCCCTTGTTCTTGTTTTCCGTTTTGTGGACGAACCGTCCCGCTTCTTCCGTTTTTCCCGCGGGGATATTTATTGTTTTGCCCTGGCCTTTCCCGCCCTCGTTCTTGCCGGAACGGGCGTTTCATTCGCCGCGGCGCGAAGCGGCGTTTTTCCCGGCGTTCCGGTACAAACGCCGGTGTCCGCCGCGGGATGGGCGCTGGCGGCGCTTTCCTCGCTGACCGCCGGATCTCTTGAAGAAGGCTATTTCAGGGTTTACCTTCTTGAGCGCCTTAAAAAAGCCGGCCTGGGGATACGGGAAGCCGCGGCGATCTCCGTTCTCCTTTTCGGTTTTTGCCACTGCTACGAAGGCCTCTGGGGCGTTATCAACGCCGCCGCGGCGGGCCTTGTTCTTTCGATCCTCTTTCTCCGTTTCAGGTCGTTTTACGGCATCGCTTTCGCCCACGGCTTTTACAACATAGCCGTGTATGCTTTTACCGCCCTTACACAAAAAACCTAAGCGCGTCGTATTTTTTTTCGTTCCTTAGGTCTTGTCCCGCGTAGAAAGCCGCGATACCGTTCCGCCGTCCCGACAGGAAACCCAGACGCTTTCCCAGGGATCAAGGAGGATGTTTTCACAGTCCTTCGGAACAACGATCCGCGACGAATCTTCCGGGGAAAGCTTCCATTCGGTTTTCTTCGGGCCCAGATTGACGACGCAGAGAACGCCGCGGCCTTCCCGTTTTCGGGAACCGTTTTCAGAACAGGGGCGCGTTCGCAGCAGGGCAAAAACGGCGCCCTCCGCGTCCAGTACGATCTGATCATACGACGGATCAAAGGCTTCCTCGTTTTGCCGGAACGCAAGCAGTTTCGCGAACAAACGGCAGGCCTGAAAACGG
>JAIRSC010000100.1 GCA_031255645.1 Treponema sp. | reverse complement strand
CCAATACCGCAAGCAAAACCAGAAAGACGTTATTCCGCGTCATGGTGTATCCTCCTGTGGTTGTTGTACACCGATAACGGTTATCCATTTTTTACACCGTTTTTGTCATACTTAAAATACATTGTTCGCAATTTTAAGGTCAATCCTTCCCGGTTTTGAATAAGTTGACACTTCAGGATCATTGTTTACCCTGATATCTGCCGGCATGTGGCCCAAAAGTGCGGCGGTTCCTCGCCCGACAGGACACTCTTTCCGTATGTTCCGCACGAGTACAACACTGTCATCTTCCCAGCGTGTATGCTCCACAAAGCAGCCAAAAAATTCGGAAAAGTCGTCATCCCTGTTTTTTACGCAGCCTGCGCCGGTTCTTTCGCGCTTCGCGTTTCTGTTCCTGCCTCTTCTGATCCAATTTTTCCCGCTCTTCGTCCGGCCCGGGGTATACGCGCAGCGGTTCCCTGTCCGGCAGACGGGATGCTATACCGATCCAGGCAAGGCCAAGGATTATCATAACAAGGCAAAAAACCTGACCCGTGGAAAAATTAAACGGCGAGGAAAAAACCGCGGGCGGCAGGTTCGTTTTAACCAGCTCTATGCGGTAACCAAGATCGGCGTCGGGTTCCCGAAAATATTCAATAAAAAAACGGAACAGCCCGTAACCGGCAAGATAGAGGCCTATCAGAAATCCTTTAAAGGGTTTTCTGTTTCGCAGCAGCCAAATGATCGCCCAGAGGACGACCCCTTCAAATAACGCTTCGTAAAGCTGGGAAGGATGACGGGGCAGGTTAACGAGTCCGCCGCCCGCGTCCAGGCCGCAGCGTTCCGCTATGCGTTTTACCCAGGGCAAATCCGCCGGGAACATTTCGGCCTGGGGAAAAATCATTCCCAGGGGAGAGGAAGTAACCCTGCCGTAAAGTTCACCGTTGATAAAATTGCCGAGCCGTCCAAAGGTATAGCCGAGCGGTATGCTCGCGGCGAACATATCCCCGGTTTCCCGAAAATCAAAACCCTTTACCGCGGAATAGACAAGTATTGCCGTAATCCCGCCGATAACCCCGCCGTGGTAGCTCATCCCCATAAGGCCGGTAAAACGCCCGTTCGTAAAAGGCCAAAACACAAGCCAGGGCTGCCTTCGGTACATATCCCGCAGGCCCGCGTCGGTTTCGTAGACCAGCGTGGCGAATATGCGGGCGCCGAGTACCAGGGCGACAATTCCCCAGAAAAAAAGTCCCGAAAGCTGATCCTCGGTCATCGGGAAACGCCGCTCGGCGACCTGCCTCCGGTACAGAAGAAACGCGACGCCGAAGGCGACAATATACATAAGGCCGTACCAGCGCAGCGGCAGACCCGGTATTATTTCCGGACGCAGCCATGAAGGGAAATTGACAAACAAAAACATCGGATAAGTTTATCGGATTCGCCGTTTTTTGTCAGCGGCGGGGAGGCCCATTCTGGATTCTCCGCGAAACACCTGTTACACTCTTCGCATGAGGCTGCTTCTCCTCTTTTTCGCCGCGCTCTGTTTCAGTCTTTCCTGTGTACGGGAAGCTCCGCCCCAAAACGGGAGCGCGGCCGCCGCGGAAGCGGAAGTGGAAGACGGGCCGCGAACCGCGGCCATAGTCAGGATCGGGGCGGAACCGTTCTGGTTTGAGCTGGCCGCCGGAGGGCCGCGGCCTGTTCCGTCGCCCCGGCACGCGGCTCTGGAACCCTTCGCCCCCTGGAAACTTTCCCGCCACATTACCGCTTTTTTGGCGGACGAAAGCCGCCTTGCAGCCGCGGTAAACCAGGAAGGTTTTCTCGTGTTTGAATTTCCAAAAGACGGAGAAATAGCTTTTCAGTACTATCCCGATTCGGGCTGGGACGGCTACACCGTTTCTTCCGTGTTCTGGGACGGGCGATTCCCCGCCGCGCTCCTTGCCAGGGACGGGATTTTTTCCGATTCGCTTTCTCCGCCGCCCGATCCGGCGCTTCGGCGTTTCGACGGGAATGTGATAAGCGGCTTCGAGGCGGCGGCCTTTGCCGCCCTTTCGCCGGAAGACGGCTGGGAAACCCTGAACATTCTCTGGGACGGCGCGTGGTACTGCCGCAAACTCAGGCGCGGCGCGGAGGCCGTGGAAGAGGCGTATTTGAAGGCGGCCGATTTGGCCGGCGCGGGCGAGCGGAGTTCCGGCGGCGCTTTTTTGCGGGCGGCCCGTCCCAAAGATCCCGCCGAAGCGCCGCGTTCTCCCGCCGGGCCTCTCCTCGGCGCGGCGCTGGAAGCCGCCGGGGCGCTGGCCGGAAAACCCTGCGTTTTCCGGACCGTTTCCCCGGAATTCACGGCTGCCGGGGTTTTCCAGACCGGAACGGGCGGCGACACTACGGAAATTCTGGACGCTTCGGCCTATTACCGGCCCGGGGCCGCGCTGGCCCTGCTGCCCGACGGAAGAGGGGTCTTCCACGGGGAATCGCGGTCGGGCGGCTTTGCCCTTCCCTCCCTGCCCGAAGGCTACGTCTATACGGCGATCTGTCTTGCCGGTGAAAACAACGGCAAATATACGCTTATTGTATCCTGGGAAGAACAGGAAAACTGGAATGTGGGAGCGGCGGGCTTCGGCATGCTGGAAATCGGATTGTAAACGTGGTATGCTGTATAAGGGGATAAGGGAATGGGATTGAATAAACAGGACATCAGCACTATTGCGGAAAAAAACCATATCGTAGGCCGGATCAGTGCCGCCATTACCCAACGGGATTCGTTTCTTCTTCTGGGGCACAAAGATCCCGATACGGACTGTATCGCCTCGCTCGTGGCTTTTGCCCTTTTACTCTGTAAATTCAGAAAAGACGTTACGATTTATCTGGCCGCTCCGGTAATGGCCCAGTTCAGCTATCTTTTGGCAATCTGCAAATACAACGGTATCTCCGTCGTTTACGGGTCGCTGCAAAAACCCGACCCGTTTTCCACAATCGTGATTTTGGACACCCCCAAACCGGACATGATAGCGATGAACAGCCAAATCGCCGAGTTGTTTGAGGACAAAGAAATCCTGAAAATCGAAGTGGATCATCACCTTGCCGGAGACGCCGTCTATGCCGGCGATTCGGGCTATTGCCTGGTATCCGAGGCCTCCAGCACCTGCGAACTTATCGGCTACATGCTGCTGAAAATGTCCCGTCAGCCTGAACGGTTTGGAAATGTTGACTTTTTTTCCAGAAACCTTGCCCTGGCCATTCTTACCGGCATTGTCGGCGATTCCCAAATGGGGAAGTACCTAAAAACCAGAAAGGAACGCTTTTACTACAAAACCTTCAGCGAGATCTTTGACCGGCTTTTGGTGGAAAAGACCATAAAGAATTCCAAAAACCTGTCTTCGATGGAAGCGATCTTTGACGTGATCAAAAATTTCTCCGTCCAGGAACGAAAATGTTTTGAAAATATCATGGCGCTCAGGAATAACGAAAAATCCATTCACTATGTCTGCATGGACAGGGAAAAATCGGAGGAATTTTTCAGCCGTTACGGCGAAGAGCTCTTGGTAAACGTTTCCAAGGCCGTTGCCGATACCCTTGCCGAAGACTGCGGAAAACTTGGATTGGTGGCGTACTACGACAATCCCGGCATTTCCGGCTTTGTCCAGTTCAGGCTGCGGCGCAGCGCCGTGTTTATCAACACCGATCTTCGGGAAGTGCTCGCGGGGCTGCAGATCGAAAACGGCGGCGGACATCCAGGCGCCATAGGTTTCAGGGTAACAAAAGACGAAATGGAAGATATAGCGGCGTATACTTCGGAACTGGTAAGCCGTATAGAGGAACTCGTCGGGGAGTGCGCATGAAGCGGTTATTGCCATTGTTTTTGTTGGGCTGCGCCGTTTTGCCCCTGGGCGCCCAGTCGTTTTTCAGCCGGCTGGATTATTCGCTGCGCGGCTCGATCCTCGTTTTCCCCGAAGATAACGGCAATGCCTCGTCCCCTATGCCTATCCTTCCTTCGCTGGGCGGATCGGCTTCATATCCATTAAGCGATCTTTTGGCCCTGGAATTGTCGCTGGATCTTTACGGAACTCTCTACGATTACAATTACGCGCTTGAACGGGCGGTTCCGGCCAGTCTGGAAGACCGCTCAAGTCTTGTGATTGGCCTGCTGTGGGGGTTACAGCCGGTATTCCGTTTTAGGCCCTGGGGGGAAAAAATAACCATCCGGGGTTACGGCGGGCTGGCCTTCGACCTCCGCGTCTGCCTTCTCGCGTCCGGCCTTGAATCCGGCGAACCGCACAGTCCCGATCCGGGAAAGACCGTTGGCGACGCCTCGGCGGATATTTTTTCATACTTCTGGGGCGGCGGCCGCTGGCTTTTTCCGTTTATCGGCGGCGGCATGGATTTCGCGTTTCTTGAAAAGATGACGCTGGGCTTCGATCTCCGCGTTTGGTTTCCCGTCTGGCGCGTCTGGACCGGGGAAGACCTTCCATTTATAGAAGGCTTCCGTTTCGGCATTGGGTTCCGCGCCACGTTTCAATAGAGTATTGCTTAATGCGGCTGGTAAATTCCGTGCCGCTGAAGCAGGCGTTGCGGCGCCGCGGCTTTACACCGTATCGCGCTTGATCTTTTTGGTGGTCGTCATCTCCATAGGCTCGTTCAGCATGTCCGTCCGTTCTATCCGCTGATAGGGCAGAAGGCGCTGGTTTACCTCGCTGATAATCGCGTTGATCCGGTCTTTTACCTCAGCCTCTTCTTTGCCGTCGGCCCAGTCCTGGGCGGGGTAGATCAGCGCTTCAATATGCTCGTCCCTGGTCTTTCCTTCCGTATAGCCCCGGATAAGTATCTGATCTATTTCCTCAAAAAGCTGGAATTCATTCTCGATCTCTTCGGGGTAGACGTTCTTGCCCCCTTCGGTGACTATCATGTTCTTGGCTCTGCCGGTAAGGTACAGGTAATTTTCACTGTCCAGATACCCCAGGTCACCGGTTTTAAGGTAGCCGTCGGGAGTAAAGCTTTCGGCGGTTTCTTCAGGCAATTCAAAATAACCCTGCATCACCATGGGCCCTTTAAGGATCACTTCCCCAACGCCCCGCTCGTCGGGATTGAGGATTTTCATGTCCACATAGGGAAGCACTTTGCCGACGCTGGTTTCCTGGTACTCTTCCACGGGGTTAAGGTTGATGATGGGGCTGGTTTCGGTAAGGCCGTAGCCCTGGACAAAGTCGATGCCAAGCTGGTTGTACTTTCTAAAGACGCTCGGTGCGAGAGGCCCGCCGCCGCAAATACCTATACGCAGTGTCGTAAGGCTTGCCTTTTCCAGAATAAAACCGAACATCTTCTTTCCGGGGTTGACCTTAAACACTTTTTTTATGAACCCCGAAACGGCCATCAAAAAAGAAATAAGGCCGTAGACAACAGGCCCTTTTTCCTTAAGCCCCTTGATAATTGAGGCCAGCACTTTGTTGAAAAGCAGGGGAACGGCAAGAAGCATTGTGATCTTCGCTTCCTTTAGGTCTTTGAGTATGGCTTTGGTAACCATCCGCTTGCCGAAAACGACCTCGGCGCCGACGGAAAGGGCCTCGATAAGAACGGCCAGCATGGTATAGGCGTGATGAATCGGCAGCAGGGCGTAAAATACGTCGGTGTGGAAGATGTCCATGTGGCCCTGGGCCAGGTAACAGTCCGAAACGAGGTTTTCGTGGGTCAGCATAACGCCCTTGGGCTTTCCCATCGTGCCGCTGGTAAACAGTATCGCCGCCAGGTCTCCGCTTTCCGCCTGTTCTATTGCCGTTTCCGGCCCGTCCAGATCGTAGACATAGGTTCCAGTACCGTTTTTCAGGGAAACAAGCTCTTCAAGACCGCAGGCCCCATCCCCGTAACGGGCAAATTTTTCTTCGTCCACAAAGAGCATCCGCGCCCTGGAGGTTTTGATGAGCAGGTCCGTTTCCTCATTCTTGAGCTGATAGTCAATCGGCACTACCGTGGCGCCGGCAAAAAGTATGCCCATATAGGCAACGGCCCATTCGGGAGAATTCTTCCCGGTAACGCCGATTTTATCGCCCTTTTTTACACCCCGGCTGTGAAGCCAGCGGGCGACGCTTTCTATTTTTTTTAACGATTCATTGTATGTCAGGGAAATGCGATCCGGTTCATAAATGGTAAAACAGGGCCGGTCCCCATAGCGGGCACAGGTAATTCTGAACATTTCGGGCAGCGTAGGCCACCGGCCGTTATACAATTTGCCCCGGTAGTCTTCCAAAAAAGCCCAGGGGATTCTCCCCCTTGTTCCAACAGTTTCCATTACATAGCCTCCATGCCTTAGACCCCCCCGGGCGCGCAAAAGTTTCAAAATTGTTGCCTCCGGGGCGGTATATCCCGCCAGGATTGTGCTATACTTCACAAAGGAGCGGATTATGACCAATACGGATTACGAGCGGCCCGGCTACGACAAGGTGTGGGAGATGTTCCAGGAAACCGGCAGACCATCTGGCTGCTCCCGGCGGCTTCAGGCCCGGGGACTGGTGAGGCCGGCTATGCCTTTGTCCCGGCCGCGTCTGAAAGCGCGGTTTTTCGCCGTTCTGGCCGCGCTTATCGTTTTTTCTTCCTGTTCGGCGTCCGTTTCTGGAACGCTCCGGCAGGATTCCTCCGGCAGCCTGTCGTTCACGGCGGCGCTGGAGCCGAAGACCGCCGCGATGATCCGGGCCTTCGGCGCTTTTCGGAAAAAGTCCGCAGGCCCTGTTCTGGACGGCCAATCCATAAGCCGTTCCCTTGGCGCGGCGCCGGGGATCGTTTCCGCCGCCGTGAAGAACACGGCGCCCGAAGCGATTGAAGGAACTATCCTGGTAAGCAGGGCGGGCGATTTTCTCGCTTCATCGGATCCGGGAAAAAACCTGCTGCGCTATGAACCCGCCCAAACCGGGGGCCGCGCGGGCGGCAGGCTGGCCGTACATCTGGACAGGGAATCCGGGCCCGAAATTCTGCGGCGTATGTCGGACGAGGCGGCGGACTATCTTTCGGTTCTTATGGCCCCGATTGCCACAGGCGAAGCGCTCGGCAGGGCCGAATACCTGGAACTGGCCGCCTCGGTATACGGCGAAGACGTCGCCGCCGAGATCGGCGCGGCCAGGTTTAAAGCCGTCCTGACCGTTCCCGCCGCGGTAAAGTCCGTCAAGGGCGGATCGTTTTCCGGCAGGGAAGCCCGTTTCGACATCCCCCTGCTGGAGATACTGGTCCTCGAAACGCCGCTGGATTACGAAATAAACTGGTAGCGCTGTGTCCGCGCCGGGAATTCGCGGGCGGGTTTTTGTACCCGTGGACTTCCCCCGAAACAGTGGACAGTAAGTTAAGCTCGTGATGAACCCACGGGTTAACGACACAGATAAACACGGACAAAAAAATGAATGTACAACAAAAAGTCCGTGTTTATCTGCGGGGACGCCGGTTATATTTTTTCAAACCCGTGGGTCAAGTTTAGTGAAGGGCAGGAAGACTCATTTGCCGGCGGAGAGGAATTTATACCCCAGGGCAACTTTAACCTGGGGGCCCAGGTTATAACCGGCGGACTTGAATTTGAAATCGACGGTTTGACCATTCTGTTCAACTTTCGCGTTTTTGTCGCTGAGAAACTGGTAGCCAAAAAGGGCTTCGCAGCGAAGGAAGAGGCGCCTGGTAAAAGAAAAATCAAAACCCGCTCCGCCCTTGACGGCAACACCCCAGGCTATGTCGTGTTCTTTGTCACTGTTCGAGTTACCGGCAAACGGAAATTTAAGGCCGATACCCAGGACCGGAAAAATTGTCACACTTTGGGTAATGGCAAAGGGATACTTGCCAAGAAGATCCACAACAAAGGTATGGGAAACATAGTCTTCATCATAGGTTTCAATCTGGTCCGCGAGAGAACCGACTGTCTGCCAAAAAGACTTCCCGGAAACCTGTCCGATTTCGGCCAGATAGGCCGCCGAAAGTTCCACGTATGTAAGGTCGGCGAACAGTGAGACGCCCGCGTCAAAGGTCTTGGTATCGTAAGCCAGCTTACTCGTTCCTATCCCTAAATTGGCAGGCTCGGTTTCGCTGCTGGTAAAATTCGCGCCCAAAAACGGACCGCCGCCCAAACTGATCTCGAAATTGGCGGCGAATGCTGATGCGGCGGCGACCAATACAAAAAGGCACGCCATAAAGAAACTTTTTTTAATCATAGATACTCCTGTGAAAATTGCGGCTGTTTCAAAACCAACGAGTTCCGGAACAGCCTTCGGTTTTATAACCGGCTCCTACTTAAAGCATCGTGGATTTTCATACAGTGTCAAGAAAACCCGCGTCCCGGCTTCCGTGTAAACAGTTCCCGCGAATCCATCCGCCAAAGGCGTTTGGTCTATGAAAAAACCCTAACTTTCTATTGAAAAACCCCGGAACTTGTCTTATACTTGATGGGTATTTACAGGAAGCTCCAAAGATTAAAATTTTTGGAGCTTCCCTTATATCAGATGTGGGGGTTTTCATGGCTCAAGCGGCGCTTGCTAAGGAAGAAATCGCGTTTTCTCCCGAATTAACGGCTTTTATCGACGAATGGAAGGTCAAACCCGGCAGTCTCATTATGATTCTGCACAAGACCCAGGAGACCTTCGGGTATATTTCCCGGCCGGCGGCGGAAAAACTCGCCGTACTTACCGGCATACCCCTGGCGCGGATATATGGGGTTATCACGTTCTACCACTTTTTCAAAACCACAAAACCCGGAAAGCATAAAATTTCCGTGTGTCTTGGGACGGCTTGTTACCTCAAGGGCGGCCAGGACCTTATTGAAGAGGCGCGTAACCTTCTTGGCTTGAAAGAAGGCGGCGTTACCGAGGACGGGCTGTTCTCCATCGATCCTGTCCGCTGTGTAGGCTGCTGCGGTCTCGCTCCGGTTGTTACCGTAACTACCGAAACGGGAACCGACACTTACGGCAAGCTTACCAAGGATCAGATTCAGGGGATCATCGCCAAATACCGTAAATAAGGCGAAGGTTCACAATGCACTTTACCCTGGCCGATCTGGCAGCGGATATAACCCAAAACGCCGCCGAGTCGGGGGCGGATACGGTGGAACTGGAGATTAGGGAAACCTTTTCGGAAAAGGCCGAATTCCGCTTTGTAGTAAAAGATAACGGAAAGGGGATGAGCGGCGCGGATCTTGACCAGGCCGTGGATCCTTTTGTTACCGACGGGCTTAAACATCCGGGGAGACGGGTCGGATTGGGCGTCCCGTTTCTTATCCAGACAGCCTTTCAGTCCGGGGGAGGCTGGAGAATCTGTTCGGTAAAAGACGGACAAAGCGTGCTGCGCGGTTCGGCCCCGGACGGCGAAGCGGACAAAACCGGCGGCTCTGTAAACAGACCCGGTTTTGCAAGCGGAACCGCCGTGGAGGCCTGGTTCGATTCGGCCAACGTGGATACCCCTCCAACGGGGGACATTCCCGGCCTTTTCAGGACGGTAATGCTTTTTTCGGGACCGGGGGAGATTATCCTTAAGCGCTGTAGAACCGGCGGAGCGTATCCGGAACTGAACTACGAAGTGACGAAAAGTGATTTGGCCGGCGCTTTGGGAGACCTGGAAGACGCTTCTTCCCTGGCGCTGCTGGGCAAGTACCTTCGCTCGCTGGAAGGAGATGACTAGCATCCTGTCGCGCTTGTGGATTTTTTGCATATGCATTCAAAAAATCCCGATTAATGGGTATGCTTTCGGAGTTTCGGCTATAGCTTTGTAGAAAATACCGCCGTGGCGGTTTTTATGTCAACTTTTTTCCGGCGTTTTGAAAATGCCGGGAGATTCCGATTGGAATTGTTTGCCGGGCGGGGAATTGGCTGATTCCTTCTCCGGCAAACCTAAATCTATGACGTGTTAGGAGTGACTATGGCAATGACTTTGGACGAGCTTCGTAAGCTCAGAGAATCAAAAAAAACGGATATCCAGAGGCGTGAAGCCGAAGGCAAGGAGATTCAGGTTATCGTCGGCATGGGAACCTGCGGTATCGCCGCCGGCGCGAAAGTAACCCTGGACGCGTTTATCAACGCGCTGGACGACAACAAGCTTGTGGATCAGGTAATTGTCCGCCAAACCGGCTGTATGGGCCTGTGTCATTCGGAACCGACGGTGGAAGTTATCTCTCCGGGTATGCCCAACGTAATCTACGGAAGAGTAGACGCGGCGGTAGCCAAAGAGATCGTACAGAAACATATTCTGGGCCACGAGCTTTTGGATAACCATATCCTTAACAGACCGGCCGCCGACATTCTCAAATAGGAGCGAACCATGGCATTTAATCACTTTATCCTGTGCTGCGGCGGTACTGCCTGCGAATCCAACAAGGGAAAGGAAATCTACGAAGCGCTGATTAAGGAAGCGGCGGCCCAAAACGTGACGAACGAAGTTCAGATCGTTCAGACCGGCTGTTTCGGCTTTTGTGAACGCGGCCCGATTGTCAAGGTGCTTCCCGAAGAATCGTTCTACGTGGATGTCAAAGTCGAAGACGCGAAAGAGATCATCGCCGAACAGATAGTCAAGGGCCGCGAGGTCAAGCGCCTTCTCTACAAGGAAGACGCGTCGAAAAAGGCCGAAACCGCCATTGAAGACATTCAGTTTTACCAGAAACAGTTCCGGGTGGTTTTGCGGAACTGCGGCGTTATCGACCCCGAAAACATCGACGAATACATCGCGCGGGAAGGCTACAGCGGTCTTGAAAAAGTCCTCTTTGAGTGGACGCCGGAACAAATTATAGAAGAAATGAAGACTTCGGGCCTGCGCGGCCGCGGCGGGGCGGGTTTCCCCACCTGGCTCAAGTGGGATCTGGCCCGCAAGGCCCAGGGGGATGTTAAATACGTTATCTGTAACGCCGACGAAGGCGACCCCGGCGCGTATATGGACAGGTCCACAATAGAAGGCGATCCCCATTCGGTTATCGAGGGGATGATTACCGCCGGCAAGGCCATCGGGGCAAACCAGGGCTTTGTGTATATTCGCGCGGAATATCCCCTTGCCATCGACCGTCTTAAAATAGCTCTGGATCAGGCCCGGAAATACGGCCTTATCGGTAAAAACATTTTGGGATCGGGTTTTGACTTTGAAATTGAAATCCGTCTGGGCGCGGGCGCTTTTGTCTGCGGCGAGGAAACGGCGCTCATCAAGTCGGTAGAAGGAAACCGGGGTATGCCGGTTCCCAAGCCCCCGTTCCCGGCGAACAAGGGACTCTGGCAGCGGCCCACGATTATCAACAACGTGGAAACCCTGGCCAATATCCCCGTAATCACGTCCAAGGGCGGCGCGTGGCTTGCCAAACTGGGAACCGAAAAATCCAAGGGAACCAAGGTGTTTGCCCTTACCGGCAAGGTAAAAAATTCGGGGCTTGTGGAAGTTCCGATGGGTACAACGCTGCGGGAAATTATTTTCGAGATAGGTGGCGGCATTAAGGACGGCAAAAAATTCAAGGGAGTCCAGACCGGCGGTCCTTCCGGAGGCATACTTACCGACAAGGTGCTTGATACCCCCATCGACTACGAAAGCCTGACAGCCAACGGATCGATGATGGGTTCGGGCGGCATGATCGTCATGGACGAGGACGACTGCGTCGTGGACGTGGCCCGGTTTTACATGGATTTCTGCGTGGACGAAAGCTGCGGCAAGTGTTCACCCTGCCGTATCGGCACCACCCAGATGCTTAGCATTCTGGAAAAGATCGCCAAAGGCAACGGCGAAGAAAGCGACCTGGACAAGCTCGACGCGATAGGCCGGGCCATGTCCAAGGCAAGCCTCTGCGCCCTGGGCCAGACGGCGCCCAATCCGACAATTTCCACGCTGAACAATTTCCGGGAAGAATACCTCGAGCACATACACGACAAAAAGTGCCGGTCCGGCAAGTGTAAGAGCCTGGTACGCTTTGTCATAGACGATCAAAAGTGTATAGGCTGCGGCGCCTGCGCCAGGAAGTGTCCGGGCAACTGTATTACGGCCTCGGATCCGTCCAAATATCCGGATAAAAAGCGGCCTCCCTATGTTATTGATCAGGCGGCGTGTCTTAAATGCGGCGAGTGTTTCCAGACCTGTAAATTCGGGGCGATAAACAAAAGCTAAAGGAGCAGGAGATATATTATGGTTAACCTTAAAATAAACGGCATTCCCCTTCAGGTAGAGGACGGAATAACCATTGTGGAAGCGGCGGAAAAAGTAAACGTCAAAATTCCCACCCTCTGTTACAATCACGATCTTCCCCCCTGGGCCTCCTGCGGAATCTGCATAGTCCGCATGGCCGGTTCGCCCAGAATGGTCCGGGCCTGTACGACACAGGTTTCGGAAAACATGGACATCATCACCCATGACGCGGAAATTATCGCCACGCGCCGCACGGTGCTGGAACTGATCCTTTCAAACCACCCCAACGACTGTCTCCAGTGTCCCCGGAACGGCAACTGCGAACTTCAGGAACTTGCCGCGGAATTCGGGATACGGGAAAGTCCCTACAAGAAGGTGCTTAACGCCCTGCCCGTCGACGATTCCAACCCGGCGATTGTGCTGAACCCCGAAAAATGCATACGCTGCGGGCGCTGTGTCAAGGTCTGCCAGGAAATGCAGAATGTCTGGGCCCTGGAATTTTTGGGCCGAGGCATCAAGGGCAGAATCGCCAGCGCCGCCGACACCCCGCTGGGGGAAAGCCCCTGCGTCAAGTGCGGCCAGTGCGCCGCCCATTGCCCGGTGGGGGCCATCTACGAACGGGACGATACGGTTAAGGTGTGGACCGCCCTCCATGATCCGGACAAACACAGCGTAGTACAGATTGCCCCGGCGGTGCGCGTCGCCCTGGCGGAGGAATTCGGCCTTGAACCGGGAACAATCGTTACCAAAAAGATCTACGCCGCCCTGCGAAGGCTGGGCTTCAATACCGTGTTCGACACGAACTTTTCCGCGGATCTTACCATCATGGAAGAGGGTACGGAGCTGGTAAAACGGCTTACCGAAGGCTCCAAGGACATTCCCCTTATTACAAGCTGCTGCCCGGCCTGGGTTGACTACATGGAAAAATACTACGCCGACATGATCCCGAATTTTTCCACAGCCAAAAGCCCCCAGCAGATGATGGGCGCGATGATCAAGGCCTACTGGGCGGACAAGGCCGGCGTTAATCCCGGCAAGGTTTTTTCCGTATCGGTCATGCCCTGTACCGCGAAAAAGTGGGAGACCAAACGCAACGACGACATGAAGAGCGCCGCCAAGTTCCTTGGCGCGGACACCGGCTACGACGTGGACATCTCCATTACCACAAGGGAACTTGCCCGGATGATCAAGCAGGCCGGTATCGAGATTACGGCCCTTCCCGAAGAGGAAGCGGATAATCCGCTGGGCCCCTACACCGGCGCGGGAACGATTTTCGGCGCGACGGGCGGCGTTATGGAAGCGGCCGTGCGGAGCGCGTTTTTCCTTGTAACGAAAAAGGAACTTGGCGACGTAAACTTTAAGCCCGTCCGGGGTCTTGACGGCGTCAAGGAAGCGGAAGTGGACTTCCAGAACGGTACGAAAATCCGCATTGCCGTAGCCCACCAGATGGGCAACATCGCGGCGGTACTGGACAGGATACGCGAGGCCAGGGACACGGGGAAAGAAGTTCCCTACCATTTTGTGGAAGTCATGGCCTGCCGTGGCGGATGTATCGGCGGCGGCGGCCAGCCCTACGGCTGTACCGACGAAGTCCGTTCCAAACGTATCGCCGGAATCTACAGGGACGACGAGCAGTCGGCGCTGCGCTGCTCTCATCAGAATCCGTTTATCACCCAGGTCTACAAGGAATTCCTGGGCGAACCAAACGGTCACAAAGCCCACGAGCTTTTACATACCGGCTATGTTCCCCGCGAACTGTATATAAAGTAGGAGAGCTTACCGGCGTTTTGACAACGGCGATGTAACGTACGAAATTCAGGAACCGCGAAGGCGCGGAAGGCTTGGTTAATTCCTTGTGCGCCTTTGCGGTTACCTGTCCTTCTTCATGGCTATAGCCCTGGTGTTCTGTCCAATATAGATTCAACAAGACCCTCTTCTGTAAGAAAAGCCCAGGCCGCCGTTATACCGTGAAAGGCCCACCGAATAGTACAGCGCCCGTAACCATCGACCGGCGGACACCTTTGTTTGGACACGGGCGCTGTCACTCAAAGGCCGCGGCCGCCCGCTTCAAGTCCCGCATGATGCCGATGCGCTGTGGACAGACGGACTCGCACTGGCCGCATTCGGCGCAGGTTCCGGCGGTGTTACCGTTTCGCGTAACAAAACTGTAAAAGTGTTTTGGGGATTCGAGGTTGTCAAACACGATATATTGATTCAGCGTGTCGAGAATATCGGGAATGGCAATTTCCCGCGGGCAGCCTTTAACGCAATAACGACACTGTGTGCAGGGAATGTTTT
>JAIRSC010000026.1 GCA_031255645.1 Treponema sp. | reverse complement strand
AGGAGCGCCGGGAGAAATGGGAAAGTATGAACAGTATAAACCGCCGCAAGGCGATGGGGAGGGCGTCATGAGCGTTATACCGGTCGCGGTCAGCATTATCGGCATTCTTGCCATGCTTTCTTTCCGGGAGTGGTTTTTCGGGCCCAAAGACGGGCCGGGCTTTCCGGAGTCAAGGAGGAGGCATGGCCGTTCCAAGCCCCGTATGGATTGACGGGATAAAATACCCGTCCCTGTTCAGCGCGGCGGAGATCCTGTCGTTCCGTTTCGGCGTAACCATCCGGACGCGGAACCTGAAAGACGCGCTTGAAAAGCACGGCGGCATAATCGCCCGGAAAGGCGCGTCGGCAACGCTCAGCCTTACGGGGCCCGAACCGGACAAGCGGGATACGGAACCCGCGGAGGAGGAAATAACCGTGAGTAAAACCGTCCCGGACGGAAAGAAAAAGAGGCGGCTGCTGTCCGTCCCCCATTGGGATCCGTCATACGGCGGCATACCGGAGCGCTGGAGATGAAGATGAATAAGATACCGACCGTAAACCAGCTCATAAAGAAACTTGACCGGGCGTTTTCCCTGTTCATACGCCTGCGTGATTCGGATGAAAACGGCAGCTGCACGTGCATTACCTGCGGGAAAACGGCGTTCTGGAAAGAAATGCAGTGCGGCCACTACATAGGCCGCCGCCACATGCAGACGCGCTACGAGGAACTGAATACCGCCGCCCAGTGCCCCTGGTGCAACGGCTTCATGGAAGGCCGGCATTTCATCTTCCGGCAGCGGCTGGCGGAACGCCACGGGGAAGAGGCGGTTAAAAGAATTGAGGCGCTTGCGCAAATACCGGGCGGGCTCAACCGGGAACTGCTTAACTACCTGATACTTACGTACCAGGCGAAAGTAAAGAAACTGAAGAAGGAGAAGGGATTATGACAGCGACAAAATTAAAGAATTCCGGGGACGTGTATCATTTCGAGTACGAAGAAAACAAGGACTTCAAGATACTGGAAACTGATGAAGAGCCGGAACGGCGGTTTATTACAGCCATGGACGCTTTGGCCCTGCAGGCGTTGAGGCTGTTTGACCTTTCGGGAATCAGCTGCAAACTTTTATCCGTGGACTGGAAAGACGGCGAAAAAGCAGGCAGCAAAGTCAGCCTTATTGCCGAAGAAAAGAGCCCCTACGGGAAGATCAAAATACTGCTCCCGAAGGTGTCAAGCCAGAACGCGGAAACACCGGAAGAAGGCGTTTACGATCCTGAAAACATCAAAAACGAATACAACAAGGCCGTTGACGCGATGAGGGCGGAGGCGGTCCGTTATCTGAACGGGGAGCGCCGTCAAAAATCGCTGCAGTTTCCCGAACAGGAAGGAAAGCCCCGCAAAGGCATTATCGGTGCGGTAGCGGACAAGGCGAAGGGGCTTTTTACATGACGTTCCCGGAGGCGCGTTATGCCTGACAAAGATTACGGGGAAACCGGGAGCGTATTCGGCCTTTACGGCAATTACGTTACTACCGTCTTTGACGAGGCGGCTCACAGGATGATCCTCAGAGAACGGCACGGAAGGGTTATGGGGTATCCCGTTAAGACCATGGCCGAACGGCAAAACCGATGGCGGGAAACAACGACAAAAGATGAGATGATCCTTTTGTTTAAGGCGCAGTATGAAGACAACCCGCTGGACTACATAACACGGCCTGAGCTTTTCGAACAGGACGTTGAATTTTCAGGCGAATTCTCAGGCGGGTTATCGGATGAAAGCGCGCTGCTGATAGAGGAAATGCGGCGGGACATAGAGAAGAAACACAAGGCGTATACCGGCGGGGAAGACAAAACGTATTTTAACGCCCTTTTCTCGAAAAAAGCGGCGGACGAAATACGGATCAGAAAAACTTACGGAGGCGGTAAAAAATGGCAATCGCGGTATTAATAATGGGAAAATCGGGAAGCGGGAAAAGCTCCAGCATGAGGAATTTTAAGGACGAAAAGATCGCGCTGATTAACGTTCTAAACAAGCCCCTCCCGTTTAAGGGCAAATTCACGAGCACGATGGCAACAGACGACTACGGCAGGATAAAAAACGCGTTACGATCGGCGTCAAAAAAATCCGTCGTCATTGACGACGCTTCATACTTAATTACCAATCAGTTTATGAGGGGCCACAGCAGCGCGGGAAAGGGGAACGGGGTTTTTTCCCTGTACAACGATTTAGGGGATCAGTTCTGGCAGCTGATTGAATTTATTAAAACGCTGCCGCCTGAAAAAATCGTGTATGTGGTGATGCACGAGGAACAATCGGAACTGGGCATGATAAAACCGAAAACGATAGGCAAAATGCTTGATGAAAAAGTATGCGTGGAAGGGCAGTTCGCCATTGTCCTGCGTTCCGTGTTTATTGACGGGAACTACTGCTTCAGGACAAAGACGGACGGCAGCGACGTAACAAAGACGCCGATGGGCCTTTTTGACGATGAGTTAATTTCCAACGATTTGGAATATGTAGATCGCGAAATCAGGGACTACTACGGCATAGCCGTGTAAATAAAACAGAAGGAGAAAAATTATGGGTGTTTTTGACGGGTATCACGAAGAAGAATACGGGGGGCCTCAAATCGAAGCGGGGGAATACCGGCTTAAAATCATTAAAGCCGAAGAGAAAACCTTTAAAAGCGGGAATGAAGGCATAAACATCGAACTTGAAAGCAGGGAGGGAAACAGGTTTTTTTATAACATCATAAAAAACGAATATTTTAATCTGAACCTCACCCGCTTTTACGACTGTTTTGGCATCCGGCGCGGGAACACGACGCCCGCGCAGTGGACGAACCATTACGGCTTGGTTTACATCGACAAAGGCAAGCCGAACTACGAAGGCAAAACCTTCATGGAAATCAGGCGCCTTATCGTGAAAAAAGACGATAAGCCGGACCCGCCGTTCAACCCGCTGGCCTCCGAATACAAGCAGCTGATTTCCGATATTAACTCCATGCTTGCCCGGACGAATCCGGACATGCTCCCCTATTTCAGCAAAGAAGAAAAAACCAGGGCAAACGCCTTTATCGGCCGCAACGGCCCGAACGAACCGGGAATAAAAGCCCTTAAAGGCGAAAAGGAAAACCTGGCTTCCATACTGCGGGAACGTATAGACTCGTTCACGCCGATTCCCGGCTTTGAAGGGGAACCGGCGCCGGAATTTGAAAACGACATATGGTAACGCGCGATAAGGAGTATAAACCATGAAAGAAAAAAGAATCGGATTGGCCGGTTTGCGGTTTTCGTCAAACCGCGCCTACGGCGGCGAGGGAGACATACAGATCCTTGCCGAAGACATCAAACGGAACGGGCTCATTAACCCCGTCACCGTAAAACCCTTCTTTCCGGAAGAAGTGGTTGCCGGGCAGACGGCCTATGAAGTGATCGCCGGCCGGCGCCGCGTCCAGGCGGTTACCATGCTCGGGTGGAAAGACGTCCCGTGCCGCATCCTGGACGGGGACGAGGTCGGCCGCGCGGGGGAAATCGCGGGATCTGAAAACATAAACCGCTTGTCCATGCACCCCCTGGACGAGGCCGCCGTTTTTCAGCTCCTGGTTGAAAACGGCCGCCCCATTGAGGAATTGTCAAAACAGTACGACCGCCCGGCGTCGGCAATCTGGCAGAGGATACAGCTTCTCGGGCTGAGCGACGACATCAAGGCCATGTTCCGCGACGGCTGTTTTTCCCTTCATGCCGCGGCCATGCTCAAAAGCCTCGATGAAAAGGGCCAGCAGGCGTTTTCCGAAAAGTTCAAGGGCTCTCCTTATGTCAAGGAGAAAAAAGAAATCCCTATCAGCGATATCAGGAGTTTTATCTCCGGCCGCCTCAATAACAAACTGTATAAATTCATTATCGTAAAGGAGTGCCGGGCCTGCCGGAAGCGGACGTTCTACAATGACAAGGAACTGTTCCCGGAACTTCAGTACGCCGAGGATTCCTGCCTGGACAGCGAGTGCTATTTGAAACGGTGGAACGCCGTTATTACGGCGAAGATTAAAAACCTCAAAAAGGCGTTGCCCGCTCATGACGGCGCGGCCGTTCTCGCGGTCGACGGCAAGATAAAAAAATGGCTGGTCAAAAACCCGGTATTCGGCGGAACCACGTACGAGATACGTTCAGCCGGTTATGACGAAACCACCGATAAGCCGGGTGAAAACGACGTTCCCTGTATCAGGATAGAACTTACCTGGCAGGAAGAACTGAAGGCCGGCATCGAATACTGGAAACATCAAACGGCGTCTTCCGGTAAACAGGAAAGCGGTTTCGCCCCGTTTGTAAAGATGCTTAATCTCCCGGAAAACGAAGCCGCCGCGGCGGTTAAAGCGTTCGAGGCGAACAAGGATAAGCTTGACCAATGGGACGTTGTCAGAAAAGTCAAAGAAAAAACATTCTGGCGCCTCATGGAAGAACGCGCGAAACAGCCGCCCTCCGTGGACGAGGTTGCCATGTATCTCAGGAATAATGTCCTTGACGGAATAGATACAAAGATATTCAAACTTTTTACGGGCGACGATTATTCGGAAAGCGGTATTCTTAAAATGGCAAACCTCCCCCTTGAAAAACTGTTTTTTGTCATGGCGGCCATGAAATACCGCGAAAATCATTTTCCCAGCCTGAAAGATATTGATAAAAACGAATGGAATGAATTTCTTTCCTGGCTGGGAATCATGCGGAACGCTGTAAAGAAGCTCTACCAGGAGGAAATCAGGGCGCTCATGCCGCCCCCCGGCAAGGAAGCTCCCCCGGGAACGGGCGCGAAGGCGAAGAAGAAGTAATGATCTGCCGGAAAATCAGGTGCAAAGATTATCTGGCAGACGACGGGGAACCGGCCTGGTGTTACCGGGCCGGGACGCCCGCCGAGGTCGCGGTTTTGAAATGCCCGGTTGAAGCCGCCGGGATAAACATGAAGGAAAAGACGGTAGTGAAGGAAGGAATATCTAAGGAGACAACAGAATGAGCATGGAATTTATTGACAGTTCCTATCGGAAACAATGCTGTTGTGGAAATTGCGCGAATTGCATAAGGGATATGCCTGATGAATCGGGCGTATGCGAGTTGGCAGACGAAGATGTTTCTATCTTTGGGTATTGCAATAAACACGAATATCGCTTTGACGATTAAGGAGGCGGGGAAGTGAAAAGTAAAAAAGCGGCGGTGCAGGATATGCGGCTGTACTGATGATGACTGCCGTCAATGTATCGAGAAAACCGGGGAACCCTGTTACTGGGTGGAAGACGACCTTTGCAGTGCCTGTATTGATGAAGCATACAAAAAAGAAGGGAAAAGGACGCCGCAAACCTGTAAATATTGCGCCCATAGAACGGACAGGGAAAAATGCCCTCATTTTAAGAAGAAGGACGGAAATCT
>JAIRSC010000221.1 GCA_031255645.1 Treponema sp. | reverse complement strand
CTCCTTATGCTTCTATTTTCCGCGTAATCTTCGAACCATGCCGAAGGGCTTTAACCACCGGCAGCTCTTCTCCGGTAAGGAAGCGGATCAGCGCTCCCCCGCCGGTACAGATATAGTTGATGTCTTTGGTTTTACCGTACTTCTTCGTCGCGGTAATACTGTCCCCGCCGCCTATGACCGTATAGGCCGCGGTGTCTCCCAGGGCGTCCCAAACCATCTTTGTCCCCCGTTCCGTGGCTTCGTCCTCAAAGACCCCCACCGGCCCGTTTACAAACACGGTTTTTGCTTCCCGGATGATGTTCTGGTAGAGGGCGGCGGTTTCGCAGCCGATGTCGAGGACGACAGCGTCCGGCGGGATGTTTTCCAGCGGATATTCGGCCCGCTGCCCGTCTTCAAGCAGGGCGAAGTCGCCGGGCATGGCGATCCTGTCCCGGTAGGCGGAAAGGAGACCTTTCGCCGTATCCAAAAGGTTATCATAGCCTTCTTTTTTGATAAACGCCTTTGTGCCTTCTCCTATGTTTTTGCCGTCCGCCCACAGGAGAAGCTCTCCGACAAGACCGCCGGAAAGAACCTTATCCGCGGCGCCGCCTTTGAGTACGGTATTCATCATCAAAAACGCGTCGCTTATTTTCGCGCCGCCGAGGACGAACACGCAGGGCCGTTCGGGCTTTTCCATGATTCCCGAAATAACGCAGAACTCTTCCTCAAAGAGCCTTCCCATGGCGCTGGGAAGAAGCTGCTCGAAACCGCAGAGCGAAGGCTGATCCCGGTGGGACGCGGCAAAGGCGTCGCAGACGTAAAGGTCGGCCAGCGGGGCAAGCTTCCGCACAAGAAGGGTTTTGGCCTGCTCTTCGTGGGAAAGGAGAAGTTTTGTCTCAAAGAGGGTCTGTTCTTCCGAAACAAAACGGACGTTGTCAAGCAAAAGTATTTCCCCGCTTTTTAGGGCCTTAATCGCGTCCCTGGCGGCGGGGCCGCAGACATCGTCGATAAACCGGACTTCCTTTCCCAAAAGGCTGCTTAACACCTTCGAATGAGGCTCGGTAGTCCAGAAATTTTTGTATTCGATGTCGCTCCCCTGATGGGCCAGAAGTACGAGCTTTGCTCCCTTTTCGGAAAGTTCCTTTAACGTGGGGATACAGGCTTCGATACGGGTCGTGTCCTTTAACACGCCCGCAGCCTTGTCCACCGGCTGGTTGATGTCGATCCGGCAAAGAACCGTTTTGTTCCCCGCGTCGATGTCGTCAAGGGTGTTGATCCCGAACCTCATATATTCGCTTTCTCCCTGATATACGCGCGGGCCTTGATTGCGTATTCAAGCGGATTGGCCAGAGCCGGATCCTGTTCCGCCTCTACGACCATCCAGCCGGAATACTTTGCCTTTTTAAGGGCGGCAAAAACCGGCGTAAAATCAACGCAGCCGTCGCCGGGAACGGTAAACACGCCGGCCTTTACCGCCTGGAGGAAGGACCATTTTTCCTTTACCGCTTTTTTTCTGATGGCGGGCCTCATGTCCTTAAGGTGTACGTGGCCGACGCGCCGGATCCACTTGTTGAGTACGGCAAGGTGATCTTCGCCGGCGAAAACAAGGTGTCCCGTATCGTACAAAAGCCCCAGCAGTTTCGGGTCGGTGTTTTCCATAAGCCGGTCGATTTCTTCGGCGCTTTGAACCCCGGTTCCCATGTGATGATGATAAGTAAGCTTCATTCCCTTGTCCGCGGCTTTTTTTCCCAGCCTGTTAAGGCCGTCGCAGAGCCTGTCCCATTCGGCGTCGCTGAACACGGGCTTGGCGTCGAACACCGGCTTCGGCTGTCCCTGAATCGAATGGCCCTGTTCCGCCGCGCCGATAACCCGCGCTCCCACGGCATAAAGAAAATCCCGGTGTTTGACAAATTCCTTTTCCACTTCCCTGTAGGGTTTTGTGGTAAGGAACGCGCTGAACCAGGCGTTGCAGATGGTAAGCCCCCGTAAGGCGAGGGCCTTGTTCAGTATCTTCGGATCCCGGGGATATTTGTTCCCCACCTCGCTCCCGGCAAAACCCGCCAGGGCCATCTCGCTCACGCACTGCTCAAACGGAATCTCTCCGCCCAGTTCGGGCAGGTCGTCATTGGTCCAGCCGATAGGGGCTATCGCCAGTTTAATCGCGCTTTCTTTCGCCATATTGTTTTTCCTCCAAATTTTATACCCGGGACGCGGTTCCAAAACCCGATGTTTTGGAACCGCCGCAAAGACTAAAACTTCCGCGTTTTTTCCACTTCCGAGGCCATTTCCTTCGCCGCCTTGACTACTTCCGGATTGTCCGAAACCTGGGCCGTACCGACCCGCCACCAGGATTCATAGCCGTGAGTCATCGTCTTGGGGCTCACCTTTACGTCGATTACCACGGGCCCGTCGGCGGCCAAGGCTTCCTTTACCGCGGCGGCCAGCTCTTCCGGCGTCCTGGCCCGCAGTCCCAGCGCGCCCCAGCTTTCGCCGTTTTTCGCGTAGTCTACCCGCACGGAATTCCCCGCGAGGCGGCCCGAATCGTCACGGGTCTTCCATTCGTTGCCGAAATGGTCAATGCCCTGGCTGTTCTGGAGATTGTCGATACAGTGAAAGCCCGCGTTGTCCAAAACCACGACGATGATCTTTTTCCGTTCCTGAACCGCCGTCAACAGTTCCGAATGGAGCATTGTATAGGCGCCGTCGCCGATGATCGTTACCACTTCTTTGCCGGGAAAAGCGATCTTCGTTCCCAGGGCGGCGGCGACTTCGTAGCCCATGCAGGAGAACGCGTATTCCATGTGATAGGTTTCCGGCGTCCGGGCGCGCCAGACCCGTTGCATGTCCGAGGGGATCGAACCCGAACCGGAAACGACAATCGCGTCTTTGGGGAGGAGCCTGTCGTTAAGTTCCCCAAGAACCCTCGCCTGGGAAAGCAGGGGCTTTCCGTCCGGGGCGGGTTCCGCGTTTTCGGCGTAAAGCCTGTCCACTTCGGCGTTCCATTCGTCGCGCGCGGCCCTGATTTTATCGCCCCATTGGGACCTGTAGGATCCGGCCGCGCCGGTAAGGGCTTCCAGCATAAGTTTCGCGTCGGCGATTATCGGCTCGGCGTTCATTTTGTAGGCGTCGAAGGACGCGACGTTGATTCCCAGTATTCCGCAGTCCGGGTTCTGGAACAGCCATTTGGAGCAGGTGGTAAAGTCTCCAAGCCGCGTTCCCACGCCGATGACAAGATCCGCTTCCTTTGCGAGCCTGTTCGCCGCCAGGGAACCGGTGCCGCCTATGCCCGAAAGATTGTAGGGATTGTCCCAGAGGATCGTTCCCTTGCCCCCCTGGGTTTCGCCAAAGGGTATGTGAAAGCTTTCGCAGAATCGTTCCAGCGCGGGGCCGGCGCGGGAATAACGGACGCCGCCGCCGCAGATTACCAGCGGTTTTTTCGCCGCCTTGAGAAGCGCGGCGGCCCGCTCGATCTGTCCCGCGGTGGGAATCCGCCGTTCTATGTGGTGAACCCGCTTTGCCAGGAATTCTTCGGGGTAATCGTAAACCTCTCCCTGTACGTCCTGGGGAAGGCTTACCGTTACCGCCCCGGTATCCGCCGGGTCGGCAAGCACGCGGAACGCGTTGATAAACGCCGTCATAAGCTGTTCGGGCCGCTGAACCCTGTCCCAGTAGCGGCTGACGGCCCGGAACGAATCGCTTGCCGTATTGCTATAATCCGTGGGGATTTCAATCTGCTGCAGCACCGGATCCGGCTGGCGGCAGGCAAAGGCGTCCGACGGCAGAAGCAGGGCCGGTACATGGTTTGCCGTAGCGACGGCGGCGGCGTTTACCATGTTAAGCGCCCCGGGGCCGATGGACGAACAGACCGCCATAATCTTGAGGCGGTTGTTTTGTTTGGCGAAACCGACCGCCGCGTGGCCCGCGCCCTGTTCGTTTTTCGCCTGGTAAAAGCGCAACGATGTTTTTCCCGACGCCAGCGCCTCGCCCAGGCCGACCACAACTCCGTGTCCGAAGATGCCGAAGACTCCCTCGACGAATTTGGTTTCTTTTCCGTCGTATTCCACATATTGGTTGTCCAGGAAACGCAGAGCCGCCTGACCTACCGTAAGACGTATCGTTTTGCCCATGCTTCACTCCTTAAGCAATGTTTCGCGCTTATTCTTTTCACGCTTATCCCTTTATTTTGTCCGATCAATCCCTTAACCTCTTGAGGGTTTCCATATCTTGTTTTCGTCTCCCATTACCCATTCGTGTTCTTTCACAAAGATGGGGGTATTGGTAGCCGGCCCGTAATGGGCGCCGTCGATGTGCCGTATCACCCAAAGGTACCACATCGCGTAACCGGGGGCGGTTACCTGCGGGTGAACCTGTCCTTCCCGGATCAGGATCGTGTCCCTGTCCCGGATAATGCAGGGCGTATCCCCGATGGCGGTAAGGCCGAACCCCTGTTCGGGCCTAAACCGGTAATGGTAGATTTCCGGCTGGGGATGATGATGGGGCGGATAGCTCGACCATTTGCCCGGTACGCCTATGACTTCGCCTATCACAAGGTTCGATTCGCCGCGGTTCGTGTCGTCAAAACAGGTCCTGACAATCCGGGTCGACGTTTCGTTCATCGTGCCTTCGCCGCGGAATTCGCTGCGGCATTCTTCGGGAGTAAAAAGCTTTGCCGGAAACGTTTTTGGGTTGTCCGTGGCCGTGTAGAAAAATTCCGCCCCTTGTTTACCGGCGGTGATGACGACCTTTGTTTCTTTGGGGACCGAAAGGCACCACGGGGAATAGTCGAACAGGTCCGGCCGGGAAACTTCCGCGTCTTCCGGTCCGTTTCCCGGACCGCCGGCGGCACACCAGTTGAGCC
>JAIRSC010000219.1 GCA_031255645.1 Treponema sp. | reverse complement strand
GCTTGCCGCCGGGAATATCAACAATCGCAAGGTGTATATCGTTTTGGCGGTTATGGTGTATCTGCTGGATACTGTTACGCCACGGCACGGTTTCCGGCAAAAAATCAAAGAACTTTTGGCAAAACATCCCCAAACCGATACAGCCGCTATGGGGTTCCCGCAAGACTGGCTGGCTGATCCATTTTGGAGCTGATCCTGAAAAGATAGTCCCCCGTGCGCCCTGTGGGGTTGACCCTGGATGAAGTATTTGGACAGGACGGGCTGGTCAAACAATTGACTGGGAGAATGCTCCAAAAGGCCCTGAATCCGCGCGCGCTCTTGACTGTCCCGGCGTTTTTTGTCATATATGAATAGCGGGTAAATCTTTGAGCCCATAGCTCAGTTGGTTAGAGCCGCGGACTCATAGGCGGTCTGTACCAGACCGCGAAATGTAAGGTAAGATTGTACGGGCGCTGGCGCGCCCGGCATTTTCCGTAGGTCCCTGGTTTAGAACCAGCTTTTGGATCGATGCCGGCAATATCTTTTTGGGCCCATAGCTCAGTTGGTTAGAGCTGCGGACTCATAATCCGTAGGTCCCTGGTTCAAGTCCAGGTGGGCCCAAAGATTTGTTTTGACGGGCAAGTCCGGGGGGTACAAAGATTTGTTTTGACGGGCGCTTATTCCTCGCCGTATTCAAAGACGATTGTGTTAATCGCGTTCATTGTCTTTCGCGGAACCTTAAGGAATTTGATGTGCATGATCGTACTGCCGATGCCGCCCCGGTTGGTCCTTAAAACCTGTCCGAGCGCCGCGACGGGCAGCACGCTTCTGAAATATTCAAATTCGATTTTTAGCCTCGCGCCGACGGGTACGGAAATACTGGTTTTTATGGCGCATCCGCCCGCGGAAATGTCTACCACGCTGCCCGTATAACGTTTCGCCTCGACGGTCATGCGGGGGCCGCTTTTCTTGTTTTTGGCCTCTTCTATCCTGACAAAGTAATAACCGCAGGCAAGAACGGACTGGCGGCGGCGGAAACGGCGCTGGGTCATGGCTTTCGGCCGCCCCGAATGGGAAAGCTGAAGGGCGGGCCCGAACGAGGTATCGGTAACTCCCAGCACCTGGCTGTTAAACGAAAAGCCTTTGTTGGTTTTGGTAAAAAACGCCAGTGTAACCCTGGTTCCCCGGGGGAAACGTATCAGGCTGCCGATAGCGTTCCGGGGGCAATCCACCAGTATGCCGTCTCCCTTGACGGACAGTACTTTTACCGAATACGATTCCTGGTTGGCGGTAAGAACCGCCGCCTGGTTTGCCGAAAGCTGCTGGGTTGTGGGCGCCTGGGCGGTGGTATTTTGAACCATGTCGATAGCGCTGCGGACGGAAAACAGCAGGGCAAGGCGCTGCTGGGCTTCTTCTTCGGTATTCGCGCTTTTTTCGATCTGTTTATAGGCACGCTTGAAGTGTTTGTCCAGAACCGCCGGCAGGCTCAGGGTATGGGCCGGATCGGTAACTCCGCCGCTTTTAAAAACATATTCAAGAACCTTAATCTGGTCGTGATTCAAACCGTAGGGCTTTGCGGCGCGGTGCAACGCGAAGGTGGAAAAACGCCGCTGGGCGGCTCCTCCCCCTTTTCTGCTTCCCAAATTAAGGCCGTTTTTGAGCAGGTTCACCAGGAGCGCGATTAGTACGATTCCCCCGATACCAATAAGCACGGCCATCCCGGCTATGGGATTGTCTTCCTTGAAATAACTGACATCGTTTTGAAGCAGGTAAAAAATCATTTACGAAACCTCCGCGGGAGCGGCAAGACCGCCGAGAAGGGACGAAAATTCAAGCAGCCTGGGCGCGAGCTCGTATTCGGCAAGATCGCCCACAAGAACCGTGTCTTTGTTTTCATAGGCCGAATGGAGTTCTTTTACCGCGGATCCGAATTCCTCGAGAAAGGCGCCGATACTTTCCACGGCTATGCCGCCGCGCCGTAAAATATGCAGCAGCCGGAACAGCTTTTCGGTTACGCCGGAAAAAAGGGCGATGGTTTCCGCCGCCCTGGCGTCTTTTCCGGTCTGGAGGTCCAGCGGAAGATCCTCGAGGCGTTTGGAAATTTCGCTTGCCGCCGGAGACGCCGCCCTGATTTCCAGCGCGGGAGTCTGCAGTTCCCGTATCCGTTCGCTTATGATGGGCAGGGCCTTTTCCGGAAGGATTTTGCCGTCCAGTATCTGCGGCACAAGAAGATAAATATCCGCGGCGTTGTCCCTGAGAAAGAGGGCCGTATGCCCTTCTTTCCACGCGGCGGATTCCTGAAAACCGGCTTCCGGGGCGGGAGCCCCCGGAGATTTTTTTTCGTACAGTTCAAGATCGTTTTTGATCCCAAACAGGGCTTCGAGCATAAGCTCCGCCCAGTTCGAAGTTTTGATGTCAAGCCGCGAGATTTCGTCCAGGCTAAATTCAAGGGCCTTTTCAAGCGAGGAAGAACCGTACGTTTGGCCGTCCACTTCAATGCCGCTCAGGTACTGTCCCGATCCTTCGAGCCAGGCGCCAATGCCGGATAAAAGTTCCCCCAGGGTTTTTTCCGCTTCGAGGGTAATGTCGGCCGTTTTTCCGTTTATTGTTATCGTGTCCATGGTTACCGGCCGTTCACGGATTGCATGCGCTGTCCAAGCTGATCCAGCGAGTTCGACATCCGTTCCATACGGGTAAAAGCGCTCTCGATTTGACCGTACTGTTTTTTCAGGGCCGCTTCTTTCGACTCAAGCTGCCTGTCCAGGCTTGCGATACGGCGCTGTTCCTGGTCGATCTTTGAATCCAGGGTACCGGTTTTCAGGGACACAATGCCGCCCGTTTCGACATAGGGCTTGGTAAGGGTGTCGAGCGCGTAGGCGACCCCGGAATCGATAATAAGATCCCCGTCGGTATCCGAGCCGAAAAGCTGCTGAATTGCCGGCAGCCTGCTCGCCAGCGCCGCGTCGAGGGCTTTTTCGTCAATTTCCAGATATCCCCGCATCCGGGACGCGTCGTAACCTGTCGTGGAACCGGCGCGGCGGACATCGGTGCTTATGCCTATCTGGGCAAGCAGGGCCAGTTCCCGTCCGGCGGCGGTAGGGTAGGGGCCGGTAACGGCCTGCTGGATACTGTTCTTGAACTGGCTCAGAGTGGTTTCCCCGGAAAAAACGCCGAGCTTCGCCCGCATTTCGGCCTGTTCGTCGGCGTTAAGATAACTGAGTTCCTGGACAATGCGGTCGTCGTTTCTGGTAAGAACGTTTATTTCGGCGGCAAGGCGGTTGTAGTTTCCGACCATCGAAATAACGGCCTCTTTAATCGCTTCCCGATCCGGCTCTACCGTAAGCCGAACCGGATAATCGGAAGGCGCTTTGGCGATTACCGTTACGCCGGGAAGCAGGTCGTCGATGTTGTTGGAAGGACGGCGAATCTCGATGCCTTCCATTTCGACAATCGCGTCCTGGGCCGTCGAAACGGGATTTTTCGGACGGAAATTCCCCGCCGTTTTCGGATCGTAGATTGAGGCGCCGCGTAGCGAAATATCCCTGTGGGTATTGTTGTTGACAATTTCCAGCGACGAAACGGTTCTGTTTCCGGCGATATCGGCAAGGCGGTATTCGCTTTCGGTAAAGCCCTCCGAATCGCGCACGAGGGGCAAAGAGGCCGAACTGCCGTCGGTAAATTTAAGGGAAAGCATGGCCATGTCGTCAATGCGGACAGGCGCGGGCGGCGGCGACCACGCCGGAACGGGAACCGAGGATTGGTCGTTTTCTATCGTGATTCCGCCGTAGCTTACCGAACCGGCGGAAGGTATCGCGGGGCCCTGCGGGGGCGCGGGCGTTTCGTCTTCGGGCCGCAGCCTGGTGGCGGTTTCCAGGCGCAGCATAAGGTCTTCGTTACCGGCCGCTCCGCCGGTTACGGGCAGGGAAACGCTTTTTCCCGCTTCAACGCTTATCTCCGCTTCCTGAATAACGTGGGTCGAATTGACCGCGCGGGAAGCCATGCCGGTTCGTAAAACAAGATCTTCGGAAGCGCCGCCGAAGTCAAGGCGGTTTTCGGCCCCGGTGACGAGCGATTCGACAAGCAGAGACTGGGTACCGGGGGTTACGGTAAGAATTTCGGCGCGGATTTTATCCTGCCCGCGGCGGTTCAGCGCCTCGGCAAATTCCCTGAGGGTTCCCCCCCGGAAGTTGAGGCTGATTTCCGCGCCGCCGGCGCGGAAACTATAATTGCCCGCGTCGACCCTGTAGGACGTTTCCAGAGGGTCGGAAAGAAAACGATCCGCCTTCGCGATCTGTCTGACGATAAAACTTCGTTCCTGTTCGACGGCCTGGCGGACGGCCGTTCCGGCAAGTACCGTTTCGTCCGAGGAACGGGCCGTTCGTTCGCTAAAGGGGTTTTGAAAAGAATAAAGGGTTCTGGAACTTTCACGGAGCGAATTAACCCGCCGGCCGATTTCCTGCCAATAGCCTTTCTGCGTCCGGAAGGTTTCAGCGTTTTTTTCCGCCCGATCCCGGGGAATACGCTCGACCTTCATCAGGTCTTCGACAATGGCGTCGGTATTTAACCGGCTTTTTACTCCCGGTACATATATATCTGACATTTCCGGATTCCTCCCGTAAATCCGCCCTTAAATTCTTTCGTCAAATAAAACGCCAATCGTTTCCTTTAGCCGCCTGTGCAGCCTCTGTAGTTCTTCGGGCGGAAGAACCTTAATCACCTTATCGGTTCGCGGATCAATAACCTTTACGGTTACCTCGTGGGACTGGTGATCTACCACAAATTTGAGCTTTTTGTTGAAAGCGAGAGTCACCCGTTCAATTTCCGCTGCCGCCGATTCCATATCCGGCGGGCGATTTTCCCCGTTTCCGGGCAGGGACGCCTGGATTTTCTCCAGAACCGCCGCCCTGGTTTCCTGGGAACGCGCGGTAAAGACCGGAATCCGTTCCTGGGGGAGTTCCTGCTGCGGGAATCCGTTTCCCGCGACGGCAATTTGAATACCCATAGTACTCCACCTCCGTGTTACCGTTTGCCGCGGCCCGGAAGCCGGCGGTAAACGGCAGTACAATATGTTCCCTTGTCTCCATACAGGGGAATCGTTGTCTTCAAAAAAAGGACGGGGAAGGGCGCGCTCGTCAATCGTTTTGTTTATTGACGACTTCTCCGTCCCTGCGGGCCCGGGCGTTTTGTCCGCCCGCGGCCCGGCGAGAAACCGCCCGGTTCGGTTTGCCCGCGGGAAGCCCCGCGGCTGCCGCGCCGGGTGATTTTCGCGTTTCAAAAGACGACGTCCAGCTGTCTCTTGTTACGCGATCCGTTTTATAACGGTTTGCGAAGGAATTCCTTCGTATGTGAAGCCGGGTATGCCAGGATTATCCCAAAAGCTGCAGGATCGACTGGGTCCGCATATTGGCCTGGGCCAGCATTGCCGTCCCCGCCTGATTCAGGATCGAATCCCTGGTGTATCCGACTATCTCCGAAGCCATGTTGGTATCCCGGATCCGGGATTCCGCGGCCTGAAGATTTTCCGCCGCGATAGCGACGCCGTCGGCGGCCATTTCAAACCGGTTCTGGTAGGCGCCGAGATCGGCGCGCTGCTTGGAAACCAGCTTCAGGGCCGAATCCACCATCCCGATAGCCTGATTGGCTTCTTCCGGGGTAGCGATAGAAACGGTTCCGGCTTCACCCTGAGCGGTCTGCAAACCAAGCGCGTTGGCGGTCATGGTCCCGATAAAAACCTGTTCATTCTGGTCCATATTGGCCCCAACCTGGAACTGCATAACGCGGTTTACCGCCGAATCCTGGGCAAAAGCCCCCGTCAGCATGTTCATACCGTTAAACTGAGCGTGGCTCGCTATACGGTTGATTTCATCGACTAACTGGGAAACTTCCACCTGGATCTGCATGCGATCCTCGTCGGAATAGATACCGTTGGCTGACTGTACCGACAGTTCCCGAAGGCGGTGAAGAATATCCTGGGTTTCCTGAAGATAACCCTCGGTCGCCTGGATAAACGACACGCCGTTCTGAATGTTGCGCTCCGCCTGGTTAAGCCCCCGAATCTGGCTCCGCATTTTTTCGGAAACCGCGAGTCCGGAAGCGTCGTCGCCCGCTCTGTTGATCCTAAAACCGGAGCTGAGCTTTTCAATGCTCTTTGCTACGTCGGTATTGGTGACACCAAGCTGGCGGTTGGCGTACATGGCGCTCATGTTGTGATTAATAATCATATGACCCTCCTTGAGTTGGGAAGCCCCGGCACTCCATGCCGGGACCGAACCGCAGGGAACAAAACCGGAAGGACGTTCGCGCCGTTCCCGCCGGTTCCGCTTTTACGGAACGAAGCATCCGCCGGCCGCCCCAAACGGAGAAACCGGAGCATGCTTCGAGCCGCCCTGCGCTTACCCTGGAAGGTATTTGTCAAAGAACAAAACGCTCAATCGCGTTTACCAGGCGACGAATCCCGCTTAACGCCCGATTCACGCCTTTTGGACAAGGAAATACCCCGGGGGCAAGGCCCCCGGGAATATATTTCCCCTCACCCTACAATAATACTACATTACTGTAAAAGTTGCAAGACCGATGTTGCCCGCTGGTTGGCCTGGGCCAGCATCGCCGTGCCCGAGTTCACCAGGATCTGGTTGGTCATGTACCGGACCGTCTGGTTGGCCATATCGGTATCCCGGATGCGGGATTCCGAAGCCTGCATGTTTTCGGCGCCTATATCAAGGCCCCGAACGGCATGCTCCAGCCGGTTCTGGTAAGCGCCCAGATCCGCCCTTTGTTTACTGATCCGTTTCAGGGCTTCGTCAAGGGTTCCGATGGCGCGGTTGGCGTCGTCGGGGGTTTCGATAGTCAGGAAACTGCCGTCTCCGACGTTTCGAATTCCAAGCCCCATGGAGGTCATCGTGCCGATAAACACCTGTTCCCGCTGATCCATATTGGCCCCGATATGAAGCCACATAGAGGCGGTAACGACGTTCTGGCCGTCGATTCTGGCAAAACGGCCGGTCAGCATGTTCATTCCGTTGAACTGGGCATGGCTGGCGATCCGGTCGACCTCGTCCACCAACTGGGAGACTTCGACCTGAATCTGCATGCGGTCTTCGCTGGAATAAATGCCGTTTGCGGCCTGAACCGCCAGTTCCCTCATCCTTTGGATGATGTCCTGGGTCTCCTGAAGGTAACCTTCGCTCACCTGTATAAAGGAAATACCGTTTGCCGCGTTCTGGGAAGCCTGGTTAAGGCCCCTGATCTGGCTGCGCAGCTTTTCGGATACCGCCAGGCCCGAGGCGTCGTCGCCGGCCCTGTTGATGCGGAGCCCTGAAGAGAGCTTTTCCATGTCTTTGTTGAGGTAGTTGTTGGTTACCTTGAGAGAACGGTCAGCGAACATAGCGCTGAGGTTGTGGTTGATGATCATGTCATCCTCCTTGAAAGTATTCGAAAGACATCCTTGTCTTTCCGGGAAGCCTTATACTTCCCACAATCGCTCAAGTTCTTTCCGGGCGGGCCGATATTCGTAAGGAGAACAAATAACGACGCGCGCGCCTAACCGCGGATAAGGCGGAAAAACCTTTCGCTTTCATATTTTCGGCGAAATTCCGCCGGAACTTTAGGAAAACTTTCCATAAATACGAATATTCCGCGTTTGCCGGCATCGCCCGGAAAAACGCCGAGACCTACCGCGAAAGCCGGCTGCCGGACGAGCGGATCATCGCTTTCCACTCCGACGGAGTAACGCCGGTTTTGCTCTTGAAAAGGCGCGAAAAATAAAACTGATCGTTGAACCCCAGCTTGTAGGCCGCTTCTTTTACCGAGATATCGTTCTCCAGCAAACTTCCCGCCTTGTTAATTTTAAGCTGGATAAAGTACTGATACGGAGTCATCGACGTATAGGTTTTGAAAATTTCGTTCAGGTGCGAAACGGAAAGTCCGATCTGTTTGGCGATGCTGGGCAGGTTAATGCCGCCGAAAACATTGGCCCGCATAAGGTTTTTCGCGGTATCGACGATTTTCTGGTAATGATTCGGTTGTTCCCTGCGGCGTTCCTGCGTATGGATTTCGGCGATAAGCGAGATGATTTCCGAACAGACCCTGAACTGGTACAGGGGCTGCTGGGTTTTAATCTCCTCAAAAATCAGCTGGAAATTCTCTATCATCCGGTTGTTAAGGCCAAGCTCAAAAAACAACTTGTCCGCGGAAAAAACGCCTTCGCCGAACAGGTTCTGGACAAAAGAACCCTTGAACCCGACCCAGTATTCATGCCATCCGATGTCGGGAACGGGCCGGTAGCGGTGCCATATTCCGGGCGGCAGAAACAGAACGCTTCCCGGATTAACCGCGTAGGTTTTGCCCTGGGTTTCAAAGGTTCCCTGCCCCTCGATAATGTAAATGATGTGAAATTCCGAAAGGATACGGCCCTGCGCCACCGTGCGAAAAACGGCCGGATGTTCGTCTTTGTAGGGAGGATACGAGGTATTGGGAGGCACTTCCACGTTGCCCGCCGTGGAACAGACAATTCCGAGTTTTTCATCTTCCTCGCTGTAAGGAAGATAATGCAGAAATGAATCCATAGTGCGCGTCTTCTTTTATACATGATTTTGATAGAAAAGTCCATAGACGAAAGCGCGGATCGGAGCAAGAATAACTGTCTATGGAACGTTTTACATGGAAGGCCAAACTCCTGCCGGGGATGAAAGACGAATACATACGGCGGCACGACGAGATCTGGCCGGAGTTAACCGGGCTTCTTAACGCGGCGGGAATTCACAATTACACGATCTGGCTTGCCGGGGACGAACTTTTCGGCTATTACGAGGCGGAAAAAGGAATCGCCTACGCTTCGAAGCTGCAGGCCGAAAGCCCCGTGGTTGACAAGTGGAACGAGTACATGAAGGACGTGATGATCATGGAAAAAGATCCGGTCACGGGAACCCATTATCAGCTTGAACAGGTGTTTTATCACCCATGAGCGAGGCGGCTCTCGTTTTACATTCTATCGTTAAAACCTTTCCCGGGGTTGTCGCGCTTGACGATATGAATTTCGAGTTACGGGAAGGGGAGATACACGCCGTTTGCGGGGAAAACGGCGCCGGCAAATCCACGCTGATGAAAGTCGTAAGCGGCGTATACGAGCCGGATTCCGGTTCCATCAGGGTTTTCGGAAAAGAAGAAAAAATTACCAATCCCCTGGACGCGTCTTCCAAAGGGATCGCGATCATATACCAGGAAACGAGCCTTTTCGAGGAAATGACGGTTCTTGAAAATCTGTTTTTGAACCGGGAGATAACCAGGAAAGCGGGCCCGGTAACATACCTGGACTACAAAGCCATGGCCGGCAGGGTAAAAGACATCTTTGAAAATCTCCGCATAGCCATTCCCGTCGACGAAAAAATCAAAAACCTCGGCATGGCCCAAAAACAAATGGTGGAAATCGCCAAAGCCCTTACCTTCAAGTCGCGGATACTTATTCTGGACGAGCCGACCGCTTCCCTTACCTTACAGGAAGTGAACGCCCTGTTTTCGATAATCAGGGGGCTTAAGGCCCAGGGGGTAAGCATTGTCTACATAAGCCACAGGCTGGAAGAAATTTTCAATCTGTGCGACAGGGTAACGGTAATTCGGGACGGCCGCTATATTTCCACCAGGGAAGTATCCAAAACAAGCAAAGACGAGCTGGTGACGGATATGGTGGGCCGCAGCATGGACAGCTACTATCCCAAAGTAACCTCCTGCGTATACGGAAGCGACGGCCAGAAAACCATAGATATGGGGATCGGGGAAAAGCTGCTTTTCGCGAAAGGTTTGGGGGATAACAAACTCCTCCACGATATAGATTTTTTTGTCCGCAAAGGAGAGATTCTCGGTTTCGCGGGCCTGGCCGGATCCGGCCGTACCGAACTTGCCCTGGCCCTGAGCGGCTTTACGCCGCCGGCCACGGGCGAAATTCTCCTTGAGGGAAAGCAGGTTCGTTTTATGACCTACAGGCAGGCCATGGAACACGGCGTTGTCTATGTTACCGAAGATCGGGGCAAATACGGGGTAATCGTCCGCATGAGCGTCAAGGACAACATCGTCATGCCCCAGCTTGAAAAGAACGCCGCGTGGGGGGTAATAAACCGGCGCGGCGAATACGCCCTTGCCGAAAAAATGCGCGGGAGCATGGGTATTAAGTCTCCCAATACCGATTTTCTTGTAATGAACCTTTCGGGCGGCAACCAGCAAAAGGTTTCGGTCGGCAAAGCCCTGGCCCTGAATCCGAAACTGCTTATTCTCGACGAACCCACCAGGGGCGTCGACGTAAACGCCAAAGCGGAAATTCACCGGATCATCAGTTCCATGGCGTCCCAGGGTTTGACAATTATAATGATTTCAAGCGAATTGCCTGAACTTATCGGCATGTGCGACAGGATCTACGTTATGAAAGACGGAACCGTGGCCGGCTGTTTCGACGAACGGCCTTTCGACCAGGAGGCGATACTCCATATCGCCCTTGCCTCGGGAAGCGGGGAAAAAGCCCTGGACGCCGGAGGACAGACGTGAAACGCAAAATCGGGCTGAGCGCCGAAATTTATCTGGGACTGTTCCTGCTTGCCATATTGTTTCTGCTGGCCGTTTTTACCGAAGGCTTTTTCTCCCTTAACAATACGATGAGCATGTTAAACCGTTTCAGCTATGTGCTTATATCCGCCATTGGCATGAACATGATCATCATTACGTCCAACATAGACGTTTCCGCGGGCGGGCTTATCTCCGTCGTGTGCCTGTTTATCGCGGCGCTGGGCAAATTCAATCTAAGCCTTGCCGTACTGCTTCCCGCCGCGATGCTTATGGGGGCGTTTCTTGGCCTGGTAAACGCCCTGTTTATCACCCGGTTCCGTATTCCGGCGATTGTGGCGACCCTGGCGACCGCCCAGCTTTTTTCGGGAATCCTGCCCATGGTGGTGGAAGGATCGCTCTACGATCTTCCCCCAAACTTTACCTGGCTCGCGTTTGAGGCGAAAATTTTCGGCGTTATTCCGGCTTCCGTGCTGATTATGGCCGTTATTGCCGCGTTTTTCCTGTGGTTTATGAAATACACCCGCTTTTCCAAGAAGATCTACGCCGTCGGAAACAACAGGGAAGCGGCGCGGCTTTCGGGGATCAGCGTCGACAGGGTCGTGGTAATTACCTATATGATAGCGGGGCTTCTGTTCGGCGTTACCGCCACGATTATCGCTACGGCAAGCCAGCGCGTTACCACGACTATGGGGACGGGTCTTGAGATGACCTTTATCGCCGCGGTGGTTCTGGGCGGAACCAGCGTCGCCGGCGGGAGCGGCAAACTGCTGGGAACCGTATTCGGAGCGGCGATCCTTTCGGTAATCGCCCCGGCGATCAACTATCTGGGAATAAGTTCGGACTGGTCGGACGCCATTATGGGGGCGATTATCATCATCGCCGTTGTAACAAGCGCCCTTCGGCTGGAAGAAAAGAAAAACCCGAAAACCGCGGCGGAGGAAACCTTGTGAAAAAACCGTTCCGTTTTACGTTTAACTGGGCTCTGGGTTTCATACTCGTCATCCTGCTGATTGGAATTTCCGCAATCAATACGGTGTTTCTGTCTTTTGACTACCTTATGGGGGTAATGCTTCGCAATATTGTGGAAATGGGGATGATGTCCCTGGCCGTAACGCTGATTATCATTACCGGCGGTATCGATCTTTCGGTCGGCTCGACGATGGTGCTTTCCTCGATGATAGGCGGAATGGCGGCGCTAAAAATGGGAAGCGCGGCCGGGGTCGCGGCGGCGTTGTTGACGGGCGCCGCCTGCGGGCTTTTTAACGGCTTTCTTATCGCGAAGATAAAAATATCGCCGCTGGTTACGACCCTGGCGACCATGTACCTGTATATGGGTCTGGCCCGGAGCTTTTCAAAAGGCGACAGCGTGTATTCGTTTTCGGCGAGTTCCTGGCTGGGGAATTTCGAGCTGTTCCGCGTTCCGGTGCAGGTTTTTTTCTACGCGGTTCTGGCCTTTGTGTTTTGGTTTATCCTTTCAAAAACCACGCTTGGACGCAGGCTTTACGCCGTCGGGCTTAACGAGAACACCGCCGTTTTCAGCGGAATCGACACGAAACGGGTAAAAATTTTCATTTATTTCTTAAGCGGTCTTGTCTGCGCGTTCGCCGGCCTTGTCTGGCTGGGCCGTTTTACCAGCGTCAAATACGACGCCGGTACGAGCCTCGGCCTTAAGGTGGTAACGATTATCGTGCTGGGCGGAACGAGTATTATGGGGGGCAGCGGCGACATGAGGGGAACGATACTCGCGAGTCTGATTATCGCCGTACTCAATTCCGGGCTGACGGTACTCAATATCCCCATCGCGGCGCAGACCATCGTCCACGGAATGATCCTTGTTATCAGCCTGGTAAGTTATTTTATTCTTGACCAGCGGATTAGCAGAACCCGGGTCGTGGTTCCCCGTGGAACCGTTCGCGGGCCGGAGCTGTAACGAAGGCTATTACAGCGGCGAGGCCGCTGACAGCATAGAAAATTCCAGCAACAGCGGTTTTTGGAATTTTCCCATCATTTAACAGGAGGAACGATATGAAGAGAACTGTGGTCATGGTATTGGCGGTTCTGGTGTTTTTAACCGGCGCCGTGTTTGCCGGCCCCAAGGGAGAGGGATCGGGCGCGATTAAGATTGCGATGATGCCGAAATTCAAGGGCGAAAACTATTTCGACGCCTGTAAAGTCGGCGCCGAGGAAGCGGTACAGGAACTTGCCGCCGCGGGAAACGCGGTGGAATTTCTTTACGACGGCCCGCCCCAGGATCAGGCGACCAACCAGAAGCAGGTGGATATTCTTGAGGGATGGATCGCCCAGCGGGTAAGCGTCATCATCCTTTCACCCAACGATCCTACGGCGATTGCGCCGACCCTGAAAAAAGCCCAGGGCAGGGGAATCAAGGTTATTACCTTTGACGCCGACGCCCAGGCGGACGCCAGGGATCTGTTTGTAAACCAGGGAACCTACGAAGCCATCGGCCAGGGCCTTATAAAAGGCGTCGCCGGCAGCCTGCGGGCAAAAGGCTACGGCCCCTCGAAACCCGCCAACATCGCCTTTGTGTCGTCGGCCAAGACCGACGCCAACCAGAACGCGTGGCTCGCCGAGGCGAAAAAAGCCATAGCTTCCGGCGAATACAGCTGGCTTAGGCTCAGGAACGAGGATACCGACGTGTACTATCCCGGCCCGGACGAGACGACCACCCAGTCCCAAAGCGGTACCCTTATCGGCAGGATGGGGCCCGGCGCCAATCAGATTCAGGGCGCTATTGGCCTTACCTCGATGGCTACTCCCGCCCTCGGATCCCAGTACGAAGCCGCATCGGTAAAGCCGGACGCTTCCGCGGTTACGATTACCGGCCTTGCCACTCCGGCGGCCCTTAAATCGTACATCAAGAATCCGGCCAATCCCCTCGACACCGGCGTTCTCTGGGATTGTATGGATCTTGGATACCTCGCCGTTCAGGCCGGATACCAGATGGCGACGGGCGCGATAAGCGGTTCGTCCTCGTCGATAACCGCCGGCAGGCTCGGCCCGAAGAGCATTTCCAACAAGGAAGTGGTTCTTGGCGACGCGCTGGTTTTCGACAACAGCAACGTAGACAAGTATAATTACTGATCCGCAGCCGGCTCCCCGTCCCGTCGCGGGCGGGGAGCGCCGCGGACTTCCGTTTTCCGCGGCGGGCCGGGCGGATCTTTTCGAAGGAGAGGCTATGAATTCACGGGAAAGGGTTTTGGCGGCTTTCCGTCATGAAAAACCGGACAGGGTTCCGTTTCAGTTCGATCTGTGCAGAAGCCTGATAGAACATTTCAGCGAAAAATACGGCGTCGCCCCGGACTATACCCTTTCTTACTACGAAGACCTCAGTTACCGGATTTCGGCCAATGAACTGCGGACGAAAATGGGAAGCGACTGCGTAGTAGTCGGCGGGGAAACCGCCTCGGATTTCAGGCCCGAAACCGTAAAGGACAATATCAGCACAAACGAATTCGGCATGCACATGATGCCCACCTCCCTGTATGTGGAAGTGGTCAAATGCCCTCTTGAAAGCGCCGAATCGAACGCGGACATCGAAGCGTATCGTTTTCCCGATCCCTATGCCCCGGGCCGCATGGAAAAGGCGAAGCGGGATATAGCCAGGTTTGGCGGGGATTACTTTGTCATAGGGGACTGCGAACTTTCCCTGTTTGAGCTTGCCTGGCATTTGACCGGCCTTGAAAAATACATGGTCGATCTCGCGAGCGAAGAAGACTACATCGAGGCCCTGAACGACAAGGTCGAATATTTTACCACCGGCATCGCCGAACAGCTGGTAAAAGCCGGGGTGGACGCGATCTGGCTTGGAGAGGACCTGGGAAGCCAGGTTTCCACGCTGATCTCTCCGGCCATGTGGCGGGAGCGTTTCAGGCCCCGGCACGAGCGCATTATCAAAAAACTTAGAGCCGTCAATCCCGCCATAATCATGATTATGCACAGCGACGGCGCCGTCGCGCCCCTGTTGGACGATTTTATCGAGATGGGGATAGACGTGTACAATCCCGTTCAGCCCAATGTTCCCGGCTCCGATCCGGAAGAGCTTGCCGCGAAATACGGCGGCAGAATTTGTTTTTTCGGCGGCCTTGACCAGCAGGCCATGATGCCCAGGGGAGACCTTGGCGAACTTGAAACGGACATGCGGAACCGGGCGGCGGTTCTTGGAAAAAACGGCGGCTATCTGATGGCGCCGGCCCATATCATCCAGGCCGACGTTAAAAGCGAAACCGTCGAGGGCGTGCTGGAGATAGCGAAGAAACTGTAGACGGGCGCGGCGCGGTTTCGCCGCGGGTCAATTCCCCGGCGCGGGCGGCGCGGCTCATTTAACCGCTTTTATCAAAAGGCTTTTCCATTTCCAGACAAAGGGCCCCGCGGCGGCCCGTTCCAGAAACAGCGCCTTAAGGGCGGCAAAATCCGCCTCTCCCAGCGCTTCCGCAATCGCCGCGCCCCAACTGGATTTTTCTTTGTCGAACCAGCGGGCAATGTCCGCCGCGAGAACAAGCCGTTCTTCTTCCCGGTCGATAACTTCTTTCGAAACGGAGAATCCCGCGGACTCAAGGGCGCGTTCAAGGAGTTCCGCCGTCCATATCCGCTGGTTTTCCGATTCCGGCCTGCCGAAGAAATTTTCTTCCGCGGCGCGGAACGCTTGCGCGGCGCGGAATGGCTGCGTAGCGCGGAATGGCTGCGTAGCGCGGAAACCTTCCGCGAAAGCGCCGGAAACCTCCCGCGTCCCGGCCGTTTTTTTATCCGGCGGATTTTCCCGCGAACCTTTTCCCCGCGGGCCGCCTTCAAGAAAGTCCGAAAGACGCTGGCCCATTCCCGGCGGGGAAGCCAGCAGCGCCAGCGTTCCGCCTTTTTCAAGCAGGGCCGCCGCGCCCCCGGCAATTTCGGCGAAAACCTCCGCCGGGCTTTGCCCGCGAAAACCCCGCCGCCAGGGCTCCCTCATGGCGATGCCGTCGAAGACGGAGGAACCGAACCAGTCTTCCGCGCGGGCGGGGGAGGGGAGGCCCGCGTCCGCGCTTACGGCGATTCGCGGGCTTTCGGCCTCGTCCAGCTTAACCGCGGCGGCGAAACCGACGAGAGCCTCCCCGGCGGCCCCGCTGTCCACGATGCCCGCGGCAAGGCCTTCGGGAACCCGGCGCAGGGCCTCCCAGAGGAGCAGACCGTCGTTTGCCTGGGGAACGAGAATCCTGTGGTGGCGCGGAGGACGCAGCGCGTTAAAGACGCGGTCCCGGTCGTCGAGCAGAACGGCGCCGCGGCCGGACTCAAGGCGTTTGTACCAGCCCTCCCGGCCTTTGGAGGACGCCGACCAGGTCAGGATTTCCCCGTCCGGCGCTTCGGCGTCTCCCAGAACTATCGCCGCCTGGACTTCCCGCTTCCCCAGCACATCGTCCCGTATCTTTCCTTCGTAGCCGATCTTCGACGGCGCATAGAAGGTTTTGCCCCGCAGGGCCGAGGGAAGGTACTGCTGGGCCGCCCAGTGATCCCGGTAGGCGTGGGGATAGACATAGCCTTCGCCGTGGCCGAAACCTTCGGCGTCCCGGCTCGCGTCCCTGAGGTGGCTGGGGACTTCGGCGTCTTCGCGGTCGACTTCCTTAAGGGCGTCGAAGAACGAAAGGGCGGTGTTGGATTTGGGCGCCGTCGCCAGGTAGAGACAGGCGTGGGCCAGCGGGAAATTCCCCTCGGGAAAGCCGATGCGGTCAAAAGCCTCGGCGCAGGCCGTTACCACGCCCAGGGCATAGGGATCGGCGAGGCCCACGTCTTCGCTCGCGAGGATTATCATCCGCCTGAAAATAAACGAGGGATCTTCCCCGGCCCGGATCATTTTGGCGAGCCAGTACAGCGCCGCGTCGGGATCGCTGCCCCGGACGCTTTTTATGAACGCGCTGATCGTGTCGAAATGGTAGTCTCCGTCCCGGTCGTAGAGCACGGCCCGCTTCTGTATGCTTTCCTCGGCGGCTTCCAGGGATATCGTTATATCCGCGCCGTCGGGCGGCGGCCAGCCCTGTCCCGCGCCGGAATCCGGGAGGCTCGTTTCCACCGCCAGCTCCAGGGCGTTAAGGAGGCTCCGGGCGTCGCCGCCCGCGACTTCCACAAGGTGTTCCAGCGCGCCCGCCTCAAAGCGCACGTTCCATCTGCCGTAACCCCGCTCCGCGTCGGCCAGGCAGCGTTTCGCCGTTTTCAAAAGGTCTTCGGACGAAAGGCTTTTAAGCTGAAAGATACGGCTCCGGCTGACCAGGGCGCGGTTTACCTCGAAAAACGGATTTTCCGTGGTCGCCCCCACAAGGATCACCGTGCCGTTTTCCACCCAGGGGAGCAGGGCGTCCTGCTGGGCCTTGTTCCAGCGGTGGACTTCGTCCACGAACAGGATCGTCCGTTTGCCGTACAGCCGCCGCCGTTCGTCGGCCCGGTCGATTGCTTCCCGGATATCCTTGATGCCGGAAAGCACCGCGTTAAGGCTTTCGAACGCGCCGCGGGTCGTGTTGGCGATAACCCGTGCGAGACTTGTCTTGCCCGTACCCGGCGGGCCGTAGAAAATAACCGACGAAAGGCGGTCCGCCTGTATCGCCCGGCGGAGCAGCCTGCCCGCGCCGACAATATGATCCTGGCCCGTAACCTCGTCCAGGCCGCGGGGACGCATCCTGTCGGCCAGGGGCCCGGAACCGGAAGAGGCCGAATCC
>JAIRSC010000011.1 GCA_031255645.1 Treponema sp. | reverse complement strand
GCCGTTCAGAGCGATAGGAAATGTCATAGGCGGCATTATCGGATCGGTTAAAAGCTGGTTCGGGGAGACGGTGGAAATTGGGAAAACAGAACTCGCCGCGATGAACGAAAATAAACTGGGGAACGCGTTAGGCAACGGATACGGCGGCGCTCTGGAAGCTATCGCCAACACGAAATCCGATAATGCGTTAGACACAGGGTTCGTGGCGGACGCTGTCGCCGCTAATTTGGCAAATGGTTTGTCTCTACCGGAGGCGTTGAACACGCTTGTTCCCATCTCACCCCCGGCTATTACCGCGCCGGGCATGGAGGCGGCGCCCACATTTGCCGCGACAAGTGCGGCCGTCGCGCCGACCCCGTCCGCGCCTTCCGTCAGCGCGGGAACCACGACGGCGGGGGCAAACGCCGCACTGGTCGAACACCTTGCCGCGGCGGCCCGAAAAGGTATAGCGGGAACGGTGAGCACCGTGGCAAGCGATGCTTTTATGAATATACCTGAAACAATCACTGCGGCCGTCATGCCCGCCGTGGACATGGGAGAACTAAACCGGCAAGCGCAGACAATTCCCTTCCTCGAATCTCCGGCGGCGGCGAACGCGAGCGTAACGCCCTTTGTGGACACGGCCGGTTTTGAAAACGGCGCGGCGATGGATTTTCAGGAAGCCGTCAGGCCCCGGCAAGTGTCGGTTGAAACGCTGTGGAAGGAACCTGATCGGGAACCGAAAAGGGAAACATCGCGGGTATTCAACATCCAGAACGTCAACCTGAACGCGGACGAGATTGACCGGCTTCTTGATTTTGCCCGCGAACTGGAGCTTGCCATTCATGAGCCGACAGGGGAGACGGAATGAGGCTTCCCGATTTTTCGTTTTCCGGCGACACCCTGCCCGATATTCTTTCCCGCGCCGCCGAATTTAATTCATGGATTGAAAAGGTCAAGGCGGAGAATTTTATCAGGATCGGAGTGTCGGGAGAAGGCGAACCCCGCTATGTGCCGGCGATCCTGGACAGCATAAAAATCAGTGATGAACTGCTTGTCGACAGCGCCGACACCGAGGGGAAGTCGGGATCGGTAAAAATCATTTCCGGCTGGGCCGATGCCGATGTAACGGTAAATCTTTTATTGATTGATATTCCCCGCGTCTCCAACGAATCGGTCTCGCCGAACATTACCCGGTTTGACTGCCTCCGGGAAATTGCGGGCATTTTCAAACGGATGAAGGACGGGAAGCCCAGGGTTTACAACATTCTGCACCCGCATATTACCGCCTGGGGGCTGCGGGAATTTGTTTTTAACAAACTTGAGTCAGGCGAATCGCGGGGCAGGCGTATTATTTCCTGCTCGCTTGAATTTGACGAGTTTGACGGCGTAAGCGGGAAAAGCCAGGACCGGCAACTGGGGGCACAAGTGGCGATATCCGAAACGGAAGAACCGGCAACCCCGCCGGTCGGCGATAAAACACGGCGGGGGCTGGGGGAACTGGAGGCGCGGTATGCAAAACTCTGATATGATGAAGCGCCCGCTGATTGAAGTTTCTTTAGGCGGAACCCCGGCGGAAAAATACCCTTCGCAATTTACGCTTGCCACCAGGATGGGGTTTCACGCCACGGAAGCCCGGCTTTTATACCCTTCCGATTCCGCAACCGGCATCCCCGGTGATGAGATTACCGTGTCGCTGGTTTCCGACGGCGAGTCCGATTTGTATTTTTCGGGTGTTGTCTATTCCGCCGCCACTTACGGCAAGTTCCGGGAACTGTTGCTGGCCGACAGTTACAAGAAGCTCTGCGAAACAACCTTTGCCGCCGCGTACCGCAAAGAGAACGCATCCTCGATCCTTGACGATATTCTTTCAACGGCGGGAATCGGCGGCAGATCGGTTACCTGTCCTGATGTAAAGCTGGCGCGGTTCTCCACCCGGACGATCCCCGCGCGGCTTTGTATTGATTTGCTTGTTGACGCGCTTAAAGAGCATGGGAAAGAAGGGCTTGTCTGGTTTTTTGATGAAAAGGACACGTTCCATTTCGGCGCCCTCGCCGACACCGGAAAGAATGAGGGGGAAACGGAACAATTTGAAACGGGAAAAAACATCACCCGCGCCGGTTCAGGCTGGATAGAGACGCTTCCCCGCCCAATCCGCCACTCGCGGGAAATAACCGTGAACGGAAAAACACTGTTGACGATAAGAACCGATTTGAAAGTGTCGCGTTCCAAATCCCGGCTCGTACTGTATCCGCTGGAGACGGCCTTATGAAAAAGGACGTATTGAAAAACCTGCTTGACGCGATTCTCCCCAACCGCGCCGCTCCGGTACTGGCGCGGGTACTAAAAGCGCACGAAGGTCCGGGAAAGACAAAATACTCCGTTGATGTGCGCGTCCTCAAAGTCGGCTCCCTGGAAGACACCGATCAGGTGATTGGCGAGGTTCCCCTTTCCCCGATATGGGCGGGAAAGAAAAAGCGGGGGGTGTACGCGATACCTCCCGAGGGGCAGGTTGTTATTGTCGAGTTTCTCTGCTGGAATCCGGCTTATCCGTACGTCTCCGGCATCTGGTCGGATGAGTATGAGGCGGACGCGTTCGGGAAGGATAAATTTGTATTGACCGACGGCGACGGCATGAAGTTTGTTATTAACGTTGCGGAAAAGAGCATCACCATCGACAACGGGCAGAATATAAGCGTGGTACTCGGCAAGGAAGATTTGACCGTGAAGCAAGGCGATATGCAGATTGTTTTGAAAGGCGGGAAAGCGGCGGTAAAAAACGGTTCGAAGAGCCTTTTTACCATTCTTGACACCCATTTTCAAAACGTTATGGGAATGAAAACGGTGGGGAGTCCGGCACTACACGTTGTAAGCCCGGACGATATTACGAAAATCACGCAGGATAAAACAAACCTTGCGTTATTACTGGAGGCGTAGAGTGGCATTACAGGAATCGGCTCTGGCAGATGCCTTGAAAAGCATATACGCGCAAATGGCCGCCGCCGCGTCGGGCGTTCCCAAAGACGACGGCTGGTTTGCCGAGCAGTTGGCGAAGGCGATTACCGACCAGACAAAAACGGCGGGCATCGCGGCGGGAAGTGTCATTATTTCGGTATCAGGCGGTTCCGGCGCTCCGGCTGTGGGAACGTCCAACCCTGGCGAAATTAAGGTGCGGTAGAGGGGCGCATGGATTACGGAACAGACTTCCTGCTTGAGAACGATGATATTGTGTTCACGGCGGACGGCGATATAAAACTCGTTTCCGGCCCCGCGACCGTGGCGCAGGATATCGACCAGGCCCTCAAGATTACGCCCGGTTCTCTCTACTGGGACAAGGACGCGGGAAGTTCCCTGCTTTTCATGCTGAACGATTCGGAAAGCTCCGCCGCTTCCGTCATAGCGGAACTGGAGCGCGTGGCAATCGCCGACCCGAGGGTAGACACTGAAAGCGTGAGGGCGTACCAGGCCGGGACAAACAGATTCAGGCTTGAGTTTGCCCCGGCCGGCGCGGTGATCCCTGAAACACTGGAATATGACCTTAACAAGAGTAAGGAGGCGCGGGGTGCGTGAAACGTGGATTAACCAGACCCCGGATGTTATCCGGGACGATATTGTTACGATTGCGAAAACAAACACCGGGCTTACCAATTTCAAATCGACCGGAATTCTGCGCGGTTTCCTCGAAGTGCTTTCGGCCGTCGTGTTTTTTATTGGAGGTGATCCACAAAGTATGATGGGGTTATCAAACGAAGCCGTAGTTGATATAAAAAAACGCCATGG
>JAIRSC010000195.1 GCA_031255645.1 Treponema sp. | reverse complement strand
CCTTGCCTCCAACGGCCTTGACAAGGCGATCCTTACATGCGCCGTGCAGCAAGGGGGAACCCGGAAAATCGCGGAACGGTTCGAACACTACTTTAACCTGGGGGTGGATGTGTTAAGCGGGAAGGACAACTGGGATGAGAGCCTGGCCGAAGGAACGGCCCCCCACGCGGAGGACAGCCCCGCCGCCGCGCCGAACGGAACGGACGCGCCGCAGGCCGGGCCAAACGGCAACCCCCCGCCCCAGTACAAACGTTGGAAACCGGAATAGTTTGAGCCTGTTCTAAAGCCAATTGACTGTGCGCTCACACGCACGGTTTTGGAACAGCCTTTTTATTATAACTTGTCCAGATTCAGGCGCAGACTTAGGGCCAGCGGGAAGGTCCAGCCGTGCTGGAGGGGGGAGATTGCCTGAATAACATCGGCGTTGTTAAAATCCCAGGCAATTGTCCCCGTATATCCGGGCTTTATGTCAACGGTAAACGAGATTAGCGATTCCGGCAAAATATGAATTCCGGCAAGAAAGCCCAGGTTCAGAAATAACTGTACCAGTTCACCCGAATAAATTCCGGCCCCCCCGGAAAACCCGGCCCGTAGGCCTATGGCCTTTGTATTCAGCGAAACAAAGATGTTATCGGAAACGGTAAAAAGGAATTGGCTGCCTTCCCGGTGTTCGTATTCTACCGTCTCGTCTTCACCGTCCGCCACGGGCGGTTTTTCTATTTTGAAGGGCCCTATCGCCTGGATACCGCCGAAACCAACCAGCACGTCGTTCTGGATAAGGGTCCGGTAGAGCAGTATATTGGTCCCGGCCGAGCCGGAAAGCCATGTCGGCCCCCTGGATGATTGGGCATTATCCGGGGACAGAAAATTCCAGTCCGCCTGGGTCATAAGAATATTCTGCCCATGAACCGCCGCCCCGCAGAGGAAAAAACAAAACAGAAAAACAGCGATACGATTCATGATTCCCCTGTCCCCTTGTATATACGGCTATTCAACGGCAAAGGTGTTTCCGGCTATAAAGCCGTCCCGAATAACAATATCAGGCGTGCCCCGCACCGTGTTCCATTCCTCCCGGGACGGGATTTCCTGATTAAAGGACAGTTCCACAAAGTATACGTACTGGGTTCCGTCCGCCGTTACGATAACCGGCGTGTAGTATAAGTCGTTGTTCTCCCCGTCGCTGCCTTTAACCGCGTCCTGCCGGAAATACAGGTTGAACACCGCCCATTTGTTGCTTATGGTAACCGTTGCCTGGGGGTTCAAATCCTCTGAGGTCCTAAAAAACCTTAAAACAATATTACCGTCGTCGGAATAACCCTGGGCAAGGGTTGTCCTCTGATCCATGTAAGCGTTAACCCGGGCCGCCGCCCCGTTTTCCACCTTGGCTTCGACATAGCGGAAACGGTTTGCCGCCAAAAGCCGTCCGTTCGCGGGCAGACTGTTCTGTACCGCGATTGCGGGCTGGGACATGGTCCAGGCAAGCGGCTTTTGGCCGTCCGCCGCGGCCCGGGCAAACCGGTAGATTTTTTTCGCCCAGGGAAGGGTGGAGCCCTTGAAAAGCACCGGATGCAGGGCCTGTTTTACCGGTTCCGTTTCGGGTTCCTCAATTCCCGCGCCCATGGAATCCAAAAGGGAGGCAATATCCCTAATATTGTTCAGGGACAGGGGATTGTCAAGCGCGGCATCGACGCAGACGGGGTACTGTTTAAGGAGTTCTATCTGCCCCAGCAGCGCCGTTTCCGTTGTCCGTTTAAACTCCTCGGACAGGACCTGGATACCGTTAAAGGAAAAATCGTTCCACCAGCCGATTGCCAGGGCAGGATCTTCCACATGGACGGAAAGGTAGTTTTCTTTTAGTTCATCTTCCGGCACCGCCTGTAAGGTCCTAAAGGCGTGTATGGGATCTTCGGGCAGTTTCATCCACGCGGCGGCCATACGTTCCGCGTCGGTACTGAGGAATTCGGAAAGGATGTTGGCCTTGTCGTTTAAGGCGGCGATGTACCCGTTTTTTTCGGTGATAAGGGCATCGCTTAATATGGAATCATCGGCAAGGCTTAGGGCTTCGATACTTTTACGATAGATTGTCTGCAGGGCGGTGTTTATCTGAAAAGCCTTTAGCTCCCGCATCCTGTTCCGGTAACCGGTCCAGTCGTACTCCGGCCGGTACACGGAATCCGGATACCGGCCCCAGTACCGGATGTAATTTCCAAGATAGCTTACGAAGGCTTCCGGTTTGTAGATTCCGGGGGGAACGTTCCGCAGGAACAGGGGTATAGTTTCTTCGCCGCCGGCCGCGGAAAAGAGTGAGGCGAACGACACGACATATTCAACAATTCTCTTGACGGCGGGGGGATCGTATAGGCGGTTATAGCTGTAAATTCCCAGAGTCTTTTCCAGCGCGGCATCGGAAAAGGTAACGGCGCTTTCCAGTCCGGCCTGGGTTTGAACGAGACCGGCGATATTCGATTCAAAACTGTAAAGGTAGTCAAGGGTTGTGGTAAAAATAGTATACCGGTTAAAAAAGCTCTGGAGTAAAAGCATGTTCCGCGCGTTTGCGGCAAAGGTTCCGATTTTTTTGTTTTCAAGATAATCGCCGGTATAGGCGTCAAAATCATCAAACGCGGCTTTGATGCTGCCCTGGCCTTCCTGCCAGTTTGCCTCGAACCCCGCGCCGGCGAGGGTCTTTTCCGGGGGCAGGGCGATTTCGGAGGAAAGCTCCAGGATTTTTTCAACAACCGAGAAAAGCGAGGGGGCGTTGGGGCTTTCGTCCGCCTTATCCGCCAGAAGCTCGCTGTCCTGGAGCTTTGCCATCCGGGAATGGAGATCCCGCACTTCGGCGGCCAGCTTATTCCCGAATTCGCCCTGCAGCGCGATGATCCGGCCTATCCGTTCCTGTCCCGAATTGCCGAGTTTCTGCCGCACAAAAGCCATGTCGGCTTCAAAGAGGCCGGTGTATTCCCGTACCGCGAGGCCGATAACCATGTCATTGAAAAGATAGTCGTTGATAAGGTTGTCCCGGTAGGCGTCCGGCGGCGGCCTTGTGGTGATAAGCGATCCTCCCGCGCTGTCAAGGTTGATAACCGGCAGCGGGTTTTCAAAGGCCAGGGGAATATGGGCGGCGCGGAGCTGTTCCCCGATTTCGGCGAAGATGGCCCTGCCTTCGGACACTATGTTCTTTTGCCGGTTTGTCAGGGCCTTCCACTCGTATACAAGATCGCGCACCTGGTCCAGGGTCGCCGCCGTATTGACGCGCCGGAGCGCCAGGTTGATGCCGTCATAATTTTCCAGAATCTCTTCTGAAATCGCGGCCAGCCGTTTTATTTTCCCATAGATAGAATCGGGGTAGACCGCGTACCGCTCCCAGGCCGAAATAATAGTGTTAAGGGACGCGTCTTTTGCCCGGGTAAAATCGTCGGAATACATATAGCCGGCGTCGACGCTGTAGGAATAATTCCGTTCGTATTGGCTCTTATACTGCTTTAAGAGGGCCGTCGTATCATTTGAAAGTCCCGGTATCAGATAGCGCAGCATGGAATCAAATTTGAATCGCCCGGACCTGAAAAACCGGTTAAAATCGGTATCCTTAACGGTGTCAAGTTCCAGGAAGGATGTTAAAACGGCTTTTATGTCGGAAGTAAGAACCTGGGTATGTACGTTTTCGATAATCTTGGCGCCGGTATTCCGGATTACCGGCATCCGTATCATGGTGCTGTAAAGCTGGTTGGCGATAAACGCCTTATCCCTGTACCGGTAATTCGGCTGAAACCCGTCCGTTACTATCCGCGCAAGGCCGAAGCCCGGGGGAATTACCGCCCCCATGTCCCGGAAGGCAACCGTATTGTAGAAAAACTGCACCCGCGAAGAAATCG
>JAIRSC010000177.1 GCA_031255645.1 Treponema sp. | reverse complement strand
ATTATTATATGAAGAATCGTATTATTTCAGGCGGCGCGGCAATTGTTTTTGGCCTACTTATCGCGCTGGGGCCGCAGTTTCTGTTTGAGGTTTGCCCGCCAATGATGGGCGGCGGTTTTATGAGATGCTACTGGGCGGCGCGGGCGGAAATCGGTGTCGGCGTCTTAATCGCCGCGCTGGGCCTGGCGTCTTTCTTTTTCGCGTCATCCAAAGTGCGCGCGGGGCTTACCATCGGAATTTTCCTTTCCGCCGTTCTGGCCCTGCTTATCCCCCACGCGCTTATCGGCGGCTGCTCTTCGTTGTCCATGCAATGCCGCAAGATCGCGTTTCCCGCAATCACGGTCATCACCATCCTGCTGATAATCGGCGCGGCTGCCCATCTGGTATATCTTACGCGGAAAAAAGAATGAACCTCTCCGCCCTGAAGCTCCCCGCGAACTGGTGAGCGGGCTCTTGGGTATCAGACCCCACTGCGAATGAATCTCCCCGAATCATACAAACCAGGCATTCGTGGCGTTCGCGGTAAACCAGGAACAGCCGGACTTTTGGCCGTTGTGGTTACATTTTTCGTGTAATGTTTTAGACTATAATAAAGTAGTCTATGAAAAAAGTCTGTCTGGGTTTTTTGCCCCTGATATTCCTCGTTTGTTTTTCCCTTAGCGCCGAAACCGCCGAAGGGGTTTTTCCTGAAGAACTGGGAGACGCGGCAACGCCCGTATGGAGGATGGCCCTTGGCGGGGCGGTAACCGGGGTTCCAACAGTCCAGGGGGGAACCCTTGTCGTGGTACTGGACGGCGGACACATCAGGGCCTATACCTCTGACGGCAAAGCCCTGTGGGATTACTACGCCGGCGGAAAACTTGCCCCCTATGTAAGCCGTTCGCGGGAAGGAACCTGTTACGTCTATAGAACGGACGGAACGCTTATCGCGGTAAACCGGGCGGGCAGGGAACTCTGGCGGATTAAGCCGGAAGCGCCCGCCGCGGGCGGCGTACCGCCTGAACTCAGCGCTCCCATTGTTTCCGGCTGGGACGGAAGGATATTCGTAACCCTGGGCCGGCGGCTGTACTGTTACACGGCGGCGGGATACCGGCTTTGGCGGCTTGAACTGGAACATACGCCTGTACTGGGGCCCGTGCCGGACAAATCCGGCGGCCTTGTCATGGCGCTGGAAAACGGGGACCTGGCCGGGCTGAGCCGTTCCGGTTCCGTTTCGACAAGACCTCTCGATGAAATTCCTTCCGTTCTCGCGCCGCTGGAAGACGGCGTTCTTGTACTCTTCAAAAACGGCGGGATGAAGTTTTTTGCCGGACGGAGCGGCCGGCGAAACGTAACGGAAAATCTTCCGAATCTGGGCGGAACGCCAATCGGCGGTATTGCCCTGGGAAACCACGCGGCGGCGGTTCTCTCCGGCGGAAAAGTCGTTCTTGTCTCGCTGAACGACGGAAAGGTACTGTGGACGGGAGAAAGCCATATCCGCAGCGGCGACGCTTCTCCGGGGGTCGAAACGCTTTACGACGAACGGGGTATCTATGTCATAACGCGGGAAGGAGCGAGCGGTTTTACCCCGGACGGCCGCAGGCTCTGGACGCTTCGAATCCGCGGCGCCGCTTCCGTTCCGGCCTTTAGCGGCGGGGGAATGCTCTATTCGGGAGGGAGCGACTGGATTCTGTACGCCTACCGGCTTGAAGAACGGGTTTTGCGGGAACGGAACTCGCTTTACGGTCCTCTTCCCGACGGCTCTTACGGTTTGGGGAATCCTCCTCCGTCTCCCTGGGCTGGCTACGATCACAATTACGGGGAAGCCGTACTGGACGAAAAATTCGCCGAGATTACGGAGAGTATCCACGCGGGAAAAGTCGGAGATAACGAAGATGTCTATACCGCGTATTTGATGGAAGCCGCCGGAAGTTCCATGAGTCCGGCCGCCTCGCCTTTTCGCCCCCTGGTCCATGTGCGTTACCGGGCCGAGGCCGCCCGGCTTCTCGGCTACATCGGGTCCAGGGAAACCATCCCTTTTCTTTCCGGGCTGTTTGAAAAAGACCCCGACCCGGCGGTAAAAACCGCCGCGGCGGAAGCCATCGGCCGTATCGGGGTGGACCCGGACGGTACGGCTCTTCGCGCCTTTGCCCGCGCCGCCCTGCAGCTTAAAGACGAGCAGACGCTTACCGCGGCGGCGGCGGCAATCGGCGCACTGTGCCGGTTTTCGGGGCCCCCGTTAAGCGAAACCGGAATCCGGCTGCTTAACACGCTTGGCAGCGACGGCATGCCGGGCCGGGCCAGAACCCAGGCGCGGCGGGAACTGGACGGATTGCGCTACGCGCCCGGCAAAGTCTAAAGATACCGTGGGGCTCCGCGAAGGTTCATTTCGCCGCTTTAAGCCGTTTTCGCGCCGCCTCGAGACATTCGCGCCGGAAAACCACCACGGAAAGTCCCCGGTAACAGGCTTCACTTTTCAGGCGGGCGGCGTTTTCGTCTATGTTCCGCCCCAGGGCTTCAAGTTCCGCGTAATGGGCGGGATCAAGGCCGGTTCCAAGGATCAGCGCCTTAAGTTTATCCGAAGCTAGGGCGGTGGGCTGGCAACCGGTCATCGCGACAATCGAGTTGTCGAGAATGATTAGCGTCATCGGGGTATCCGCCTGGACAGCGTCGATAAGGGCGGTGATTCCCGAATGGATAAACGTTGAATCTCCGATAACGGCGAAGGTATAGGGAATGCCGGCGTCGGCGGCGCCCCGCGCCATGCCTATGCTGGCTCCCATACAGACGATGGACTCAATGGCCGAATAGGGCGGGGCCGCGCCCAGGGAATAGCAGCCTATATCGGAATTGACCGCCACGTCAGGATGGCCCGGCGCGCTATCCAGTTCCGCGACGACCCTGTTGATAACCGCGTAGCTGTCCGCGTGGGGACAGCCCCGGCATAACTGCGGCGGCCTGCCGGGAAGCGGGGGCAAGTCCGGGCCCGGCATGACCGAAAGGATATCGGGCCGCGGCGGCAGTTCCAGGGCGGCGCGGACATTGTCCGGGTCGAGTTCCCCGCCCCGGGGGAGCGCCGCGTCCGGGCCCAGCCGGCCCCGGATATGTACATTTTGAGGCAAAACGCCCCGAAGCCTTTCTTCGATAAACGGCTGGCCTTCCTCGATGACAAGGACCGTTCCTCCATCCGGTCCCCCCGCCGCGGATTCGCAGAGCCGGCGGATCGCCGTGGTGGGCAGGGGATAGGTTTCTATATGAAGCCGTGACGGCGTAGAACCGTAGCGGGCTTTAATGCCGGGGAGGTTTTCTTCGTAGTAGTTTCCCCCCAGACCGGAGGTGATAACCGCGAACGGGACCTTTTTGCCGTCCGGGGAAAGTTCCAGGTTTTTTTCGGCGTGTTCCTCGGACCATGCTTCCAGGTCTTTCTGTTTTTCGATAAGCGCCGCGTAGTTTTTCCGGGCGTAAGCGGGAAGCAGCATCCACTCTGTTTTTTCCGGGGTTTTTTCACAGCGGTTCTGTTCCAGCGGAGGAGCCGTGTCGATTCCCGCGCGGGCGTGGGAGAGCCGGGTAACAAGGCGAATCATAACCGGGACATGAAACTTCTCGGAAAGATCGAAAGCTTCCCGCGCCATGTCGTAGGCTTCCTGCTGGCTCCGGGGTTCCAGGCAGGGAATCAGCGCGAAAGACGAATAAAAACGGGAATCCTGTTCACATTGGGAACTGTGCATACCCGGATCGTCGGCCACGGCGATAACAAGACCGCCCTTGATACCAAGAAGCGCCCCGTTGAGAAACGGGTCGGCGGCGACGTTGAGGCCGACATGTTTCATCGTAACCAGGGCGCGCCGGCCCGCGAAAGAAACCCCCAGGGCGGCTTCAAGGGCGGTCTTTTCGTTGACGCACCATTTCGCGGTAAAGGCCGAAACGGCTTCGGATCGCCTTGCCTCTTCGGTTTGCGTTCCGGCCCTGGCCTGGAGGTATTCCATTATTTCCGTTGACGGCGTCCCCGGATAACCGTACGCGGCGCGGAGGCCCGCGTGGATCGCCCCCAGCGCAAAAGCTTCGTCGCCCAGCAATTGTTCTTTAGGCGCCGTCCGCATAATCCGTCACACTCCCTCAAAAGCCCTGTCGAGCAGTTCCCTGCCGGGCGGCTGTGTAAAGGCCGACACCGCCGGAACCACGATAAACGGGACCAGTATGGCGACTGACGCGGCGAGCGGCGAGCGCGAGGAACCGAGAACGAAAAACAAAACGATCATCGTCGCCGCTCCGGCAAACAGCCCCGCGTAGGCCCCCGCCTTGGTAACCCGCTTTGAATAAAGGCCAAATATGTACGGAGCGGCAAAGGCCCCCGACACGACTCCCCAGCTTAACGACATAAGGTACACGATAATGCTGATCTGGAAACGGGAAATGAAATAAGAAATAACGATAAAGATCGCCGAAAGAAAACGCATCATCGCCACCGAACGATCTTTGCCGGTTTTGGTGTCCACGCGGGAAGGATACAGGTCGATGGCCACGGAACTTGAAGAAACCAGCACCAGCGAAGAAAGCGTGGACATCGACGCGGAAAGTACCAGCAGCAAAATAAGGGCCAAAAGAATCTGCAAATTGCCGGTAAGCTGGCCGGTAAGCAGGGCCGGAACGATCAGGTCGTAGGCAACGCCGCCGGAGGCGGTTTTGGGAACCGTGGCGGGATCGAAAAACACGTGACTGAACGCGCCGGTAAGGTACGCGGCGACGCCTATCATCAGGGCGAAAACCGTCGTAACAATCGCCGCCTTGGAAATCACCTGTTCGTTTTTGATCGCGTAGAATTTCTGGGTCATCTGGGGAAGGCCCCAGGTACCAAAGCTCGTCATAAACACGAGACTCGCTATTGTCAGAATCGTGGGCCGCTGTTCCACGGATATATGTACATTGTACGCTTCGGCCGCCTTTCTTGTCATTTCGACCAGTCCGCCGCCCTTGCCGGAGATGACGAAGATCATCACCGCCGCCCCGGCAAACATGATAATCCCCTGGATAAAGTCGGTAACCGCTATCGCGAAGTAGCCGCCAAGGATCAGGTAGACTCCCGTAAAGGCTATCATGACCAGCAGGGCTATGTCGTAGGGAATGCCGAAGACCGCCTCAAACAGGTGGCCCAGGCCCTTGAACACCGAAGCCGAATAGGGCAGCAGAAAAAAGAAAATAATCGAGGCCGCCACGGGTTTCAGGTGCTTCGCGTCATAGCGTTCCTGGAGAAATTCGGGCATCGTCATCGTGTCGAGGTTTTGGGTCATGCGCCTGGTCCGCCGGGCAAGGACAAGCCACGCCGCCCCCGCGCCGATAATCGCGTTCCCCAGCGCAATCCACAGCGCGTTAAGACCAAACTGCCAGCCCTGTGTGCCCGCGAAGCCGATAAAAATCACCGCCGAAAAATACGAAGTTCCGTAGGCAACCGCCGAAACCCAGGGGCCAAGGCTTCTTCCGCCAAGAAAAAAATCCCCCAGGTTTTTTGTTTTTTTCATGCCCCAAATACCGATGCCGGTCATAACAGCAAGAAAAACGATTAGAAAAACAACGCCGATCTGCATGATGACAAAATACTAACAGGATTGATGATTTTATTCCAGAGGTTTATACTTTTAGACATGAAGATCGCGATGTTTACCGACGCCTACTGGCCCAGGGTTAACGGGGTCACCGTTTCGGTAGACACCTTTTCCCTTGCCCTTGTCAGGGCGGGCCACGAAGTGCTGGTAGTCTGCTCCGAGTATCCGGTTTCTTCGATGACGGACAGCATTGCCGGAACCGTGGCGGGAAAGGAAGACCCTGTCCGGGAACGGCTGCGGCTGCTGCGGGTACCCTCGCGTTCGGTTTTTTTTTCCGGCGAGGACAGGGCGGCGAAGCTCAGCAAGCGCAAATGGGTGGAAGACGAGCTTGACGAGTTTGCTCCCGATCTGGTTCACGTCAACACGGAATTCCTTATCGCCGATTTTGGTTTCGGCTACGCGAAAAAGCGCCGTGTTCCCACGGTGTATACGTTTCATACAATCTGGGAAGATTACGCGGCGAACTATTTTCCGTATGTGCCGGAAGGCGTACTCCGTTTCGTAATACGGAAGGCGCAGAAATATCTGCTGAAAAGATCCGATCTTGTTATCGTGCCGACCCCTCAAATTGAAGAGATGGTACAAACCTACCGGGTAAAAAGGGAAATCCGCCGGCTTCCTACCGGAGTGGATCCGGCGCTGTTTGATCACGGCGCGGACGAGCTTGCCGGATTCAGGGCCGGCATGGAAAGAAAATATCCGGCCGTAAAGGGAAAACGGCTGCTCCTGTTCGCGGGCCGGGTTTCCAAGGAAAAAAACATCAGCTTTATCATAAAGCTGTTTCCCGAACTGCTTGAACAACATTCCGATCTTGTCCTGGTTATTGCCGGTAACGGCCCCTATCTCGATTATTTCAAAGACGAGGCAAAAAAATACGGCGTTGAATCGTCCTGCGTGTTTACCGGTTATCTTGATCGGGCGGAACTGTCCCTTCTCTACGGAATCTCCCACATCTTTCTTCTGCCGTCCCTGACCGAGACCCAGGGGCTTGTTACGATTGAGGCAATGCTTTCCGGCGTCCCCGTCGTCGCCATCGGCGTACTCGGTACGGTTCAGGTAATGGGGGGCGACAACGGGGGGTTTATGGTAAAAAACGACAGCGCCGAATTCCGGGACAGGGTTCTGGATCTTTTGAGTAACGAAGAACTGTACCGGAAAAAGTCCGAAGAAGCCCGCCGCCACGCCCGGTCATGGACCGCGGAAAGCCTTACCGAAAAGCTCCTGGACATCTACCGGGAAGCCCCCGGAATAATGAACGGCCTGCGATGACGTTTAACGGACTTGGAATAAACGCGGAGCTTGTCAAGGCTCTTGCCTCCCGGAACATAAAAGAGCCGTCGGAAATCCAGCGCCTTGTTATTCCCGCGCTGCTCGATACGGATCTGCCCGGCTCCGCCGAAAATTCCACGGCGTCTCTTGATTCTCCGCATCTTCTGTTTGGTTCCCCGACCGGTACCGGCAAGACCCTGGCCTACCTTCTGCCCCTGATCCAGAAAACGGCCGCCGCAACCCAGGGCGCCGCTGCAACCGAAGACAGCGCCGCAGCCGGGGGTTCCGCCGGAAGCCGTCCGTCCTGGCCGAAGATACTCGTCCTCGCGCCGACCTACGAACTTGCCTCCCAGATAAAGTCGGAGTTCGACACGGTTCTTGCGGCGGCTTACGGCGATTCGGCCCCGCGCGCCGTATTGCTGATAGGCTCGTCGCCCATGAACAGGCAGATCGACTCCCTTAAAAAACACAAGCCCCTGGCGGTTGTGGGGAATCCCGCCAGGGTGTCGCAGCTTGCGCGGATGAAAAAACTTTCGTTCAGGGCGCTGTGTTACCTTGTGCTCGACGAGGGGGACAGGCTTATGGCGGATGAGCTTTTTCCCGAAACCGCCGAACTGTGCCGCCCGGCGTTCCCCGCGGACGGAAAAGGGCGCGGGGAACGCCGGATTATCGCCTGCTCGGCCACCTTCTCCGAAAAAAACCGGGAACGGCTTTTTTCACTTTCCCCGGATACGCGCTGGAAAATTATCGCCCAGGAAGAAAACGACATACTCAGAAAAAACATAGAACACTGGGCGTTCTTTGCCGAAGAACGGGAAAAACTGCCCCTGCTGTGTTCGTTTGTCGCCGCGATTAGGCCGGCAAAGGCTCTGGTGTTTACGTCGAGGGCGGGCCAGGTGGGGCGTATTGTTTCCCGGCTCCAGTACCGTCATCTTGCCGCCGCGGGTCTGTGGGGCGATATGGACAAAAAGGATCGGAAAGCCGCGATAGACGGTTTCAGGAAAGGGAACATACGTATTCTTGTCTCAAGCGATCTTGCCGCCCGCGGCCTGGACATTGACCGGATAAGCCACATTATCGCGCTGGACATACCGGACGGCGAAGAAACCTACATTCACCGGGCGGGCCGTACGGCGCGGGCGGGAAAGCGCGGCGTTATGGCGAGCTTCGGCGGCGAGGTGGAACTCAGGCGGCTCGCGAAAATCGAGAAAAAGCTTGGAATTGCCGTGTTTCCCAAAGAGCTGTACGGCGGCAGACTGCGCGTTCCCGGCGGGGACGATCAGTAAAGGCGCAGAGTGAAGCAAAAATCCTCACGCTTTATCTTCTTTACTGATGAGGACTTTGTCAATCCTGTTGCCGTCGCGATCCAGTACCTTGAAGCGGAAATCCCCCCAGCCGAAGCTGTCCCCGGTTTTGGGAATATCCCCGGCAAGTTTAAGGATAAAGCCCGCGAGGGTATGGTAATCGCCGTGATTTTCCCCCAGGCTTTCAAGCCCCAGAACTTCCGCGAGCTCGTCGACGCTGACACTGCCGTCCGCCAGCCAGGAGCCGTCTTCCTGAAGGATTACGGCTTCTTCCTCGGAGGCCGATCCGGAAAGCTCCCCGACTATTTCTTCCAGGAGGTTTCTGACCCGCAGGGATCCGGCAACCCCCCCATATTCGTCCATAACGCAAAGGTAGTATTCGTCTTCCCGCTTAAAGGCCTCAAAGGCCTTGAGGGCGCTCATCGTTTCGGGGATGAAATGGGGAGGCTTCATAATCGCGGAAAGGCCGTTCCATTCGTTTTTTGTAAACGCGATAAGGATATCCTCTACCGAAACGACCCCGGCCACATTGTCCTGGGTTTCCCTAACGACGGGGAAAAAACCCTGGGAGCGGAAGGCCAGGGCTTTTTCGCGGACTTCTTCGGGCCCCGCGGAAACGTCAAGAAATTCCATTTCCGAGCGATGGGTCATAAACGCGCCGACGGGCCTGTCTCCCAGATACAGCACCCGTTCCACTATCGACCGTTCCCTGCTTTCCACGGCGCCGGACTTTTCCCCCTCTTCCAGGGCCATGCGGAATTCCTCGTCGCCGTCTTCTTCGGGCGCGGCGGGGGAAAAGCGGCAAGCCAGACGGTACAGGGCCTTCCAGGGCAGAGAAAGAATCCAGGCGGCGGGGAACACAGAGATGAGGGCGCGCTCCGGTTTTCCCGGCGCAAGGGCCGCCGGCAGCAGTTCCGAAAAGACGATAAAGGCCGCGGCAAGGAGGATAAGCACGGGCGCTTCCCGCGCCAGAATTCCGGGGAAGGCCCGAAGGCCGCCGGAAAGCGCGCCCGATACGGCCCCCGGCGCGGCGTCCGGCACAACGTTGGAAACGGCGGTTCCGGCGGAAAACAGCAACGGGAAAAAACCCGCGGACAGCCGGATTAGAAGGTTCCAGATGTTCAGACCGAACAGAAAAGAGCCGGGGTTTTCGGAAGCTTCCAGGATCGGCTGCCGGAACCGTATCCGGCGGGATTTTTCATCCGCGAAAAAAAGCTTAAGCCGGGATTTCCGGGAACGCGAAAGCGCGGCGCCGGTAAAGGAAAGGAACGCGCTTGCCGCGACAAGGACAGCGGAAATGAGCAGCCGGGGTAAGGGATCTTCCATATCAGCCGGCGTTTACCTCTTCCCGCTGAAGGGGACGGGCAATGTAAACCCCGTCCTGGGAGGTTTCCAGGATTTTGTTTTTGCCGTCCGGGGTCAATTCCCCAAACACCTGAACCAGGGGATAACGGGGATTTTCCGGGTTTACGTCGACGACCTGGCCTTTTTTGCCGTTGGAAAGCAGCACGTAAAGCCCTATCGGATAAATTGAAAGGGAAAAAACAAGGGCCTTTACAATCGTGTCATCGTACTGTTTCCCCTCGTTTTTAAGAAGGTCTATCATGCCCGAATAGCCGTCTTTCGCGTCCTTGTGGGGGCGCGAACTGGTAAGGGCTTCGTAGGAACAGGCTACGGCTATGATCTTGGCGTAAAGGCTGATTTTATCCCCGGTAAGTTTTTGGGGATACCCGCCGCCGTTTTCCCGCTCGTGGTGTTCAAGGGCGGCAAGGCTTACCACAAGGGGAAAGTCGAAATTCTTCAAAATATTAAAACTTAGCACCGGATGGGTCAGTATGGCTTTTCGTTCGGCGGGGTTAAGCGGCCGCTTTGCCAGATACACCTGCGGAGGCAGCATGATCATGCCGATTTCGTGCAGCAGGGCGGCTACCCCAAGCTCGATGAGCCTGTGGGTGGGAAGCTTTATATACGAACCGATGATAATCGCGATAATCGTTGATTTTAGGGCGTGGGCGGCAAGATAATTATCCGTTCCGCCGGAATTGTCGTTTCTGATGATTCGCAGCAGATAGCGGCGCTGATCTTTGGCAAAATCGCAAATTTCCTTTACCCTTTCGGCGACCTGGTTAAAATGTATCTCTTTTTTTGTGGCAACGGTGGTAAAAAGCGAGTCCACATATTTTAGAAAATTCATGTAGAATCTTTCGGCTTCCTGTACCTGTCCGCCGTCGCTGAGTATGGACTTTTCGGCCGCGCCCTCGGCTTCCTGGACGATTACCTCGTCCCCGGCGTAGTTTTCCTGCGCTTCGCCGTCGCTGTAGACATCCGTAAATTCCCATTCCCGCAGGGTTTTTATCAATTCCCGGGAAAACTGGACTTCCGGAGCGGTAAGGATAAATAGATTGTCGAGATACACCGGCCTGGAAAAGAAGCTTTCGGGGGGTATATCTTTGATAGTAAAATTCCGCATGCGGCCTCCGTCCCGCGAAACAGGCGGAAGAAAATTGACGTATATGCCTGCTTCTATTTATTATGGCTAAAGCGCGAAAAAAATGCTAGTCCTTGTCATAATCACGGGCA
>JAIRSC010000156.1 GCA_031255645.1 Treponema sp. | reverse complement strand
GCCCGGCAAATTCTTTTTCCATATCGAAACGTGTCCCCTGCGCCATATTCCCCTCCCAAAGTTTCCGGCTGTTTGGGAGAGTTTAGCACAAATGGGAGAATTTTGTGGGTCAAGTTTAGCCTAAAGGGACGGGGTACTAGACCCCACCGCGAATAAAGGCGGTAATGTCGTCTAACGTTCCGGCCGTTTACGCTTCGCCGCGGCTCACTTGGTCTTCATTACCTCGACGCCGTCCCAGTCTGCCGGCGGCGGATTTACCGCATAGTCACGGCACCTTGCGAGCAGGTTTTCCGCGTTATAGTCGCCGGGGATCAACGCAAGGGCCGCCGCGAATTTCGCCGCCGCCTCGTTAAAGGCCCGCCCATAGTAAAGTTCCATCCCGTCGTTGTGGAGCGCCCAGCCCCGCGCCTCGTTTTCGGTCAGGCCGCGGCGCGCCGTGTAAATTTTGACGCCCCGGGTTTTGCCTTTGACGGCGACGGTATCAAGAAGCCGGACAGAAAGCGCCGCGCCGGGATCGCCGGCCGTGTTCGAAGCGGCTGACGGCAGCGTAACGGCTTCCAGTCCCCGCAGTTTTTCAAAAAGGGATTCGCTTATCAGCAGTTCCTCGTGATAGGTTTTGGTAAGCCCTTCCATGCGGCTCGCGAGGTTTACCATATCGCCGATAACCGTGTAATCCATCTTCCGTTCGCTGCCGATGTTCCCAACGGTGACGACGCCGTAGTTAATGCCGATACCGATATGAAATTCCGGCTTGCCAAGCTCGTTCTGTTTTTTGTTAAACCCTTTTACCGCTTCTATCATTTCAAGCCCCGCGGCTACCGACTGGAGGGCGTCGTCGTCATGCTGTACGGGCGCGCCCCAGATTGCCATGATGGCGTCGCCGATGTACTTGTCCACAATGCCGCCGCGGTTCATGATGATATCCACCTGCCCGGAAAAATAGCGGTTAAGATTTTTTACCAGTTCGTCGGGTTCAAGCCCTTCCGAAATTGTGGTAAAACTCCGTATATCCGAAAAGAGAATCGCGAGCGTTCTGTTGTCGCCCACGAGCATGGATTCGGGCGAGGCAAAGAATTTATCGATAAGATCTTTGGGAACGTATTTTTGAAATATCTTCCGTATCCGTTCTTCTTTTTTTCCGGCAAGCGCCGATTCAAAGGCGTGGCGTTTTATCTGTTCGTAGGCTTTTTCCAGTTCCGCCGTCATCGTGTTAAACGTAAGGGCCAGGTGGCCGGTCTCGTCACGGTACTCCACCGGAACCCGCGCCGAAAGATCGGCGCCCGAAATAATACCGTTCATCGCGGCAATAACCCGTCCAAGGGGCTTTGTAAGCCGCCTCGAAAAAAGGACGAGGAGAACCGCCGCCGCCGCCAGCGAAAAGGCCAGGGTAAGCGCCGTCTGGAGGCCTATCTTTTCCGCGTCGGCGTAGAAAACATGCCGTTCCTCGGTTAACAACAAATGCCACTGAAACGGGATAAAATAAAAGGTCCAAAAGACCCTGTCCCTGCCGCCAAGCTTTGCGCTTTTTAGCCCGTCTTCTTCAAGGAGCGGCAAAAGCAGGGAACGCTCTTCATCGCTTATTTCCACCGGAGAAGTCGCCGCGGCGAGATTTCCCGCGGCGTCCAGCGCGGCGACAATTTCGGTTTCGCTTAAAGTGATGCTTGCCGCGTATGAAATTACCGCTTCCCGCGCGGCGGCGATCATATCCGGCCTTGAATCATAGTTGTTTTCTACCAGAAGATCCCACTGGCTGTCGGCGTATTTTTTTAGTTCAGAGGCCTTGAAGCCAAGAAAGGTTTGAGCTATACGGGTAACGCCGTTAACGGCGCTGAAATACGAAGCGGTTTCGGCAAGGCCAAGGGTTACAATGACAAGGGGGAAAACGACCAGAAAAATTTTTGCCTGTATTCTCATACAGGCAGTGTAATTCCCCGGCGGTTCCTACGCAATAGCCGCGGCCGCAATTTCGGCGTTTGCCAGTTCGTAAAGATAGCCGGTTTTCAGGCACATGTCAAAAAGATGCCGATCGATAAAATCTTCCCGTATCTTTTCGTCTCCGTCGCTGAGCCTGGTGAGCCGTATCTTGTATCCATCGTCGGTTTCGTTAAGGACGTCCAGGTACTCGGCCCTGTTCGGCCGGCTTTTTATACAATATCGTTTCACAGCTTCCTCCTCGTCAAGGTATTCCGGAATCCGGCCTACCTTACCTGTTCCCGCTTCAATTATCGGAGGATTTCGGGAAGACTTTAGGGACCCGCCGTTAAAAGGAAGTGTAGGCGGCCGCCAGCGCCGTTCCTTCGGGGCTGAGGAGCAGTTCATCCCAGTCCAGGCTAATCTCAATTTCGCCGTACACATACGCGGCTATTTCGTAGGGGTTCCAGTGGAGATGAAGCCCGTCAGCGGCCGGATAAAAGTTTGCCGGCACGGCGCTGTCCTCAAAGAAAATGCCGCCGGAAAGGGACGTTTCCGGGGAAAGGGGCTGGTCGGTTAATTCGTCCGAATACCGGCGGAGTTCCCTGTCCACAGCCGTGTGAAACCCGGCCAAACCTTCCTCCGCGATAATGTCTTCAAGGCCGAGCGCTTTCGGCGTTTTCAGATCAAGCACATAATACAAGGTAGAATAATTGGGATGAGCGCCCCCCGTGTACACAAAGCTGTGCCGGGCAATAAGCGCGTAGGAACCGGTAACGGAAAATTCCTGTTCCTCGCTGTAGTTCCACGATTGATCAAAACCCCATTCGCTGTTTTCCTCAAGGGTCAAACGGTACGTGGTTATAAGGTCGTCGGTAATTTTGGCGGCGTATTCTTCGACAGACTGCCCGCCGTAAAGAAGGGCGCGGAGCAATTCGCCGATTTGACCGTCTTTGGAATCGACAAGGCTGAATGAAAGTTCGAGCGCGTTCTCCGAATCTTCGGGCGCGGGAACCGTCTCGCCATAGTTTAGGATAAAGAAAAGCCGGTCTTCCGCCGGTCTTGGAGCGGTAACGCAGGCGGATAAAAACGCCAGCGCGAAAACCGCAAAACAGTGTTTGGATATGCTCATTCTTGCAGTATAATCCCAAAATGGTATATTGTCAAAAATATGCCGTATAAAAAAGAATGGTTTAACGACGAAGAATTCTGGAAAAGCTTCGCTCCGATTATGTTCGACGCCGCCCATTGGCAGGAAGTACCTGCCGCGGCCGACAGCCTGGTCCATTTTGCTTCTCTGGATTTGGATTTGGAACGGAGGCCTTTTTCCGTGAACGCCGAAAACCCTGAAAACAAAACAGAAAAACCCCGCTGTCTTGATCAATGCTGCGGATTCGGCAGAATAAGCCTCGAAATGGCCCGCCGGGGTTTCGACGTAACCGGTGTGGACATCACCGAAAGTTATCTTGAAACCGCGAAAGACGACGCCGCGTATGAAAACCTTTCCGCCGAATTTATCAGGGAAGACGTGCGTTCGTTTTGCAGAAAAAATTATTTCGATCTTGTCTGCAATGTTTACACTTCGTTCGGTTATTTTGAGAATCCCGCGGACGACGCCCGTGTGGTGAAAAACGCGTTCGATTCCCTTAAACCCGGAGGAATCTATGTCATAGAAACGCTGGGAAAAGAAATCGCCGTACGGGATTTTGTCCAGGCCGATTGGTTTGAACGGGCGGGCTTTTATGTGCTTACCGCGTATGAAGCCGCCGATTCCTGGTCGTCCCTGAAAAACCGCTGGATACTGATAAGCCAGACGGATCAGGGAAAGATAAAGCGGGGCAGTATTATAGAAAAGAATTTTACCCAGCGCCTGTACAGCGCCGACGCGCTTCAAAGGCTTTTTCGCGATTCCGGTTTCGGGACGATTGAAACATACGGCGGATGGGACGGCCGGAACTACGACGAAGACGCCGCGGCCCTTATCGTCACCGGAAGAAAGTGACGCTTTGATCCAGGGCCGAATCGAACGGCCGACCTGCCGCTTAGGAGGCGGCCGCTCTATCCCCTGAGCTACTGGACCTATGCTCTATATATACAATTCTAATCACAATCTGTCTAGTATTCTGTTCAATACAGATTCAACAAGACCCTCTTCTGTAAGCAAAAGCCCACTCTGATAATTTTGGCATTTTGCTTTGGACAAAACACTAGTGTTCTGTCCAAAGTCCCCGTCCGGCGTTCCGCGCTTCGCGTTCGTAGTTACGGAATTCGTCCATAAAGCGAAAACTGTAACTGACATAGGCGTGTCCGTAACCCTGCCGGATGATTTCCGCGTTATGGCAAACTTTGTCCTCCCCGTACACATAGGCCAAAAGACGGCCGTAGCGGTCCCTGAGATCCCAGTCGAACGCAAGATACACCATTTTGCCCAACAGCCGGGACTTGGTATAGTTACTGGCTTCCTCACCGAAAAATTCCACCTCGCGCCGCGGATGAACCGTTTCCGGGGTATCCACCCCGATAAGTCTGATTGTTTCAACAACGCCAAGGCCGTCGGGCGGGTTTGGTATCCGTACCCGGATTGTGTCGCCGTCGACATGATCCACGACTTCCGCCCTGACAAGCCGGGAAAAATCCACGTCCTCGCAGCGGGACGGCTCGGCCAGGTTGACCCGGTACAGCGTTCCACCATCCGCGCCGCCGGTACTGCCGTTTTCCACGGCAGCGGAATCCGCGCCGGACAGCCTGGGCGGTTTGCAGATGGAACAGGATCCGTAGCCGGAACGAACGGCGTCGGCCAGGCTGACGGGGATACGCGAACGGCGGAGCGAGGAACAGCCGTCAACGTGGTATTTGGTTCCCGAATTGGTAACGTAGACGACAAGCGCCGGAGAAGGATCCGCCTCTTCCGTATGTCCCGGCGCGCAGTTGAAAAACAGAAATCCCAAAAACGTGAAAATAATAAATCTTTTAGCCATACAGAAGAAATTCCTTTAATGCCGAAAGTTCCGCGGGAATCGTTTTGACCCGGGCCGTCCGCCCCATCGCCTTTTGGATTGATTCCGGAACAGGGACGGGGCCGGTAATGGGTTCCACCGTTTCGGAAAATTTTGCCGGATGGGCCGTAGCGAGAACGGCCGCTGTTCCCGCAAGGCTTCCCGCCTCTATCGCCTTGTTCACCGCGGTCCAGCCCACCGCTCCATGGGGATCAAGATAGTATCCGCAGTCATTGAACACGTCCCTGATGGTCCTGCGGGTTTCGTCATCGGTTACCGAAAAACCACGGATCATTTTTTTCATTTCCGTATAAGACCAGTGGGCGGTCATGCGCTCGAAGTTGCTGGGAGCGCCCACGTCCATGGCGTTGGAAATCGTCGCCCGGGAAAGCCGTGTTTTGTATTCGCCGCTTTCAAGGTAATCCGGTACGGTTTTGTTGATGTTTGTGGCGGCGATAAACCCGGCAATCGGCGCTCCCATAGCCATGGCGTAAAGACCCGCGGTAAGGTTGCCGAAATTGCCGCTGGGAACCGCCAGGGTAAGCGGCGGGCCGGGAACGACCTTTTCGCCGTTTCTTTCGCCGGAACGCCGGGGCGTCGCGTCAAGGCCGGGATCGGTTTTCCCGGCACAGGCCCTGCCCGCCGCGGCGGTATAGTACAGCGCCTGGGGAATAAGCCGGGATATGTTGATCGAATTGGCCGAGGAAAGCAGCCGGGACACCTTGAGTTCCGTATCGGCAAAAGCGGATTTAACGAGGCGCTGGCAGTCGTCGAAGCTTCCTTCCACAGCCAGGGCGGAAATATTGCCTCCAAGCCCGGCTATTTGTTTTTCCTGGAGCTCCGAAACCCTGCCTTTGGGATACAGCACGGTAACGTCAATGCCTTCCACGCCGAAAAAGCCGTCCGCCACGGCGCCACCGGTATCGCCCGAAGTGGCAGCCAGTATGCACAGCGGCTTTGATTCGCCCCTGCGAAGCCAGGAAAAACAACGGGCCATAAAACGGGCGCCGAAATCCTTAAACGCCGCCGTGGGACCGTGGAACAGTTCCAGCACCAGGGGAAAAGCCCCGGTGGAACCCGGGGGGTTACCGTTACAGCCGGGCGAAATCAGGGGGCAGCCGAACGGAAAGGCCCCGGCAACAAGGTCTTCAAGTACCCGGGCAGGAATTTCGTCTTTTACATAGGGCTGAATTGTTTCAAGGGCAATTTCCAAAAAATCCATGGTTCCCAGACTTTTCAGCGCCGAATCCCTGTAACGCGGAATTTCTTCGGGTATGTAAAGGCCGCCGTCCGGGGCAAGGCCGCCAAGGGCCGCCGCCGCGAACGTAACGGGATCCGATTT
>JAIRSC010000013.1 GCA_031255645.1 Treponema sp. | reverse complement strand
GGAAAACAGATTCAGTTTGTCATACTCGAACCGCTGCAGTTCGAGTTTGCACGTCCCCTTGTATTCCCCCCGCCCGATGCCCAGGGGCAGATTGTTACTGCCCGAAATAACCTCATCGCCTTTCTCATCGCCGTATTCGACGCTTTCCGCGCCGAGGGTAAGGCCCGTAGGCAGCATCAGTTTGATGGATTCAAAATCGTACGCCAAACCGTTAATCATTTTTCGGTATCCCCCTTACGCGCCCAGCGCCGGATTCGAGTAAGCGATTTCATTTTCGATATAGCTCATCTTGCCCAGCGGCACGATGCGGATTTTCGTCCGCAGTGTTTTGGTTGAGAGAATGTTCTGGCCGGGCGGGATTACCACATAGCCGTTTGATATTTCTCCGTTGGTCTTCATGATCCGCAGCGGGCTTTCGCTCTGGGCGATGAACATTTCCAATCCTTCAGGCGATCCGTCCGCGCCGACTTTTACCACATCGTTCAGGTAGAAAAGCTGTGTTTCACGGACCTGGCGGCACGCCTTGTCCATGACACGGCGGCGTTCCACCAGATCGTAATCGCTCCCCGTTTCACTCATCATCTGACCGGAAGTAATGTAGATTCCGTTAAGCCCGATAATTTTCCGCGCCGTATCATAACCCGCGTGCTTCAGGGCTTCTATGTGGCCGTCATTAAGGCCGTCCGGCTTGAGGGCGGTAGCCGCGCCGATCGGGCCGTAGCGCACCGCGTCCGGTCCCTGATGCACCCCGCGCTGGGCGAGTTTGCCGCAGTACACGCCGATAAGCGGCCTCGTGTCCACCTGCCCGTTCGCGTCCGCTTCCTCGATCCACCCGGCGCAGACTTCAAGGCGCGTCGAGGCAACCGCGCCGCGTTCAGATCCGGCAAGGGCCATTACCCACCGGTCAACGGTCTCCTCTTTTTTGTTCAAGTACCGGACCTGCGCGACAAAGAACAGGTACTGGTACGCCTCGGCCGCTCCCTCCGCTTTTGCGGCCAGGGCCGCCCAGAGCGCCGCATCGGAAATACCCGCCACGGCGATCCACTCAATGGGCAGTTTTTTATCAAGGATGTGATCCACGGCTTCCAGTATTTCGCCATTGGTGGCCTGCGGTTCCGTGGAACTGAAACTGAAGGTGTCGCCTTCCCTAAAGCCCTCCCCTTTCGGATCGAAATGCAGGGTAAGCCCGGTATCGGGAATTTCGTATCCGCCGTTGCCGTCCGGCACCGTGATGATTTTCCCCGCGCTCCCGTCAATGATCACACGGAACGCAGCCTCGTTGAGCGTTCCCGAAGCGGTGATCTCCACCTTCACATCGTATTCGTTGCGCGGGTCTCCCGACACGGCAATGTCGCCGTTTCCCGTGTTTTCGCTCCCGGCGGTCACCTGCGAAACAGAGCCCTGCGCCGTGCCTTCAAGGGCAACCGCGTAGACCGTGGTTTTGGCAATCGAGAGGGCGCTCACGATAAGATCGCGCAGGGGGCCGTCGCCGATTTTTTCTTCTACCGAGGCGGGGTCCACAAACGCGAGAACGCCGTTTGACGGAATCGCCGAAACGCCGACGGCGGCAAAATTGCCGGTGGAGTCCGCCCCGCCCACGCCCATCGCGCCGTCAAGGATTCTGTTTTTTACGTCAGGTAACGGCATTATTTCCTCCTGTCGGAGCTTTCAAAAAGCCGTCCACGGCCTTTTTAAACTCCGTTCTTTCAACTTTCTTTCCGGCGTTCCAACCTTTCGCAACCTTGACGGCGGCGAAGATAGGCGAGGAAATCCCCAGGGCCGCCGCGTGTTCCTCTACGGCGAGGAACATACCGCAACCGTGCTGTTGCGCCGCGTTGTTCTGCGGCGGGTTCCCGTTTCCCTCTTTCCGTCCCGCGTCCGGGGACGGAGCGGCGCCGTTTTCATCTTTTTTAGACATACGTCATTCCTCCTCCGCGCCTTCCCGCGCGGCCATTTGCGGTTCCGCTTCCACCTTTTGGAAAGTCGGAACAAGCTCTTCTTCCAGCGCGACCGGAACGGTGAATTGGATTTCCGCGACCGAAAGATACAGCTTGCTTGTCGTATCCTCAAAGTCCGAATGTTCCTCGGCGCCGATAAGCACCGTTCCCTCAATATCGTCGTAGACCCATCTGCGCGGGATGCCCGGAAGTATCCGGCTGAACAGCACATCGGTCGCGTCTTCTCCTTCCGCCCAGACCCGAAGCAGTACCGGCAGAGTTCGCTTTCCGCGCACATACCGCTGTTTTAACGTTTGCGCTTCGGTGTCGGCGTAGCGGATTATTTTCGCGTCCCGGTCGTCAAAACTGCCGGGGTTTGTTATGAGCGACACCAGCGGCCACTTTCGCGCCATAATCGCCCGCTGTTCCTCGGCCATCGAACGGGCAATCGTAACTCCGGGGGTACGTGCGGCAACAACGTTATGCAGAATGTCCTTTGCCTCTTTGATCATCAGCCCGCCGCCATTCCCAGCAGTTCTTTAATCGCCGGATCATCGAAAAACTGCCGCTCGAAATCTTTCGGTACGCCCAAAAAAGGACGCGCCGGAATATCCGACCCCGGATGCTTTACCAGCCGCCGGACTATGCCTTTGAACGCCAGCGCTTTTTTATGACGCGGTTTTATAATATGCGCCCCGGTTTTCCCGCCTTCCTGATGGATTCGGGAATAGACCATATTCGATCCGACAATCACCGAACCGTCAGGAA
>JAIRSC010000139.1 GCA_031255645.1 Treponema sp. | reverse complement strand
CAAAAGGAATTGGATCAAATTATTAAAAGAAAACGAGATAGAAGATTTAATAAAATGAAAGTACGCCCTACGGGAAGCTCTCGCTGGGTACGGAAAGCGCTCTTTTCTATTTGATCTCTCTTGCCTATAATAACGGTACGGAGGGGACGTATGACCGTACAACGCTTTTTTACCAGCCCGGAGACCGGGCCCTACAAAGATATTGTCTGGGAAAAACGGACGAGCGAGATTCGCGGTTCGGACGGCAAGGCGATTTTCCGGGAAGATACGGTGATTGTGCCGGCGTTCTGGAGCCAGATTGCCGGCGACATTCTGGCCCAGAAGTATTTCCGCAAGGCGGGAATCCCCGCCGAAAAAGCCGGCGACTGGCAGGCCTGGGCCGGGGGCAGCCGGGTGTTTCCGCTGCCGGACGACGGGGCCGAACACGACGCCCGCCAGGTCTTTCACCGTCTGGCCTACACCTGGCTGGACTGGGGCCGGAAGAACGGTTTTTTCGACGGCGAAACCGATGAGAAAGCCTTCTACGACGAAACCTGTTATATGCTGGCCCACCAGTTGGCCGCGCCGAACAGCCCGCAGTGGTTCAATACGGGGCTTTACGCGGTTTACGGCATCGACGGCCCGCCGCAGGGCCATTACTATGCCGATCCCGCGGACGGCCGGGCGAAAAAATCCGACAGCGCCTATAAACGGCCCCAGCCGCACGCCTGCTTTATCCTTTCTATAGAAGACGACCTGGTAAACGAAGGCGGCATTATGGATCTGGTAACCAGAGAGGCGCGGCTTTTCAAATACGGTTCCGGGACGGGTTCCAATTTTTCCAGAATCAGGGCGGCCCACGAAAGACTTTCGGGCGGCGGGGTGTCCTCGGGCCTGCTTTCCTTCCTCAAGATAGGCGACCGCTCGGCCTCGGCAATCAAAAGCGGAGGGACGACGCGGCGCGCCGCGAAGATGGTAACGCTGGACGTGGATCATCCCGACGTGGAAAAATACATAGACTGGAAAGCCAGGGAAGAACACAAGGTCGCGTCGATGGTGGCCGGTTCCCGGATCATCAAGAAACACCTCGATGCGATTCGCAAAAGCGTCGCCGGTTTTCGGGGGCCCGGCGCCGACGCCTTCTCCGCGGAAAAAAACCACGAACTCGCTTCGGCGCTCAGGGCGGCCGTCGCCGGCGAAGTGCCGCCGACCTACCTCTACCAGCTTCTCCGCGATTTGGAACAGGGCGGCGGGGGACGGGGCGGCGCGGAACAGAACGCGCCCGAGGTGTTTTCCACGGCCTGGGACGGGGAAGCCTACAATACCGTTTCGGGCCAGTCGTCGAACAACAGCCTTCGGGTAAGCGACGATTTTATGAAGGCCGTGGAAGCGGGCGAAAACTGGGAGCTTCGGGAACGGGTGTCCGGCAAAACGGTGCGCGGCCTAAAGGCCGCGGATATCTGGTCCCGCGTCGCCCGCGCCGCCTGGCGCTGCGCCGATCCGGGGCTTCAGTACCATACGACGATCAACGACTGGCACACCTGCCCGGAAGGCGGCGAGATACGGGCCAGCAATCCCTGTTCGGAATATATGTTCCTCGACGACACCGCCTGTAATCTCGCCTCGATAAACCTCGGCAGGCTCTACGACAGAAACACGAAACGCTTCGACATCGACGGCTATCTTCACGCCATCGGTATATGGACGACGATTCTCGAAATTTCCGTCGTCATGGCCCAGTTTCCCGCTCCCCGAATCGCCGAGCTTTCCCACGAATACAGAACCCTGGGGCTGGGTTACGCGAATCTGGGAAGCCTTCTTATGGTGATGGGTCTCGCCTACGATTCGCCGGAAGGCAGGGCCGTGGCCGCGGCCCTTTCGGCGATTCTCAGCGGGGAAGCCTACGCCCAGTCGGCGCGGATGGCCGCCGCCCTTGGGCCTTTTATCCGCTATAAAGAAAATTCCGGCCACATGCTTAGGGTTATACGGAACCACCGGCGGGCGGCCTACAACGCCGGGGCGGGCGAGTACGAGGGTCTCCATACGATTCCGGCGGGCATCGATCCGAAACGCTGCCCGGCGGAACTGCTCGAAGCGGCCCGCCGCGCCTGGGACCAGGCCCTCTCGCTCGGCGAAAAACATGGCTACCGGAACGCCCAGGTAAGCGCCATCGCTCCGACCGGAACCATCGGTCTCTTGATGGACTGCGACACCACCGGGGTTGAACCGGACTTCGCCCTGGTCAAATTCAAAAAGCTCGCCGGGGGCGGCTATTTCAAGATCATCAACCAGTCCGCGCCGCCGGCCCTTGAAGCCCTCGGCTACGGCAAAAACGAAATCGGGGAAATCACCGTCTACGCGACGGGGCACAAAACCCTTAACGGCGCGCCGGGCCTTAACCCGGAGCGTCTGGCCGAAAAGGGCTTTAGCCCCGAAGCCATTGCCGCGGCGGAACAGGAATGCGCCGCCGCCCTTTCTCTTGAAGGCGTCTTTAACCCCTGGGTTCTCGGCGGGGACTTTGTCGGGAAACAGCTCGGCGTTCCCGAATCGACCTGGTCGCTGCCGGGTTTCAGCCTGCTAAAGCACCTTGGCTTTAGCGGCGAAGAGATTGCCGCCGCGGAAACCTATGTCTGCGGAACGATGGGGCTTGAGGGAGCGCCGGGGCTTAAGGAAAAAGACCTTCCCGTTTTCGATACGGCTACTCCTTCGGGGAAGAACGGGAAACGCTCGATTCCCTGGAAAGCCCATGTCGCGATGATGGCGGCGGTGCAGCCGTTTATTACCGGCGCGATCAGCAAAACGATCAACATGCCCAACACGGCGGATTACCGGGATGTCGAGGGCGCCTATATGCTCGGCTGGAAGAGCGGTCTCAAGGCGGTCGCCCTGTACCGGGACGGCTCGAAACTTTCCCAGCCCCTTTCCTCATTTGCTCCCGGCGCCGATCCGCTGGCCGATACCATCGTGGCGCTTCAAAAAGAAAACGAGCGGCCCGTCGTCGTTGAGAAAAGCGATTCGCGGGGCAGGCGGAAAAGCCTTCCGAACCGGCGTTCCGGCTATACCCAAAAAGCGAAAATAGGCGGCCATTCGATCTTTATCCGTACCGGTGAATACGATAACGGCAGGCTCGGCGAAATTTTTCTCGACATGCACAAGGAAGGCGCCGCTTTCAGGAGTCTGCTTAACAGCTTTGCCATTGCCGTTTCCCTGGGGCTTCAGTACGGCGTTCCCCTTGAGGAATATGTCGACGCCTTTACCTTCAGCCGCTTTGAGCCGAACGGCATGGTTCAGGGCCACGAGTATGTGAAGATGGCCACAAGCGTTATCGACTATATTTTCCGCGATCTGGCGATAAGTTACCTTAAGCGGGACGATCTTGGGCAGGTTAAAAGCGAGGATTTGCTTTCGACCGGAACGCAGGACGGTTCGGCGCTTGCCGGGGCGAAGGGCGAAAAACGCCGCCGCGCCGAAGCCGCCGGCCCGGCCGTGAAACGCAAAGGCCCCGCGCCGGAACCCGGAGGCCAAGCGGAGGCTTCGCCGGAAAGCGCGCCGGAAAGCATGGGAGGGGAAAGCGCGGAATCCGGCCGGCGCGCCGCTCAGGCCCGTATCAAGGGCTACGAGGGAGACCCTTGCCCGTCCTGCGGCTCCTTTACGCTGATCCGCAACGGAACCTGCATGAAGTGCGACACCTGCGGAGGGACGACCGGCTGCAGTTAAGACATATTACTGCAAATAGTCGGAAAGCCGCCTGTAGGTCTGGTTGACGATGTGTTTAAATTCTACGTCCACGTCTTCGCCCAGTTCGTCGATCAGGGCTTCGAGGCTCGCGAGGCTTTCGTTCAGGGCGGTGTGAAAGCCCCTGGAACAGCGGAACCGGTAATTGCCCCCGCCGTCGGTAAACAGGGCGATAAAGCCGAGTTCCCCGCCCGCTTCGCCTTTTCCGGACCGGCGTTTCCAGAGCGCCGGACGAAGGACAAGGGGAAGGCGGTCAAGCAGCCGGTAAAGGTTTCCCGCCGCTTTTTGGTCCGCGCCCCGCTTTTCGGCCGGCGTGTCCGGCACGGACACGCCGGAGTTGAAATTTTCTTTCCGGGGCCAGTCGAGGCCGGGGGCGCTTTCCGGTTCAAGGCCCGGCAGCAGCGTCATGATTAGCGAAAGTTTTTCCCCGGCAAGCAGGGTGTATTTGCCGTCAAGGACGACGGTTCCCCTCATGCCCCTGTAGCGTTCGGCGCCGGGGCTTTGCCCTTCAAGCGCTTCCTTGACGGCCCTGAGTTTTTCCCAGGCCAGGGACACGTGTTTTTTGCCCTTGATTGTTTCCACCGGAAAAATTTCGCCGCCGATACGGATCGCGTTGGTAAAGTCCCTGCCGGAACGCCTTGCTTTCCCCGAAACCTCTTCCGCGCCCCGGCGGCCTTTTTCGTCCGCCTGTTTTCCGCCGAATTCCGCCAAAAGTATGGGGCTAATTTTTCCCAGGGTTTCAAGCGACAGGGGGCTTACCGACATGGCGTACATACGGGTCGTGCGGACGATTTCGCCGGCCACAATATAACGCGGCCCGTCCCGCCCCTGTTCGCGGTTGCGGCTGAACATCACCGATCCGGGGTGGATCGTAATCCTGTCCGCGGTCAGACTCCGGTATACTTCCCGCGAAAATCTTCCGGAAGATTGCCCGGCGGATTTGCCCGCGGATTTTCCCGGCCGTACCGCGTCTTCCCTTACGCAGACAAACTGAATAAGGCCGCGGCCGACACAGCACAGGTAATCTTCGACGTCCCCGCCGGAAAGCACGGGTATCTTCATCGCGGAAACAATTTCTTCAAGCTGAACCGCCACGTTGGCGATTTCCGCCATGGCCCGTTCGTCAAGGTAGTTTTTTTCGCAGAACTTCGCCTTGTTTTCCGCGGCGGTCCAGGCGCGGTACAGCTTGAGGTACGAGACAAAATCCCCGTGGGAATCCCGAAAGCCGTGGTGGGCCTTTCTCGCGTCAAGTTCTTCCCCCGGCGGAAGCACGTAGGGGCTTTGAGTGGAAAGGAACGCGGCGGCAATAATCGTTTCCTCGATCACCCGGGGATAACGGAGAATGGCTTCCACGATAATCCGGGACTGGCGGGGCGCGAGGGGAAACTCGGTCATCATCTTTCCCGTTTTTGAAAGGCTCAAGTCCCGTTCCAGCGCGTCAAGCAGGTTGAGGGTTTCAATGGCCGCCGCGATGCCTTCCCGGTCGGGCGCCGAAATAAAGTCGAATTCCTGGTAGTCGGTTATTCCAAGATCGGCCATGCGGAGCACAACCTCGGAAAGATCCGTGCGGTAGATTTCTTCGGTGGTAAAAAGAGGCCTGTTTTCAAAATCCCTGCGGGTATAAAGACGGTAGCAGGTTCCCGGCCTTGTACGCCCCGCCCGGCCTTTGCGCTGATTGGCCGAAGCCCGCGACACCGGAGATTCCACAAGGCTCGAAGTATAGGTGCGGGGATTGTAGTAGTTGAGTTTTGAAAGTCCCGAATCGATCACCGACGTTATCCCGTCTATCGTAACCGAGGTTTCCGCGATGTTCGTGGAAATAACCACCTTTATTTTGCCGGCGGGAGCCTCATCGAACACCCGTTCCTGTTCTTCCCTGCCGAGCCTTCCGTAGAGGGGCAGAATGTAGAGAAAGTTTCCCAGCGAAGAAAAAACAAGGCGGCTCATACAGTCCTTGATCATTTTTTCGCCGGGAAGAAAGATCAGAATATCCCCCGGCCGTTTTTCGCTGACGATTCGTTCGACAATCGTTTCGATTTTGACCAGCAGGGCTTCTTCGGCAAGGTTCCCCGAAACTCCGCCCGGCCGGTTTTCCGCGCGGCCGCGGTCTTCGCCGCTCCGGCCCCTCGGCGCGGCCTCCGCTGTCAAAAGGGGAGGGTCGTAGATCAGGGTTACCGGATAGTTTTGCGCCTCTATTTTTACGACGGGACATTCCCCGAAATATTCGGAAAAAACCTCGGCGTTTATCGTGGCGGAAGAAACCACCACCTTGAATTCCTTCCGCGCCTCAAGCACCCGTTTGAGCAGGCCCAGAATAAAGTCTATGTTAAGGCTTCTTTCGTGGGCCTCGTCGATCACCATCACTCCGTATTTCGAAAGCCAGGGATCAAGCTTCATCTCCTGAAGAAGGATTCCGTCGGTCATAATTTTGATTCTGGTACCGGGATTCGTTCTGTCCTCGAAACGCATCTTGAAACCCACAGGACAGCCTGATTCGCCGGGTTCCTTAAAGCCAAGCTGCCGGGCGATAAAGTCCGAAACGGACATGGCCGCGATACGCCGGGGCTGTGTTACCCCGATAATTCCGTTTTTATCGTAACCCGCGTCCCTGAGCAGTACCGGAAGCTGGGTCGTTTTCCCGGAACCGGTGGGGCTTTCCACAACCACGGCCTGGTTTCCCTCAAGGGCGGAAAGGATAAGGTCTTTGTGCTGATAAACCGGCAAATCCAAATAATTCATGTTCCTTCCATGCTAGCAAATAATTCGATTCATTCGTAGTAGGGCCCGCGCGGAAACCCGGCGGGGCTTTTCATGGCCGCGCCGGAGCAAACGCCGCTTCTTTGGACGGAAACAGGCGGCATTTCTACCGGGCGTCTTCATAAATTTACCGTAAGCGCTTGACCGGGAGCGCGTTTTTGGGTATATATAAATGACTATTTGCCTGGCGGCTTTATGCGTCCCTTTGGGCCGCGTGCCGCAAGGAAGTGTATTTAACGCGGTCATTCGGCCGCTTGGCGGCTATGCGTCCCTAACGGGCCGCGTGCCGTAAGGAAGTGTATTTTTTTATCGCCTGCGGCGATTTTGGCGGCTATACGGCCCTAACGGGCCGCGTGCCGCAAGGAATTGTATTATATTGTCACCTAAAGGTGACATGGCGGCTATACGGTCCTTTGGGCCGCGTGCCGTAAGGAAGTGTATTTTTTTATCGCCTGCGGCGATTTTGGCGGCTATACGGCCCTTTGGGCCGCGTGCCATAAGGAATTGTATTATATTGTCACCTAAAGGTGACATGGCGGCATAGCTCAGTTGGTAGAGCAAACGGCTCATATCCGTTCGGTCATTGGTTCAAGTCCAATTGCCGCTAAACGACTATCGGAAGAAAACCGGTGAAGCGCAAACCGCGCTTGCCGTATGGAGGCTCTTTCCGCGAAACTATCGCGGGGCGGCCAAACCCATCTTTATGCGCGAAACGCGGCAGGCTCCTAAATAAGCTTGTGCTCTTTGGCGGCTATTTCGAGGGCGCCGTTCCAGTAGTGAGACGAAAGAAACGACCGTTTGGTTTGGTTGTCGTCAATGCGGCTTGCCCGGCGCTGGAGCCGCTTAAAGGCAAGACTGATGGCGGTGTTCATATCCACTTCGGAAGCGCCGGAACGTTTCAAAACCCGGTAATATGAATAAAAATAAAAAGCGTCGTTGGGATCGGCGTCGGGCAGTTCTTCCCTCATGATTTGCCTCATTTCCCGGATGGCTTCTTCTTTTTCTCCCTGTTTTCCGTTCGTGAGATGGCACAGGGCCAGGGCCCGGTAGGTCAGAAACATGCGATCCCAAAGGTCTTTCATGGGGAAAAGCAAAAGTTCGCATTGGGCGAATCCGCTTCGCCAGTCAGGCTGTTCGATATACAAAAACCGATCCTTGGTAAGGGTATTGCTCCGGCCCAGGGCGAGTTCCAGGATTTTCCGGTAGTCGCCGGAGAGATAGGCTTCCTCCAGTTCAAAAAGCCGTCCGTCATAACATTCACCGGTTTCGGCGGGTTTTTCGCCGGAACGGGCATTGCGCAGGTAGATATTGGAACGGTATATCCAGGCGGCGACGGTTTGGACAAAACCTTCCGGCGCCGGGCCGTAGTGATCCGTTTCCAGGGATTTAAAAATGTCCAGCGCTTCCTGATAACAGCCCATCTCGAAGTGAAGCCTTCCCTTGAGGAAGCGGCAGCGATCCGCCCAGTCGGGCAGGCCCGCGGTAAGGGCGGCCTCTTCCGCCTGCCGGGTAAGCCGTACCGCTTTTGAAATGTTTCCGAAGATAAAATGAGCCGCGGCGGAATAGTAATCGATAAGGGTCAGTTCGGCCGTGTCTCCGGTTCTTTCCGCGGCTTCCGCGGCAAACGTAAAATAATCGATAGCGTCGGAAAACTGCCGGTTGGTAAAATCGATCAGGGAAAAGAGCCGGTAAACGCGCGCCAAATCCCGTCCCGAATTTTCCCCCTGGGAGATGAGCATGGCTTCTTTTGTCAAGGCGGCGGCGGAATCGACGTCACATGCGCTGAGACTGTACGACGCCCGGCTCGTAAGAATGTGGGCCCGGAAATCGGACTGAAAGGCGTCTATGGGAAGAGGTTTGGCGCAGGTTTGTACAATCTGCTCCCGGCTCCCCCGGCTCAGGGCTTTCTGGGTTGTGAAGATGCAGGTCAGCGGAACGACGCGGTTTTTGCCGACCACCGGAGCAAGACTTCCGTCCCCAATCGCTTTTTCTATTCCGCCGCAGGTTCCGTTTATAACGTCGCCGCATACGGCCTCTATCATAAGCGCCTCGCTGCCTTCCCCGCCCAGGGCGGACAGGGCTTCCAGCAGCCTGAAGCAGGGCTTGATCCTGCCCGACTCTACCCAGGCCATAAGCCTGTTCCGCACGATTTTCCGTATCCGATCCGCCCGTTTTCCCAGAATGTTTTCCGCCCTGGAAGCAAGATTCGCAAACCTCGGGGACGGATCGGAAAGGCCGCCGGTAAGGCGCAGATCGGAAAGCAGGGTGAGGGTCTTTTCGATCATGGCCGGATTTTTTCCTTCTTCGGCCAAAAGCCTCGGAATAAGATGGCCGGGAAAAAAACGGCTGAAAAGAACACAGGCGTAGGCCATTTCCCATAAACCGGGCGGAATGTCCGGAAGCCCCGGCCGATTCTTTTTTTCGGGGGAAAATTTGATAATCCGCGGAAAAATCTCTTCCCAGGGCTTTAGGGCCTTCATGTCGGTACAAGTCCCGTAAAAGTACAGATTGTCCCGGATACCGGGCTGTAGATACGCGGATGAAATGATGGACCGGGCGTGGGAATCCGCGGCCTGAAGGTTTTCCAGAACCACAACGGGCTGGACTTTTGCCCTTTCCGCGGCGGCTTTATAGGCGTTTGTCAGCAGCTGAAAAAACTCCCTCCCCCGTTTTACCAGGAATTCCGAAACTTCTTCCCGAAACCGTTCCCGAAAGAACAGCTCGGCCGTTCCGGCGAGCTGTTCGGCGTCGCCGGACGCCAGGGCCTGCTTTATTTCCCAGGTAAGCGCGTCGGCTATACAGGTAACCGCGTTGCCGCAGCCGAAACGGACAAGCAGCGGAGGAAAATTCCCCATAGTATCCGCGCAGTAACGGTACAATCCTTCGCGTTTCCCGATAAATTCGGCGCCGGCGATAACCGTATTCCGCCGCGCGTCCTGCTTGAGGTATTGGTTAATTTTTCCCGAATTATCCATCCAGGGAGTTTCTTCCCCGGCGAAAAAGGCAAGCTTTTTCCGTATTTTTTTTACCCGTGCGTAGCCGGAGAAGGGCTTTTGGTAGTCCGGAGGCAAAAGCGGATCGTCAAAATCAACAAACGGTTTAAGGGAGGTTCTCAGGTTCAGATCGCACCATATCCCCGTATCCCACAGGTCCGGCGGCAGCCCCCTGATCAGCAGCGGGACGTCTTCTTCGTCCACATCGCGGCCAAATACACAGCTATAGCCGTAAAGCTCCGAAGACGCTTGTTCCAGGGCCTGTCCCATGTTTTCGAGAATACAGAGCATATCCATGATAACCCCGATGCCCGTATCGTCAAAGGAGGCGCCGATAAGCTTGTGTTTCGCCGTAACCTCGCCGCCAAAACTTTCTATGGTTTCCATGATGGACTTTTCCAACTGATGCAGCAGTTTCGGCCTGGTACGCTTGAGCTGGGTCTGAAAACGAAGCACAAAAAACATCTGTGTCATTGACAGTGAGTATACACTGAATAGCGGGAGTTTTGCTATAAAAAAAGCAGAGCAAGCGGTAATTATTTGAAAATCGGTTTGATATTCCGCCGCGAACCGCGTTTCCGCGGAACGGCAACAACCCAAGCTGAGGCCCATGCCGCCTTGCAAAAACCGGCAAAATCCACCACGATAAGCTATGAAAACCCCGAACCTGCAGGGCAGATCCCTCCTTACCCTTCTGGATTATTCGCCGGAAGAAATTCGTTACCTTCTGGACCTCGCGAAACAGGTAAAAGAAGAAGCCCGGGCCGGGAAAAAACCGATGCGGTTTTCCGGCCTTTCTCTGGCCCTGCTTTTTGAAAAACGTTCCACCAGAACCCGCTGCGCGTTTGAGACGGCCTTTGGGGAAGAAGGCGGTCATCCGGTGTTCCTTTCCACGGCGGATATCCAGCTTGGGGCAAAGGAATCCGTTGAGGATACCGCCAGGGTTCTGGGCCGGATGTTCAGCGCGATTCAGTTCAGGGGCTTTAAGCAGTCCACCGTGGAAGCCCTGGCGGCCCATTCCGGGGTTCCCGTCTACAACGGCCTTACGGACAGTTTTCATCCTACCCAGGCTCTCGCGGATATTATGACTCTGGAAGAAAGCTTTGGGCCGGGCAAGGGGCTGACCCTGTGTTTTGTGGGGGACGGGCGGAACAATGTCGCCCGTTCCCTTATGGTGATCTGTTCCAAACTGGGGATACATTTTACGGTGATTACCCCGGCGGCGCTGAATCCCGACCCGGCCCTGTTTGAGCGCTGCGGCGTCCTTGCCTCGGAATCCGGGGCGCGTCTCCACGTTACCAACGATACGGCGGCGGTTTCCGGCGCGCGGGCCGTTTATACCGACGTTTGGACTTCCATGGGGGAAGAAGACAAAAAGGCCGAACGGACGGCCCTGCTTTCCCCGTATCAGGTTAACGCCGCGCTTATGGCAAAAACCGGCAAAAGCGACGCCATCTTCCTGCACTGCCTTCCCGCCGTCAAGGGCGAGGAGGTAACGGCGGAGGTCATAGACGGTCCGCAAAGCCGGGCCTGGGACGAGGCGGAAAACCGCAAGCATACGATCAAGGCGCTTATGCTGGCAACCTTGACCGGCGGCGTCCGGTGACGGCCGCGGGTTTTGATTCGCAAGCGGGGTTTTGATACGATCCTGTTGAGATCCGTTTTGCCGGAATTTTGGGTCTTGCCGGCGATCCGTAATTGTGCTATAGTATACTGGTAGGCTGTAGTGTTCTCTTGCTTCGGCTTGTGCGCTTGTCATGTACGGTTGATATACGGCCTGCTATTAGGAGGAAAAATGAAAAAGCTGCCTGTTATCGCGTTGTTGGGCCTTACCGCCCTGTGCGCCGCGCCCGTGACGGCCCAGGAAAGAATCAATCCCCATAGCGAATCGGAACTGTACTGCGTCAATATCCCTATTCAGAAAGTGTATCCCTACAGGAAGGGTTATGTGGTCATCTATCGCAGCGGGGCCAACAATACCGGTACTCTGTATATTCCTTTTGAATGGTTTGGCCGCGACGTGTTAAAAGCCCAGATTGTCCAGATTGGATCGGGAAAAACCTGGCCCTGTATGTCCGTATTTTACAAAGACGGGGCTTTTCATTCGGTACGGCTTTATGTGAGCAGGTACAACAGCCACCAAAGCTGGGGCAGTATTCCGTCGAACGTCAACATTGACGACCGCTTTGAAGGCGTCGAGACGCTCAACATAAAATATTGAGGTTTTTCGTTGATCGATCTTGATAAAATCCAGAAAGCCATCCGTGAAGAAAAACTTGACGGATGGCTTTTTTGTAACTTTCGCCACCGGGACGCGCTTTCGGACGCCGTTCTTGAACGGCCTTCGGGCCTGACCAATTCCCGCCTCTGGTTTTACGCGGTTCCCTCCGAAGGGGAACCTTTCGGGCTGACGCAGGCCATCGAAACCGATCATCTGGACGGGCTTCCGGGGACGAAAAATACCTATATCAGCAGAAAAGACCTGGAAGCCCTGCTCGCGCCGCTGGCCGGCAAACGCTGGGGCGCCCATTTTTCGGAGACCCTCAGCGCGGTTTCGTTTCTTGACGCCGGAACGGCTTCTTTTCTGGAAAAGGCGGGTCTTGTCCTGGTTCCCGCCGAAGCCCTTGTACAGCGCTTTATAAGCCTTCTCGATTCCGGCGGCGTCGCTTCCCATGAACGGGCCGCGGCGGGGCTTTACCGGATCGTGGAAAAAGTCTGGGATATTGTCCGGTCTTCCTACGCGCAAAAAAAAGAGCTTTACGAAGGCGATCTGCGCCGCGCTATGGAAGAAGAATTTGTCCGGCTGGGCCTTGTCCGGGATCATCCGCCGCTGGCCGCCGCCGGCCCGCATTCGGCCAATCCCCATTACGACTTTGCCGGCCAGGGCGCCCTTGTCAAAGAAGGGGACATTATCCAGCTTGACCTGTGGGCGAAAGAAAACGGCCCCCGTTCCATCTATGCCGATATTTCCTGGGCCGGGGTCTACGCCGAAAAAATCCCCGAAGACGCGGAAAAAATTTTCGCGGATCTTGTTTCGGCGCGGGACAAGACTTTCGCGTTTATCGAACGGGAGCTTTCCTCCGGGCGGAAACTTTCGGGCGCCGAAGTTGACGCGTACACGAGAAGCCTTCTTGTCGCCGGAGGCTACGAAAAGGCGATAAAGCACCGGACCGGCCACGGTATCGATACGGAATGTCACGGTTCGGGAGTCAATATAGATTCGGTGGAATTTCCCGACAGCCGCTTTCTTTTGGACGGATCCTGTTTTTCCCTGGAACCGGGAATATACCTGGATCGCTATGGATTCAGAACCGAACTGGATGTCTATATCGCCGGGGGAAAACCCCGCTATTACGGCCGGCTCCAGACTTCTCTGCTTCATTGTTAGGGAGCGCCCGTGGAAAACCGCGACGATACCGAAATCAAGGCGGAGGCCGGGGTTCCCGTTCCTCAGGCGCTGCTGCGGTTTATCGAAGAGGGGCGCTTTTTTGTCGTGGCGGGCCACAAAGAGCCGGACGGCGACTGTGTAGGCAGCCAGCTCGTTACCGTTTCCGTCCTGAACCGTATCGGAAAAAAAGCCCTGCCCTGTTCCGCGGGGCCTTTCAAACGGCCCGAGGTAAAGCCATTTGAGGGACGGTTTTCCCCGTTTCCCGCCGGCATTCCCCGCGAGCGGATCCGGGTTATTGTCATGGACTGTTCTTCCCTCGACCGGGTCGGGGATCTTCCGCTTACGGGTCTTCCCCTGGCTTCGGTGGATCATCACGTCTCGGGAAACCCTTCCGGACAGGCCGTATACCTTGACGCCAAAGCCCCCTCCGTTACCTACATGGTACTCAATATCATCGCCGCCCTGGGCCTTTCCCCCACCCCGGAAGAAGCGGAGCTGCTGCTTTTCGGGCTTTGCACCGATTCGGGTTTTTTCCGCCATGTGGACGAAACGGGATCGAAAACCTTCGAGGCGGCGGCGCGGCTTGTTTCGGCCGGGGCCAGTCCCAAACGGGTTTTCGCGATGATCAACGGGGGAAAGAGCCTTGACTCGCGGATACTTACCGGGCTTGTCCTTTCGCGGACCAGGGCGTTTTTCGGCGGAAGACTTCTCCTTTCTTTCGAAGAATACGAAGACGTTCCGCGTTACGGCGAAGAAAGCAGAGACTCCGACGCGATCTACCAGCTTTTAATGTCCGTCGAGGGAGTGGAAGCCGTCGTTCTTGTCCGCCAGGAAAAACCGGAAAGCTGCTCGATAGGCTTTAGGTCCAAAGGCAGGATCGACGTAGCGTCCATCGCCTCGTTGTTTGGCGGGGGAGGGCACAAGAACGCCGCCGGGGCCAACCCCGACGGAACCATCGCCGGCCTGGAACAAAAGCTGCTGGGCGCGTTCGCTCCCGCTTTCAGCGGTCTCGCGCCTTCCCCGCTCCAGCGCGCCGTACCGGACGCGGCCCGGTAAAACGCCGGCCGAAGAAGACAGGCGCGAGAAGAAGTTTTTTTATTACATTTGTCATTTTCCTGTTTGCAATACAAGCAAAACCCCTGTTTCCCTCCCTAGAATCCGATATACACCAAAGGACAGGGGATGAAAATGGAATTGGACAAACTACTCAACGCCTACCGCCGCGGGCAAATGAACAGAGAGGAACTGGAGAGCCGGATTTTTTTCAGGATTAGAGAACGGGTTTTTCGTTTCAGGCCTGAAAAAATGGACAGGGAAAGCTGCGGCGATTTTGTCAGTTGGCTTTATCCACGGATCAAAAGAGCCGTCGACCGTTACGAGGCTCACGGCTCCACATTCGATTCGTATATAAACGCCCTGGTAAGGCTTTCGGCAAAAGAATACTGTCTGCGGCAAAAAGATCACAATATCATCGAGCAGACCTGGTGGGACGCCAAGGCCGAAGAGATGATGGCCTGCGAGGAAGAAGAGCCGGAATATTTCGAACCGAAACGGGATTTTTCCCCGGTCAAAAACCGCAGACAGGTGCTTCTTCTGCTTCTTAAATCGTATTACTTTCTTTCGGACGATTATATCGCGCGGGCCGCGCCGGCAATCGGCATGGACGAGAAGGAGCTTAAAAACATGGTGGATACGCTGCGGAACCAGCGGCTCGGTCAGGAAGAACGGATGCGGAGACTACAGGAACGGGTCTACAGTCAGTTTTACCGCTGCCTCGCTTTTGAGAACCGGACGCGCGCCTTCCCGCCGGAATCGAGCCGGGGCATGGAGATGAAAAAAAGACTGGACGCGGCAAGGAAACGCCTCGCCGCGATGAGGAAACGCCTCGCGGCGGTGCGCGTTGACGCCCCGAACCGGCAAATCGCGAATTTAATCGGCGCGAAAAAAGGAACGGTGGATTCGGGCCTCCATACGGCCAGGCTGAATTACGAAAGAAACCACACGGCCCAAAAATGACAAACCGCTCCGGCAAGGACGAACACATGCCAGACGACGTGGGTTCCCCTGACCGTCTTTCCCGCCTTGTACCAGAAGGTTCCCGCGGTATACGCCGCGCCGCCGGAAAAAAGCAGGACAAGACTTTTCGGCGAAATGGCTTTGACAAGGGGAACAAAGCCCGCGAGAATCGCCCAGCCCATCAGGATAAAAATGGCAAGTTCGGCTTTCTTGACAAAACGGCAGTTAAGGGCGTAAAGGACGATTCCGGTAATCGCCAGCGCCCATTCAAAGCCGAAAAGGGTCCAGCCCCAGGCGCCCTTCAGGCCCAAAAGACAAAACGGGGTATAGGTTCCCGCGATAAAAAGGTAAATCGCCTGGTGGTCGAAAATACGGAAGATTTTCTTTACGCCGGGGCTTTGCAGGGCATGGTACAGGGTTGATGCGAGAAACATCAGTATCATTGCCGCCGCGAAGATTACGCATACCGCGACGCCGCCCCCGCTCAAGCCTTTGCCGCCGAAAAGACCGCGGGCGCGCTGAACAAGAAAGACAAGACCGAGGATTCCCAAAAGAACCCCCGTTCCGTGAAGGATTGAATTGGCGATTTCTTCATCAAGTGTCTGGGAAATAATTTTTTTCTGTGGTTTCATGCCCTTTAGGACACTAAAACTGAATCGGAGTTGCGCTCTTACCGATATTTAACCATGAAGCAGTATGTTCCGTTTTTGGCCGCCGCGCTTGGGGCCATTACGATCTTTTTTTCAGGCTGTTCCGGCGCTCCGCCCGCCGCGCCCCAAACCGCGCCCGCCGCCGCCATGGTTCTTGACCGTATCGAGGCGTCCGGGCCGGACGAGGTAACATTGCGTTTTTTTGTCCATGTCTCGAATCCCGGAACCGAAGAGCTCGTCATGCGGCTTGAGCGGAGCAGGGTTTTTGTTAACGGAAAAGAACTTTCCTCCGGTTACCACAGCGGCGCGGAAGTAATCCGAGCCGCTCCGGGCGCGGAGGAAAAAGCCGCCGCCCTCTGTACCCTGAGCCTGAAAAACCTCGATCCGTCCCTGCCATTGGAAACGGAAGAACTTGACACAAAAACGATCATGGAATTCGCGTTTGCCTTTGACGGCGGCGGAGCCGGTTCTGTCGTTACCGCCGAGGACGCTTCCTTTCCCCGGATCAGGGAACCGCTTTTTTCGATAGTTTCCATCGCGATTATGCAGGCGGAACTTATCAATACCCGGCTCAAGGTAAAAATCAGGATAGAAAACCCAAACCCGTTCCCCGCGGCCTTTTCTTCGTTGAGCTACGAACTGTACGGTCACGGCCGTTTCTGGGCCGGCGGCAGCGAAACGAACCTGTGTACAATCCCGGCGAAGGGCGCGGCCGAAGAAGAGCTTTTCCTCGTGATGAACTTTATCAACATGCAGAGAAACCTTCTGGATCAGGTTATTGCCATGCGCAGAGTCCGTTACAGATTTACGGGAACAGCGGAAATAGGAACCGGCGTGGAATACCTTCCTTCTTTTACCTCGGCCTTCGATATCCAGGGGAATTCCGAGGTACTTAGGTAAGCGCCCGTTCCACGGACCAACACACAGCGCCCGTCCCGGATACGGGTGTGTCCACGTATTGCCATCCGGGCCTTAGTGTATCATAATGGTTCCATGGTAGAAACCTCCCTCTGGCTGGATTCCGGCGACGGAACCAGGCTCTTTATACGACGCTGGTCTCCGCGGGGCGGGGAGATGAGGGGCGTTGTCCACCTGGTACACGGCATGGCCGAACATTCGGGCCGCTACGGTTTTTTCGCGGAAAAACTTTGCGCGGCGGGCTTTGAGCTTTGGGCGGCGGATCAACGGGGCCACGGCAAAACGGCCGATCCCGGCAAAAACGATCCGGGCAGGGGCGGTCTTTTGGGCCATACTTCCGACGAGGACGGCTTTTTCCGGGTTGTGCGGGACATATCCGTGATTAACCGCCGTATTGCCTCGACGTTTGCCGAAGAAGGGGCCGTTTTGCCGCCCTTTTTCATTATGGGCCATTCCTGGGGATCGTTCCTCGTTCAGGCGTTTATCGAAAGCCCGGAAGTTTCCGTGAAAAAAGCTTCCCCCCCGTTGGCCGGGGCGGCCCCGCCAGCCGGGACGATTCCGCTGACCGGGGCGATTCTTTCGGGAACCAGGGGGCCGGGAAGCCTCGAAGTGGCTTTCGGCGCGCCGTTTCTCAGGGCGCTTGCCGCGCTGAAAGGCCCCCGCCGGGTTTCCAGGCTTGCCGTCGCCTTGAGCTTCGGCTCCTACAACAGACCCTTCAGGCCGAACCGCAGCGTCTTCGACTGGCTTTCCAGGGACGAAGAGCGCGTGGACAGCTATATCGAAGACCCCCTCTGCGGAAAACTCTGTTCGTCGGGGTTTTTTCGTGATATGATAGGGGGGCTCAGGGCGATTCACCGGAAAACGGCGATTCGATCCGTTCCGGCGGATCTTCCGGTTTACATATTTTGCGGCAGCGCCGATCCGGTAGGCTCGATGGGGACCGGCCCCACAAAACTGGTCAACGCCTACCGGGCGAACGGAATGAGGGATCTGGAATTTGTGATTTATCCCGACGCGAGACACGAGCCGCTCAATGAAACCAACCGGGAAGAGGTAATCGAAGACCTTCTCAAATGGCTTTCGCGGCACAGTTAACGCGGCGCGTTTTCCGGCGTTTTGGAAATAACAGGGATTACCGGTTATAATAATTGAAGTGTTTTATAACTTCGGCTTACAGATCAAAAAGGGAGGAAGTGAGGGCTTTTTGCGGATCCGTTACGGCAAGGAAGAAAACGGCGCGCTCGTCAAAAAAGCGGCGGTTTACACCAGGGACGAACACAGGATAAATTTCGCCGACGTCGACAGGGACGCGGTGTTCGTTTGTTCCCGGCTGCGGGCCGGCGGTTTTGAAACCTACATTGTAGGCGGCGCGGTGCGCGATCTTATGCTGGGGAAAAAGCCGAAAGACTTCGATATCGTTACCGGGGCGACCCCCGCGCAAATCAAAAAAATCTTCCGCAATTCCCGCATCATCGGCCGCCGTTTCCGCCTTGTCCATGTTTTTTTCGGCCCCCGGATATTCGAGGTTTCCACGTTCCGTTCCCTCAAAGACGGGCATACCAGCAACACCTACGGTTCTATCGAGGAAGACGTGCTCCGCCGGGATTTTTCCATTAACGCCCTTTTTTACGATCCCGAAAAGCAGGTCGTCGTGGATTACGTGAAAGGCATGGCGGACATCAGGCGGAAAAAAATCAGGCCCATTATACCCGCCGATCTGATTTTTAAAGACGATCCGGTACGGATGATCCGGGCGCTCAAATACGCGGGGGCGACAGGTTTCTCCGTTCCCTGGACGCTGAAACGGCGGATAAAAAAAGAGGCCGCCCTGCTCGGCGCCGTTTCGCCGTCCCGCCGTACCGAAGAGCTTTTCAAGATTATCAATTCCCCCCATGTGGAGCGGATTGTGGAAAGCCTCGAGGACGCCGGGCTGTACCGCTATTTGCAGGCGGAAGCTTCCGCCCGTCTGAAAGAGGACGCCGGTTTCAGGCGCCGCTATTTCCTGACGCTTGCCGATCTGGGTGTCTGTAACGGGAACGGAGCGGAAAAGCAGGGCGGCCGGGTTCTCATGGCGCTGGTTCAGGACTATCTGGCCGATACCCACGACTGGGACGCGCTGAAAAAGGGCGGCTGGGAAGAGTACAAGGCCGTTTTTTTCGCGGCCCGCCGTTTTATTTTGCCGATGAATCCGCCCCGGGCGGATCTTGAAAAGGCCGTGCGGCTTGTGTTTGCCGGATACGGAATCGAGCTGAAAAAGGCGCGAATCTTTGACGAGCGGCGAAGAGGCGGCGGAAACCGTTCCGGCGGCCCGGCGGCGGAACATCAGCCCAAAGCCGCGCAAAAAAACGAAGATTCCCCGGCGGGCGGCAAAGGACGCCGCGGACCCAGGCCGAAAAGGTAGGGCGGTATGGCGCGCGAACAGACAGCCCCGACAAAAAGCAATCTTATCCGGGTTAAAGAACGGCTTGCCACGGCCGAGGAAGGCTACGATCTTCTCGAACAAAAACGGGAAATCCTGGTTATGGAACTGATGCGGAAGGTCGAGCAGGTAAAGCTGCTGGAACGGGAACTTGACGCCCGCGCCGCCACCGCGTATCCGGTTCTGAAGCGGATGTTGATTGTCGTCGGCCGGGAACGGGCCGACAGGCTTTCCAGGGGCATAGAATACCGCTTTTCCCTGGAAGAAAAGCGCGTCGTCTGCGCCGGAATGAGCCTTCCGGGCCTTGAGGTAAAGCTGCCCGAAGCGGAATTGAAGTATTCTCCGGCGAATTCATTTGCGGAATGTGATGAAACCGTGTTAGAATTCTTTCAACTGCTTAAAATACTTACGGAACTGGCCGCGGTAAGAACCATCGCCTGGCGTCTTGCCCGGGAAGTCCGTAAAACCCAGCGGCGGGTAAACGCGCTGGAAAAAATGGTGATTCCCAACGCCAGGGACACCAAAGCTTATATCGAGGCGGCTCTCGAGGAACGGGACAGGGACTCGTTCTTTACGAGCAAGCTGCTGAAAAGGAAGGCCGGCAAGGAATGATAAAACCGCTCTTTTCCAATATCGTTGTCGCCGTATCGGGATCCGATTCCTCCATTCTCGCGTCCAAATACGCGATAATATTGGCGAAGCTGTACCACTGCCGGCTTTCGGCGGTGTACGTGGTGGATACCGCGACGATACGCCAATTGACGCTGAGCAAGATTTTCATACAGGAAGAAAGCCAGGAGTATGAAAAAAGCCTGGAAGCCAACGGGGAACGCTATCTTTCGTTTGTGGAAGACCTTGCCAGGGCCAAAGGGGTAAAAATAGAGCGGGAAATGCGGAAAGGGGCGGTGTATACCGAAATTTTAAGCGCCGCGGGCGAGCGCAAGGCGGATCTTATCCTTTTGGGCGGATGGGAAAAAGACCGGAACGCCAGGGACATTATCACCCACGCCCACAGGGAGATAATGGTCAACGCCAAATGTTCGGTTCTTCTTGTCAAGGAGCCGTCTATCGACACGCTTTACAAACAGGCCTAAAACCGCGCTCATGGATAACTATTATTCTCTTCTTGGCGTTCCCCGGACAGCCTCCATAGGGGAAATAAAAGCCGCGTTTCGGGATCGGGCAAAGCGCCTGCACCCGGACGTCGCCGGCAAGGCGGCCGAAGCCGGGATGCGCAGGCTCCTCGCCGCGTACCAGACGCTTTCAAACGCCGACAGGCGTTTCGAGTACGACAGGGCCTACAGGCGCTTTATGGGGAAGAAGAGCGGCTTTGATTACCGCGGCTTCCTCAAGGAACAGAACAATCCCGAAAGCCTCGCGAAGCTTATCTTTTTCGATTTTCTCCATCTTGAGGACGACGAGGCGGTGGAAGTCTGGACCAGGGCCGGCGCGCTTGAATTCCGCATTGAAAACTACCTTGACCGGGAAGACTGGATGGACTGCTCTTTTATTCTGGCCGAAGAGCTCGACAGGCGGAACCGGCCCTACGAGGCCTTTGTTCTGCTTGCCGCGCTTATCCGGGAAGAACGGCGAAAGCCGTATTTCAGGCATTTTACGGAAGAGGTCGAGAGCTTCCTCCGTAACCTGGTACGCCGCCGCCTTAAACCGGCCGTGGACAGGGAAACCTACGCCGCCTGCCTGGAAAGCCTTGTGGGGCTGGGCTTTCCCCGAAAAGACGAAAACTTCTGGCGGAAAAGCCTCGCGGAAACCCTGCTGGAACTGGGCGACAGGCTGAACGCCGAAGCGGTCCTGCGGCGAAAAACGCCGCGATAACAGGGG